>NZ_QUGV01000005.1:0-212697 GCF_003479205.1 Parabacteroides sp. AF17-28 | reverse complement strand
AGATATTCCAAGAAAGTTAATGAAGTTCCCCCCAAGAAATATCGGGTGAGCCATGTTATCGTTAATAGTGCATTTTCAGCTCATTTTTGTACCGTATTTGGGTCTCGGAGGTTTGCAATCGAAAACTGATTGGAAAGGTTGTAGAGAGAGTTCACAATGGTTGACAATAGTTGAATAAATCGGGAGAAATAAAGCGAATTAAACATTAAAAAATGAGCAGAAATGGCAAGTAGTAGCATCAGAATCAAAAAGGTATGCGAGTGGTGTGGAGAAGTCTTCTATGCACAAAAGACAACAACTCGATACTGTTCACATCGTTGCAGTTAGAAAATCCACTCAAAGTAGCCCCCTTAATTCACAGCAATTTGCCCCCTGTTAAATTTTTCCATTCATCCATCCTGTTCATTCTTGTTTTCTTCGTATTCTTCCTGTCAGTTATGCCAGGTTCTACATTAATTTTCGTTTATAAATATAACGATTCTTTTTTACTTTTACATTTCCGTAGCGACTCCCCGAAGAGTTCAATGCGTATAGCCTGATGTACAATTCTGTCCAGAACGGCATCGGCAATCGTCTTTTCTCCAATAACGTCATACCAGTCTCTTACCGGAACCTGTGATGTTATGACGGTGGATTTTTTACCATGCCTGTCCTCTATGATATCCATCAGATTCATCCGCCCCTGGGAATCGAAGGGTTGTATACCAAAATCATCCAGTATAAGCATATCCAACCTCTCGATTTTTTTGAGTTCTTGCAGGATTGTACCTTTTGCCTTGGCAACCTTAAGCATCCCCATAAGTCTGGATGTGTTGGCATATAGCACTTTATATCCTTTCTGGCAAGCCTGGAAGCCAAAAGCTGTTGCCAGATAACTTTTGCCTGTTCCGGCGCTTCCGGTAATAAACAGGTCTTTGTGTTCCCTGACAAAAGTCAGGTCAGCCAAACGTTAGGTGAGGTTCTTGTCCAGCCCCCTTTCCACCGAGAAGTCTATTTCTTCAATGGTGGCCTTGTATCTGAAGGAGGCCTGCCGGATAGCTCTCTACCGCACGATTTCTGCGGTCGTCCCATTCACTCGAGACCAGCCACGAAACGAACTGGTCGGTGGTCATACTCTCCGTCCGGTGTGTTTCCAAACTTGTTTTAAAGGCATAATACATGCCTTTAAGGTTCATCCCTAACATCTTTTCCAATGTGTCCTGATTCATTTCCATATTGAGTCTGATTGGTTTATTGGTAATATTCTTTTCCTCTGATATTCCCATGGGAAGGCATCTCTGTTTCTTGCCCGGCACTGTCTTCCAACGGGAACTCATCCTGCCGGTTGTTGAGGATGCGCTCGATGATGGGATAATTGTACAGTCCGTAACTTGTAGCCCAACGACAGGCGTTGGTCAGCCGGGTGTTGCCGACCCTGCGTGCGAAGCTAAGAATGCCCTGGCACGATTTATAGGCTTGCTCCGGATGTTTTTTCTCTTCCATCACCTGACGGATATATGCCTCCACGTCCGGATGGATAGCCGCCGCCTCATGTATAAATTTGTCCGGGTTCCATTCCGTGATATAGCGATGGTGTGAAGCCAGATGCTCTTCCAGGGTCGTGTACCGGCAACGGGCCCTGTTGCGGGTATAGGTGGCAATCAGCTCGTAACCGTAATAGATGCATACCTGGCGTGAGGTATATAACAAGATGACTTTCTTGCCTATATAGCGGCAAGGCACGCTGTAGTAATGGGCATCTTCCCCCAGGCGGACATGACCGTTTTTCATCACGGTAGCCCTGTAACGCTGTTTGAGTTCAAAGCGGATGGGATTTAGTTTGCGCAAGGAGTCACGTTCTATCTCCTCGAACTGTTCCCGCCGGCTGTATTTACGGTCTGTGAGCGGAGTGTTATTGTGGAGTCCCAATGCCACGCGGGTAGCTGCGTTCAGTGAATCCAGGTCATAAAACTCGCGTTCCTGTATCTTAGGATAGATACTGCGGTAAATCAGTTTAACGGTGCCTTCCACCAGCGCCTTGTCACGTGTTTTGTAAGCCCTGGCGGGGATTACGGTACAACCGTAATGTTCGGCAAAGGCTGCAAAATCCTCATTCAAGATGGCCTCGTATTTACTGCTCTTGGTAACGGCAGACTTGAGGTTGTCCGGGATGATGGCGGAGGGAGCTCCCTGGTAGTATAACAAAGCGTTTTCCGAAGCACGGATCAAGTCCTCTTTTTTCTGGCTCATGACAGCTTCCACATAGGTTAACTGGCTGCAGGGAAGAATCGCGACAAAAACCTCCACCGGGATGATTTCTCCCGTATCAAGGTCAATGATGGAGAGTTTGTCACCGGCGAAGTCAATGAACACTTTATCACCGACCTTGTGTTCAAGATGCATGATAGGGCGGCTGCAGGCTATATGCTGCTGAATCAGAATATAGAAACGGGTGCGTCCATAACCATCCGGATGCGAAGAGAGGTACTCGCGATATAAAGCCTCACGCGTAACACCTTTCTTCTGAAGCCGCTTGCAATACTCAGGCAGCAACGACTTTAGTTCTTCCATCCGTTCACTTTCTGTCTTTACTCTGGTCTTTTCGTGGAATAACTCCGAGAGTTCCTGGTCCGATAGGGACAGCACCCCTTCATAATCCAAGCCGCTGCGTTGAAATACTTGTAAGTATTTCTTGACCGTGTTGCGCGAGACGGTTAACATGCTGCTGATACTTTTGGTACCATGACCCTGGGAGTAACAGCGTAACACTTGACGAATCTTTTCCATTCCTAATTGTTTATTGGGCAAAACTGACTTTTATTTGTTTTTAACAAATAAAATAGAATTATAGGCCGGATAAACAAGAATGAAACTCTTTTTTAGGGGATTACTTTGAAGTGAATTTAAGGGGTCACTTTCGAGTGAATTTAGGGGATCACTTTAAAGTGGACGGAAGGGGGCAGATACGAGTGAATTTTCCACCACGAAGAGATTCATAGCCTAACTCACCAACGAGTTCTGTTTCCTTGAACCAGTCAAAATCGGCATATACATATAGTGTTTTCATCGTTTATTCCTTTTTTGAGGCACGTCCCCTTGTCTTCAAACTCAAATCCTGCAAAGATTTTCCCAATTTGTCTTCTTTGGCCAGCCACAGAATATCATCGTCAAGCTGTAGAGCATACAACACTCGCAAATAGATTCCGATTGCTACTGTCGGTGCGCCTTTCTCTATTCGAGACACGGTCAACGGAGAACAAGTGGCATGTTCTGCCACCTGAGCCACACTCAGATTCCTGCGTAAACGAGCCAATTTAATCTGCTCTCCCACAACCGACATCTTCTGCTCCAATTTTCGGGGTAACTTAGTTCCCATTGTATTCTTTGCCATTATTTTATCTATTTAAGGTGCAAAGCGACTGCGTAAATGACTTTGCTATATCCAACCTATCATATAATATGCAAATATATTACTTTTTATCTATTTAATGATGTGTTGCTGCGAAAAACACAAAATTAAAAGAGATGGAATTTAAACAATGCTTTAAGTTCTATGCAAATACTGATTTCTACCACCCAATATTATTGGCAATGAAGCTGAAAGTTTTAAAGAAGCCGACTTTTACCTTTGTCAATGATTATGATTAAGGTAAGAGCCAGCGTCTTCAATTCAAGCGTCAAGCGATGGAATTCACCAACTCTTCACCCTGCCATTCCGCAAGAGAAACAATTGCATTGTATTGCTCCAAAGTCAAAGCCGATTCACCATCGTCCGAGCATTCGTATTCCCACGGCAGTTCATAAACAGTACCTTCCTCCTGATAACCCATATAGTTATGGTATGAATTGGGAATCAGCCGCACATAATCTTCTTCACGCAAAATCCTCAGGAGTTTCTCGGCATCACGAATCAGCAATGGCACTCCTGCCTTATATAGAGCTATGGCAACCTCAATGGTCAGCCCGACATTGGCCGAATAGCTATTAGAGACAACTATCATCCAACCCTGCTGCGACACCTTCGATGCAATGACATTCAGGCGCGAAAGTCTCAGCTCGCTATAATGGTCTGTTGCAAACCGTATAAAATCCTCTGGGCTGTCAATGTCGTATAGTCTGTCTACATCTACGAACCTTACTCGCATGTAGTAGGCTACATCTCGCAGCTCTTCCGGAACATTCGGCTGTTCTTTGTAGATACGATTTCCAACACCTCGTTTCCGGTAGTATGTTTCATACACCTCGTTAGCGATGCGGTAATACATACAATATTGCCGGATGGTCATAGTCTTCAGATGAGGTCTGGAATGTTCCTTCACTGAATCCTCCAAAGCCTTTATAGCAGTCTCCCGATCTTCCACCTCAATTTTGAACTTCGGTGCTATCCGATTGAGTTCCTTTCGTGCAATCCGCCCAGTCCGTTGCTGGTACGGCAGATTGTGCGCCACATAGTCGTTGACCCCATCGAGATTTGCAGCAATAACATCAACCAGCCTCTGCAAATAGTCGAAAAACTGGGCAATGGAATTCCGACACCATGCTTCATCTGATTCTCCACCGGCATAAGAGGAGCGATTCGTAATGATGAAATGCGTATGTTTTCGGTCTGTAACGCGAATCGATCGGAGCTCTTCGTATCTATAAGAGGCAATATGAAACCACTGAGTTTCCGTTGGATTGAATGCAAGCCAGTCCGCAAGAAATGCTTCTTTGTTTCGATACTCTCCTGAAGCAATCAGTTCTTCAACATCACCCCATTCCTCGGGAGTGGGTCGTGGCACCTCAATGTAGAAGCCACGATACTCATCATCACCCATTACGGTAAGTTGCTCGAACTGGTGCTGAATTTCAACCAGCCGTTCCAGCATATCGCCGCTAACGATGATTTCACAATGGCGCACTTCACCTAATGCTTCTATATGCAAAGCGTTCAGCCCAACCTCTTTCGCCAAATCAGTAAAGAGTTTTCTATCTATTATTATCTTTTCATTCATTGCTTTATGCTCTTTAAATTTCAACATACTTTCCCGGATCAAACCCACTCACAAGATGCTCATTCGCAAAAACATATCCCATCTGGTTGCAGATTACCCGAGTGCCACCAATCTCGGTGTCGATATTGCTATGCGAATGTCCATAGATCCAAACATCTATCCGACTGCGAGCAATCCAATCACCATACTCGCTGGCAAAGGCACTATTCAGCACGGAGTTTTTGTGTTGTGTGGCAACCACCTCAAAAGTAGGCAAATGATGAGTAACCACCACAATATGGCTCGCCGTACTCTCTTTGACACTTTTCCGGATAAAATCAATACAAGTATCGTGCATCCGATTGAACTCCTCTACCTGTAGCAATTTTCCGTCAAACTTGATTTGGCGAAAGTCATTCATGTCTTTCCACACGAAATACTCGTCATTCGGATTAATCCTCGACCATAGCGTACTCAGAACAAAGTCGGTATCATCGATACGGACTACCTGATTCTGATAGTACCCCACATTCTTTCGGAACATCCACTTCCATTGCAGTCCTCGTTCCATCACATCACAATAATTGTAATATTCGTGATTGCCGGGAACAATCAGAACCTGCTTATAATTATCCGAAGCCCATTTCCAAAATTTCATCATAGGAGCAATCCTATCCCTAAGATAGAATATATCTCCGGCCAAAACCAGCACATCACCGGTAACAGGCAATTCATTATGCTTTAAATATCTGCTATTCTCCCCGAACTCCAGATGTAAATCGCTCAAATATTGTATCTTCATTACTCTTTCATTTTTGATTGTTCAACCTGTTTTTCAATGATTGTCTTCACTTGTGCAAATGAAACCGGAGTGAAATCATTGTTATCAACTCCAACATCATACTGTGTCGGATAGAGGTTCTGAAGCTGAGTGGCATCAATTCCGGTATTATTCTTCCTTGTATGCACATGACCGAACAGTTGCCATACATCTTTGTATCCGCCATCAAAGCATAGAAACGGATAATGATTCAAATATATCTTCTGCTTGTCCACCTCTATATGCATCTGCATAGCCACATGCTCAAATCTATCGACATAACCCTGCCTCAAATTCTTCAAATCATGGTTGCCGAGAATCAGATATTTCTTGCCGTTCAATCTATTTAGTATTTTAGTCCATTCGGCTGAACCGCCAAGACAGAAATCACCCAAGTGAAAAACAATATCGTCCAAGCCAACTGTATTATTCCAATTGGAGATAATCGTTTCATTCATCATTTCCACATCCTTAAAAGGTCTGTTGCAGAAACGAATGATATTTCCGTGATAAAAGTGGGTATCAGATGTGAAGAATACCTTATTGCCATCAAATTTATAATTCATCTCTTCTCAATTTATGTGCATCACTGCACGTTAATAATCTGTTTGCCAATCACCCATCAGACGGAAATGACAGAAAAGCATCGTAAGGTAGCTGTCACAAATGGGTATACAACAAAATAGTTGGAAAGTTTGGTAAAGACTCTCCAACTATTCAGTTTATATTTTCAATCAGGGTAGAATAAACTACACCATGCTATGTTCGTTGGAAAGTATTTACAATACAAGGTTCAATGCCAAAGACATGAACATTCGACACAGATTCAGGGCGTTTATTACTCCAAATTGTGACCTTCGATAATATGTTCATTCTATTTCTCTGCATTGTTAGTTTTTACATCGTTTCAAAATCGGTGCAAAATTAGCAAATAAATTCCATATTCTACATCACTTTCCGAGAAAATCCATGTAGCCGCCTATATGCCCCACATAATAAAAACTGAATCTATGCAATAAAACACAGATTCAGTTTCTGATCATTTAGCCTACTCCATTGATTCCCGAATAATCCGCCGAGTCTCTTTTTTATACTCCTTGCGGTCATATTCAAATCCTCTGCACATCAAACAGCTACACGGAGTACCTGTAGTTTTGTAAACTTGTGCCCATTTGTCTTTTGCCAATTCAAACCAATGAGGATGTTCATAATAGCTTCCATCCTCACGAATGATGCAATGACCATAAGCGGCATAAAGAATCATGCGAGCCTTAAACACACGAGCCATTTGTTGGCGTCTCCAAAATTTGTTTCTTTTGTCCATCGTCTCTTTCTATTAAAGTTAGGATGAACAATGATGTTATTTTGGTGAGACTTAATATATCCATAGCTAATACCTTTAAATGTTATTCTGTTAATTTATTTATACATGACGTAAGCTGCCTTACTGCTTATTCTCCTTTGAAATGGCAACCATTTCATAATTGAAGAAATCAAGAAGTTGATTCATCTTATCAAGGCGTAACGTTTCTTTTCCTTGTTCAAGATCACGAACAAAACGCAATCCTACCCCCAACTTCAACGAAAGTTCCTCTTATGTTAGATGATATTGCTTTCGCAATATTTTGACCGTAGCTGATAGACCATTCATAGGCATCCTATTTTATACCTTTTCGGGTGCAAAATTAAAATGAAAATCAAATATTATATCAGCTAGGGTATGATTTATTTATATCTTAATAAATTGCATGTATGTTCTACATTCTCAAACCTTTTCAATATATGTAACCTTCTTGATCATAAGCTCTTCGCTCATGACAAATAAGATCTATTAACTGCTGCAATTCACATACATCTGACTTAATATCCTTAAAACGGCAATACTGTTCATCATATCTTTTCTTAGAACCTGATTTCAATCGAAATCCAACATCGTCTGGAATTAAATATGAAGAACGTTCCTTACCCAAATATTGTTGAAATTCAAAGAGAAAAATATTTATTCCTGCCAAATCAAAATCACCGAAGTAAAGATAATGATTGGGAATAGCACATAGCCATCTTCTAAGATCAGTTGATTGTGGATACCTGGACACAAAGAGCACTCTATTTGAAAGCTTATGCACTTGAAGATATTCCTCAAAAAATACTCTTTGCTTGCGAATCATCCTAAAATTTTCCATATTCTCAATGCCAATCACTACTACGTCTTCTGGAATTATAAACTTCTCCCACTCTGCGACAAAAAGAAAACTTCCTTCTTGTGGATTTACTATAAAAGCCTCTCCGTCAAGAAAACATTCAATAGGTTCGTAGCTGTTTACAGGGAATCCCGGGCAGGAACGGACCATAACAAGTTTGGAGTTTCCTGTTTCTATTGCCATAGAAGCACGGGAATCTGAAGCATCTATTTCGAGAATGCGAAAACTCTCATCCTTATCTATAAGAAATCTTTTTAAAGCCTCAGTATCACGGGCACGATATGATTTTCTTGAGCCATGAGATATAACCAATAGCATACCTTCAGCCAACAGTTCATCACGTAACTTACTGTTTAACTTTGAGCCTGCGACTTGTTCTCCTGCTATTAATGCCTGTATAGATGCACTTATTGCCATATAACCTCCAACTATTTTATTCGTTTCAATAATTTTTCTACTCTCGTCCTCACTCCATGTTTACTCAAGAGATAGGTATATCGGTAGTCATAAGGGTTATATGACGTTGGTGAACTGTTGATGAGATAGATATTGCGTGAATTGGCAAACTGCAGAATACCTTTGATATTGTTAGGGTGCAAGCGCCCTATCTCATCCATCATACAGTGTACAATGAAATCACCGTTCTTTCGGGCTGCCTTTTTCTTAAAAACGTTGATGAGCATGATATTGACCATTGCTTTCACAAGAATATCTGTACCATCTGACCCTACATTATTAATACGCTCAACCCAGTTCGTGTCATTGTCGTTCTCCTTTACACGAAACTGTAAACGGAAAGTATCACCTAATGATACAGATGGACGATTGGGTTCGTTTTGCAGTTGATGGGATAGACTCTTCAGGTAATCCACGACCTTGCGGTTCACCTCATCCCGATTGTTGCTTGAGAAGAGATTAAGTTCGCCAATAGAGAGAGCATTCTCTACGGTATAATCATGAATGGACATAAGCAGTTGCATAAGCTTATCAGATGATTCATTCGCTCTCAGTTCAATACTCTTGATTACTCCTGCAAAATTCTTTTCTACAAAATCACGATTTAGGTCAAGTATCACCCCATCTACATCGGATCTACGTTTCATCAGTAAACCGATTTCTGTTGAGATACGTCCTAGGATATCTTTATAATGCTCGCTGGTACGTCTGCGGAACTCCTCGATTTTGTTATTGTCCATGAAGTCCTGCAAATCAACCGCAATTTGCAGATAGTCATTATCTGTCACTGGCATCGTGTTGAAATGGAAAGCATTTTGAGGCTTGAAGTTACGATTGAAACTAACAACTATATCTTTAAGCTTGTCAATTGATTCGCGTTTTTGATTGACAGTACCCCTAAGTTGGCTCAAAAGCTGCTGACAATCTTGATGTGTCTTCATCATCTTGTCGTCAGAGAGATAAGTATCAGGTACCAAATATTCATTCTCGACCATCTGATGATAAATCTTTAAGCCCTCTTTTCTATGCGCCAGTTCCTTGAGGACTATATTCTGACGTCCTTCCATTTCCTTGCATTTTTTTTCGATGCGTGTTCGTTTATCTTCATAACGCTGGCGTATCATTGAGAGTTGTTGCTCGATGTCCTTAATAGTCTTTCTGATTTCCGGTTCCTTGGCAAAAAGATTTTGCTCGGCATCGCGATATTTGATAACTATTGGACGCTCCTTTTCAATCCTCATCAACAGTATCTTCAAGTCCTTCAAAGCTTTGCGATATTGTTCAAGCAGATTCATGTCAACGCCCTTACCTGCAAGTTCCGCTTTCTGCTGTTCTTCGAGTTGCTTCTTCTGTACCGCAAACTCCTGATTACGCAGGGTTGCTTCTGAATTTTGTGATTCTTTGAAAATGCGTAGTTCCTCGTCAAGTGCTTTTGAAGCCTTATTGAATGACGAATCAAGCTCTTTAAGGTCTTTTTTATTCCTTGCCTCATTTTTTTCACGAGTTTCCTTCTCCGATTGCACTCTTAACAGTGCTTCATTGAAGGAGCGTTCACGGATTTCTTTTTCTTGTTCAATCCATTCCTGTTCTTCCATCTCCAGCTTATGCCGGTGGTTTTGCAGATTCTGTAGTTTGACAGGTATCTGTTCTTCTTCAACCTTTAACAAGGTCACTTTCTGCCGAAGTGGATTGAGCCGTGTTGCATATTTCTTTCCGAGTTTCGATATCTCTTCCTGAAGAGTAACAGGTAATCGCATGAGCTGACGGTTAATCTGCAGCACTTGCTCTTCCAAGTTCTTCTTTTCCAGTCTATACTCGTCAGGAGTGCGATGCACTGAGGCAATATTATCCAGATTCAACCTTATGCCAAACAGATTATCAGATGCGACGTCCAATTGAGGTTCAAGCTCTTGCGCATATAGAATCCGTTCCTCGTCAATAACTTTGCCTATCGTATTTTCCCAGCCTCCCATATTTTCACAAAGCCATTTATAAAAAGAACCGTCTAAATGAGCAAGTAAATCATTTATCTTTGCAATTTGTACACGAATTTGTGTGCGGTCTGCCTCAAGACGTTCCTGCTCACGCAGAGATGCTTGTTTTATTTCTGTCTCTTTCATCTCATACTCGGCAGTAATCTGGTCAATCTGGCTTTTTACTGCTGTCTGTTGAGCTGAATTCTCTTTCTCAGTCAAATTCAACTGCAGAAGTTGTTCATCCACCTGCTTTATTTTATCGGCCATAGGATGCCACTGACGGAGTTCCTTCAGTGCATTATCAGCCTTATGCTGTTCAGTCAACAATATCTGCAGGCGATCGTCAGACTCATATCGCCAACTGTTGAAAGTAACCATAATCTGATTTCTATTCTTGGTGCGTTCTTCTTCCAGGTTCTTACGTTCTTTCTGAAGTATGGCTTGTTTCTGATAGTATGCCTCTTTCTGAGCGTTCTTGAATGCCTGACATGCATTTTCCAGTTTAGCCTTTGCTATGTTGTACTTTTCCTCTATCGAGGCATGAGTTTTCAATAAGTCATCCAATAGCGTTTGTTTCTCTGTTTCTTCCTGTTTGATAGCTGTTTCTCGGCCGGCAAGAGTAAGTATGGCTTCAATATCAAAAGCATCGAAGTCCTTTCTTGCCTGTGCTATCTCCTTCAGTTTACTCTTCTTGGCACCAAGTTCTTGATTGAGCGAGTCTTTTTCTTTATCATATTCTGCTGTAAGTTCTTTCTCACGGTTACGCTCTTTCTCAATGCCCACTTTAACTTCTGTAGCTTCAACTTCCAAAAGCGGTATACGTTGCTCACTATAAGCTACGGCATGATTCAGCATACGCCATACATCAGTCAATTGCTGGTCGAGCGCCACAATTTTACGACCCTGTTCAGCAATTTTCAATGCCTGTTGGCGCACTGGATAATTGCCATCACGTGCTTGACGGAACCAGCAGTCTATCTCATCATACTCTCGCTCGAAGTCTATAACAAGTCGTCTGTAGGTCTGCAGATCAATGGGTAATTCCTCATCTGTCATGGATTGTATGATCGTGTTCTTTACAAAGTCTGCATCCAATTTTGTATTCAGAAAAACGTTTTGAATGCTTCGTGGGATATTCTGATAATGCGAACTTTGCACTAATGCATAACGTGTATATTTATGGTCATGGGTATTGCCGAAAATAATATCCTTGAACATCACACCGGATTCTATTCTTGCAGAAACGGCCACATTCTTGTCTATACGTTCACGAATCTTCACCCAGTCACTCAATACCTGCTTGTCATCGATAATAAACCATTCACGCTGATAGGGCGCATCAATGAATCGCCATGAAGCACGTCCTTGGTATCTGCTAACCAATATGGTATATGCACCATTGTCACGCATCACCTCATAAAATATATACGAATTTGATTGGCGAAAATAGAATTCATCAAATGACTTCTGTCCCTGTTGAATACCCAAACGATGTTTGTCGGCATTATAGAAAAACAGCAAAGCTCTCAACACTGTACTTTTACCCACACCTTGTGTTCCTGTAAAATGCACATTGCCATCCACAGAAATCTCTGCATAGGGGATATTGGCACTATTGATAAAAATAATCTTATTCAGGTACTTCATCTTCATTGACTATTTGAATTATTTCCACCAATTCTTCAACATAGCGAAATGCCGAAGTAATCTTAATAAGTCTCGTCTTGTTCGCTAATACACTCAGCAAAGCCCATATTCAGCATCTCTTGAAGCAGTTTGTTTACAATCTCAATATTAGACCCCACACCGTATTTCTTGAACAGATAGCACACCTTCTCCTTCAGCTCAATATCCAGACTAATTTGTTCTATCAAATGACTTTTACGGAACTGATATCCGGCAGTAAATGACTGATTATAACATTTCAAGAAGTCCAGATAGTCCAGCCATTTTGAAAAGCTGTCCAGTTTTTGCTCTATCGCTTGCTTGCCTTCTCCTGTTCGTGAAAAATAGAAGTAACCGTTACCACACTCCAATTGCAGACCGATTTCCTTGAAGTAGTCTGCATAATCCTCCACATTTTCCTCAATATCCTCATATAAGTGACGGATAGAGGTATCTGTGCTGTCCACCGAAAGAAATTCTCCCCGGCTTAACCGTTCGTATATTCTTTGTGTATTATTTCGCATATATTACAGGATATTCAATGTCTTGATAAATTACATATTCTCCTGTCATCCGGCATTCATCTGGATGCAAGATTACCAATTGACAGAAAAGAGTTACATAGTCTTCAATAGTACGTTTTACCTTATAGTCATACCTTAAAATGAATTCAAACAGATCATAGCTTGATGCTAAGAACGCATTCCATACTTCTGTAGCATCCACCTCCTTCAGTTGTTGAATATGCTCTTGTAAATCTTCCTCTGTCAAGGGTTCGGCTTCTGTCCTTGCCGTTTTCTGTATACCATTACGTTCAGCAATCCGCTTCAATAACTTTACCACTTGTTCGTTTTCCCTCAGCATTTCTAAAGACAAACGGACTTTACTGTATTGACGTGATTCCATCCAAAGAGGATTTCTTTCCTCCAACACCTGTATAAGGTTCGTATCAGTCTTGATAAGGAGTTGATCTTGCAGATATTTCAGCTTTCGTATTTTCTTGTAAAGTTGATTTTGCTGGTCAATCTGATTGATATAGGAAATAATCTGCCTGTCTATCTCCATAAGTGCATGATAGGCTTCCACAAAATCATGTTTCACATCGCTACAGGTCTTGGCCATATGCGGATCATTGGCCATAATGAAGAAGGCATGCTCATTATCCATCAGCTTTTCACATTCACGTATCATGGCGCGAATGCTATGGCTCTTCTCATCCAAATTCTGTAGTTTCTTCTTTTTGATGATATAGTTTGGTTCCTGCTTATAAGCATTGTCCATATTGCGCTTCAAATCCACCACATTCTTCAACGTTCTGAATCCGGTCTTCTTTAAAAGCTGCCGTACATTGTCCTGATATCCGGCTTTACGATTGGCGTTGGTCTCTTGCAGGAAATATCCAATATATTCCTTCAAAGTGTTGATACATTCTTGCACGCTCAACACGCTAATCTCCTCGTTCACATTCAGCACCTCCTCAAAGAAGTTCAGGTAGTCACTCTCAATCTCAACTGTGTTTCCTGTTTCCACCAGTACACCATAGTCAACCAACTTTCTCAATCGGGTTTCATTTCCTCCGACAAGGTCTATGGCAAGCCCCAACGGAAACTTCATAAGTTTTCGTTTCTCAAACATTTCACTCAGCAATCCTTGCTCACGTGAGAGTGTTTTGGTCAGTTCTTCTATACTCCTAAAATGCGTCAGAATATCCATATATTCAAAACTCTGTGATTAATACCATCAAATAGTTAATAAACTCAAATCAACATCGGGAATAATAACGTCTGCAATCTTGTCCTCGACAAGAAATCCCATGTAAAGCGGAATCGTAAGTACCTCTCCCTCACGTCCTACATTATATTGACCTAACTTAATTGCATTATTGATATGATATACATCCTTGTTCTTAAGAACCGTAGTCATGCTTTTTGCCTTACCAGTCTTTGCCTTGACTTCAAGGATAACGCATTCACCCTTAAACCTCACTAAGAAGTCCAGTTCAAGCCCACTGTCCTTATGAAAATAGTATAGCTTTTGCCCGGACTTACATAAGAAATCAGCCATAAGGTTTTCGAAGATTGCTCCCTTGTATCCAAGAAGATTACCCTTTAAAATATCTGCTTGAGTGCCATAATCGAGCATAGCCATAAGGATACCTATATCTGTGGCGTACACCTTGAAACTGTCTTTGATGGAATTACCCTCTAATGGCAGTTCCGTAATCAACGTATTATAGCATCTCCTAACTATCCCTGCATCCTCTAACCATTGGATGCTACCGATGTATTGTGAAGCCCTTCCACCTTTCTTAACTACGGAATATTGGAATTTCTTGTTTTCCTTCGCCAATTGCTTCGGGATAGACTCAAAACATTCGCGGATACGAGGTTTGTCTGCATCATCCGCATATTTCACCATATCCTCTTCGTATTCGGCTATAAGGTTGCGCTGTACCTTATATATAAGTTCGATATTCTTCGTTTCGAGGAAGCAATTCACCACTTCCGGCAAACCTCCGACAATGACATATCTGTACAACAGTTCCATCATTGCCTTATGGATGCCATCAGGAACCGCCTTTTCGTTCTCAAAGCATGATTTAATTGAGTCGATGACTGTATAACCGATTCCGTTTGCCCATAGAAATTCTTCAAAATCCAATGGATACATGTCAATTACTGTTTCATATCCAACGGGAACAGAATCTTGTCCTACATCCTCTTTCTTTTTCTTGCTTTGACCGTAGCCTTTCACTCCCAAAAGAGAACCTGTTGCAATAACATCGAAACGTCCGTCTATATGGAATGACTTCAAGGCTGTCCTTGCTTCCTTACATTCTTGAATCTCATCAAGGATAATGCAGGTTTTCCCTTCAATGAAACGACTGCCTTGAATCAAAGCTGAGAGGTTGAGAATAATGGTATCTACATCTATGTTGCCAGTAAAGGCAGACTTCTTATCTGGTTCAAGTATAAAGTTCATATATACCACACTCTCATAATTCTCCCTTGCGAACTTCTGGACAATGTATGTCTTTCCACATTGGCGGATACCTTTTATCACAAGAGGCTTTCTGTCCTCAGACTGTTTCCAGTTGGCTAAATATGTTTCTATTTTTCTCTTAAGCATAGCGCAATCTTATTCTTTCAATGGCAAAATTACACTTTTTCGAGCGAATAGACTAAAGTTTAATACATTTTTTCAAATGAATAACATCCATAATCACACACTTTTTCCAACGAATCATATATTTGTTTGTACCAAAAAGTAAAAATCACAGCACAAATCACCGAAAGCAACTTTACTTTATCCCCGTATTCATATATACACATATTAAATCTTCGATTTTCGGCGAAAAAACAAGTAAATTTTTGAGGCTTCTATCTTTTAAGTCACAAAATATTGGTAGTCAATCAGTCTAATATGCTGCATCGGCAAGTAAAAGTGAAGAACGGAGAAAAACGCCAACTACTCATTTACGCATCACTCTGACATACCATTCACAATCAGGATGACAGCCATAATAAGTTTTACCATCACCGCCTAAGTCCCATGGAGAGGTCAATTCAATGGAACGTGTTGGCAGTAGTTCATATTTCGCCTGACTAATCAATACTTTTGTACGCCTTCTGAATCGTTTTGAAGCAACCCTTTTTCCTCTTTTTTGCGACTTACAACAACAGCATACTCCCGCAGGAACTTTTTTTCTTGATCTGCTCATATTAATGTAATGTTATGAAGCACAACAGGCCTTGCACTTATTATGCTTCGATTAGACATTACATCTTCTTACTGCTTAAATTCATCATTCTATTTATATATTTCTCGCTTTATCTATCTGTTTCAGAATAATCTTCCTCACCTGCTCATACGAAACAGGCGTATAACTATTATTATCTACCCCAACATCGTATTGTGTGGGAAAAAGCATATCGAGACGCGACGTATCAAGTCCCGTGCTATTGGGACTGGTATGCACATGACCGAAAAGTTGCCACACATCTCGATAGGCACCGCCATAACTGAGGAAAGGGTAATGATTCAAATAGATGCTACGCTTGCCAACTTCAATGCGCATCTGCATCACTACATCTTCAAATTTATTCATATAGCCTTGCCGAATGTTCTTCCGGTCATGATTGCCTATTATCAGATAGATTTTACCATTCAAACGATTAAGTATATTGTTCCATTCAGCGGAACCTCCTAAACAAAAATCACCCAAATGGAAAACTGTATCATCGGGTTCTACCACCCTATTCCAATTGGCAATCAGTGCTTCATTCATCTGATCCACATCCTTAAACGGACGATGGCAGAAACGAATGATATTCGCATGGCTAAAATGAGTATCTGACGTAAAGAACGTATGCTCGGCATCAAATTTATAATCCATAACTTTCTCCTTTCCGCGTATCACTACGCATCTTAATCAATTTAATTTAACGAATAGGGAATGAGGAGAAGGTAACAGGTGGTAAATCTGTGTTTTTCATTCCGATTTTGCTTTCTCAGCATCGAAAAAGTGTGCAAAAATATGATAAAGCATTAAATCTTACAAATTTTTCAGCAACTATTTTCCGGGACGGATTCCATGGGCATGGGATTATCTTCCATTCTTAATTTCCAAATGGTACTTATTGTACAAAACGCATTTTTCAGGCTCGAAAGACATCCAAAACCAAACAAATGTTAATCCACTTTTTTGACCTCAAAAAGGGACTTTTTCGCCTTTTCCGAACGTTTTCCGCAATTACGACCGTTCTCTTTGCCATTACGACCGTGCTAATGTGTAGTGCACTCGGCACCTCGCGAAGATTAAGACGGTCGTAATGGCGATTTGGACGGTCGTAATTGGAAAGAGGACCGTCTTTAGGGCAAAAAAGCACCTAAATTTCCTTCAAATATTCGGGACGCCGTCTGTTTTATTTTGCTACAGGCGATTCTCCAGGAGTTAATCTTTATCACTTTGCTGGCGTTTCCGTCTCACAGCAATCAAATTGTACGTTTTCCGGAACGATCTCGGCATCCCATTCCGTCTGTTGTCAGCCAAAATGATCAAAACCACGAAAAAAGTCAATCCAAAATGGACCAAGATTTCAGACGAAATAGAAAAACACACGGGAAGGGAGGTTATTGTATTTTTAACATATTTAAAATCCACTAATCAAGCTGTATATATCAACATCTCCATCTTTCCATTATTATATAGCAGAATATTTCATATCTTTAGAGCCAAACAATCCCAAGCACCCGCAACAAAAGTATCTGCTAACGGCGAAGGGGTTGGCTATCTTTAATTCAAACAAATAACGAGCAAAACACTAACAATCAACAGTGTAAATAAGCTTATTATTAAAAGTAAGTCATAATTAATAATCATCAGCATACAAATCATGGAACTATCAAAAAGTCAAAAGGTAATAGCTCGCCAACTTATTAGCGAAGCTTTACAACGTGAATGTAAAACGTTTTTGGAGGAGGTGAAAGATATACTGCCTCTGAGAGATCAGACACCTCATGAGGTATATCTGAATCTTAAAAAAAAATCACTGACTTCGACAAGCATATTGCAACGCAATATGACAGGTTGTCCGGATCACGTTATTTCATGGCTGTATTCAGCCTGTTTTATAACAATGTCCTAACTGAAGATGACATCAAGTTATTCAACGAAGAAGTGCAACAAAATTTAATGGCGATGAAACGGAGTTGGGATTTGGATTCACCAGGTAATCAAAGCCATTGATATAATCTGATAAAGCAAAACAACAATAAAGACAATTCTAAAAATCATGACAGACAAACTCGACCTATTATCAAAAGAAGAACTTAAAGACTTGATCAGAATATACGCGAAGAACATCTATGCCCTTGACGGAATGTGGTTCCAATCAGTGGAAGAGAAGAGCGGTATGGAGGAGGCGATGTGGCATGACAAGAATGCATGGGTGAAATTCACCCGTACGGAAGCCAAAAGGATTAAAAACTTTCTGAACCTTTCGGACGAAGCTGGCCTTGAGGGATTGGAGAAGGCATTGGCGATAAGATTCTCTGCATTGTCGAACCCTTCTGTCAGTATCTTTAGGGAAGGAGATTCTCTTATATATCGTATAAATGAATGCAGGGTACAATCTGCCCGAAAGGCAAAAGGCATGCCGTTTCATCCATGCGCACCGGTTGGTTTCATCGAACATGACGGGTTTGCGCGCGTTATCGATGGAAGAATCGTTACCGAAATGATAAGTTGCTATCCGGAGGTTACCGATCAGGGATGCGCCTGCTGTTGGAGATTCACATTAAAACACTCAGCACCGGATTAAACCGGCATAGCATGTTTTTACACATCATGGACTTGCTACAAAAATCACAACTAAAGCCTTACTCCTCTTTCGAAAAACGAAATATCAAAAGACATATTTACGCCAATCCTTACTCAAAGTCACCGCTCCCTTCTTTTTGCTTGCAATTAGACAAAACAATTACTTATCCCAACCTGCTTTTCGCCACTAAGATATTGTTTTCTTACTTTAAATTTGCAAATGCTGTGTAAATGGCGGTAATCAATTAAAAAAGGAAAGGATCAATGATGAAAAATCACGTTTTAGACGAACTGACTACGATCATAAAAGAACGAATACCTAAAGGGCAAAATCTTGCCAACTACCTGACAGATGCATTGTGTTTAGGGAAAGAAGCTGTTTATCGCAGGCTGCGGGGAGAAGTTGCGTTTACGATCAATGAAGTCGCGCTTCTATCCAACAAGCTGGGTATTTCTATCGACCAGATTATCGGTAATCATTTCTCAAACAAAGTCACTTTCGATTTGAATTTACACAGTCCATCCAATGCCTTGGAAAGTTATTACGATATCGCCAATCGTTACTTTCAAATATTCAACTATGTAAAAAATGACGAAAGCACTGAAGTCCATACAGTCTCCAACGTTCTTCCTTTTACCCTTTATTCTTCATTTGAATACTTATCCAAATTCCGCCTTTGCCGATGGATTTATCAGAATGGGCAAAAAGTACCAAAGTCTTTATCGGAGATGCACGTAGAAGATCGGATTGTGGATGTACATAAACACCTTAGCGAGGCTACAAAACAATGCAAAAAGACCTATTTTATCTGGGATACCAATATTTTTCTCACGTTCATAGAAGAGATTAAATATTTTGCCTGCCTCAACCTGATTTCGCAAGATGACATCATTCACATAAAAGAAGAGCTCCATCATTTGCTTGATTCTATGGAGGCATTATCGATCAAAGGTCAATTTAGTGAAAACAAGGAAGTCTATATCTATCTGTCCAATATCCATTTCGAAGCGACATACAGTTACATCGAAAAGAAAGATTTTCAAATCAGCATGATACGAGTCTATTCCATCAACTCGATGGATTCGCAAAGTCCGCACATCTGCCAAATGCAGCGCAATTGGATCCAATCTTTAAAACGGCATTCCGTTCTGATATCAGGAAGTGGAGAAGCACAGCGTATTCCTTTCCTCAAAAAACAGCATGAGATAATAGATACTTTATAAAAACATACATAGGAATCGTTTTTAAATAATGGCAAGCAATATTGGCAAATAATCTCTCAGATCTACACGCAGCAATTTCAGCGCTTGTTGGATACGATAGTCTACTGTTTTTGATGAGACATTCAGTTGACTTGCTATTTCGCCATAAGTCAAATGTTGGAAACGATTCATTTCAAAAGCTTCCCGATAGCTATTAGGCAAACGTTGCAGTGCCTCCTCTATTTTCCGGCTCAACTCCTCCACGATATAAAAGTCAGGATCTTCATATCGTAACTGTTGGTCATCATATAAAGTATTCACTATTCTTTGCTTGATTTCATTGCGACTGATCAATGTCAGACAACGGTTCTTCACTGCTTTGAACAAGTAACTTTTCGGAGAAATCTCAAACGTATGCATCTCCCGGTTCTCCCACAGCCAAACCATCACA
The DNA here is from genome assembly GCF_003479205.1 of Parabacteroides sp. AF17-28. Lineage (NCBI taxonomy): Bacteria > Pseudomonadati > Bacteroidota > Bacteroidia > Bacteroidales > Tannerellaceae > Parabacteroides > Parabacteroides sp. AF17-28. The sequence continues at coordinate 192,651 of NZ_QUGV01000005.1, read as the reverse complement.
TCCTGCACAATCTCCTGACCATCGTCATACTCCACAAACTGTCGCGCATAAGCACATAAGGAAGGGTAATATTTCAGAAATAAAACATCGAACGCTTTCTCATCTCCTTTAGTTAAATATTGAAAAAGAGATTCATCAGTTGTATATTGAATTTCATGTAGCATTAGAATCATGTATTTAGAATCAACAATCACAGGCCTCATCTACCAGATGCAACAAATGTAATCTTTTATCTCAAAAAAACAATCACAAAAAAATAAATAAAAAAAACCGGTTTCTGTTTAGGAGGTTTCCTTTCCCATCAGTCATATATATAAAAAGGAGAAAATGGAAGAACACATACATATAGATGAAACAACTCTTTTGAACTATTTTACAGGCTCAGTCTCTTTATTTGAAAAAGATATAATCAAACAGTGGATTGAGCAATCAGAAGAAAACAAAAAGTTGGCACGGGACATACAATCAATTTGTCTTGCATCCGAGGCACTAAATACGATTAAACTTACAGATGCTTCCGCATCCCTGAAAACAGTAAAGAGAAAAATCAAACAACGCAAAAGGGCAGGTCTTTTTATCTGGCTCCAGCGTATTGCTGCAATCCTGTTCATTCCATTGTTATTGGTCTCCGCCTATTATTGGCTGAGAGAAGAACCCGTAGAATATATGGAGTTCACAACAACTCCGGGTATGATCACATCCATCGACTTGCCCGATGGCAGTAAAGTGTGGTTAAATTCAGGTTCCAAATTAATCCGTCCGCTAAAATTCACTGGCAAAACCCGTGAAGTCAGTCTTACCGGTGAAGCTTATTTCCAGATAGCGAAAGATCCTGACAAGAGATTTATCGTATCTTCCGGTGAGGATTTAAAAGTTGAAGTTTTGGGTACCAAATTCAACATTGAAGCATATGAAGATGAGAATTACATTGCAACAACCTTGGAAGAAGGTTCTGTTCGCCTTTTATATAAAACGGAAGACAAAAAGTTAAACACTTTAGTCATGCATCCGAACCAGAAAGTGATTTATTGTAAAAACACAGGAGAAGCAAAGAAAAAGGAAACGTTTGTTTCAAGCGAAATCGCATGGAAAGAAGGTAAGATCGTTTTAAGGGACACTCCGTTAGAGGCTGTTTTGAAAAAACTAAGCCACCGTTTCAATGTCGATTTTATAATAGAAAGAGAAGCAATAAAGAAAAGTTCTTTCACAGGTACATTCGACACCCAACAGTTAATTCAAATATTGGAGCATTTCCGAATAGCATCCGGCATCCAATATCGTATAATAGAACCGGAACTTGGAGAAAAGACTATTCAAACGAAAAGCAAAGTTGTACTTTACTAAATATCCAACATTATTAATCTTTAAAAGAACAAAACATGAAAGCACGTCCTCCTTAAAAGCAAAACACACGAGAAAATATTGGCGTATTTCCTCGTGTGAAAAACAAAAGGTCCACCTGTTTGGCGACAGGTCTCACTTATCTATTTTATCATTTAAAACAGTACAAAATTATGACAAATTATTTTAGCATCCAATACTTTAGGGTGGTAAAATCACCATTTGCTATCTTAAAGAAAATACCACTATTTATGAGACTATCCATCCTTATGTTATTTGTGTCGATAGGATTGGTATTTGCAGAAAACAGCTACAGTCAATCCACCTTGTTATCCTTGGATATAAAGAACCAAACAGTACAAAACGTACTGGACGAAATCGAGAAGCAATCCGAGTTTCACTTCTTCTACAACAACAAACAAGTGAATACCAACCGCATTGTTTCGATAAAGAGTAGTAACAAAAACGTCTTTTCCATTCTGAATGAACTCTTCAAAGGAACGGACATCCGCTATTCGGTAATGGAGAAAAGTATTATTTTATCAACCGGTTCTCCGGGAGTAACGACTTCACAGCAATCAGGCAAAACAATTTCAGGTATTGTAACAGATATCAATAATGAGCCTATAATTGGAGCAAATGTGTCCGTTAAAGGAACAACAATCGGTACAATAACCAATGCTGATGGCCATTATACACTGTCTGCAATTCCAGAAAAAGCCATTCTTGTGTTTTCTTTTGTCGGAATGAAAACACAAGAAGTTCCAGCCGGCAATAAAACGACCTTCAATATTGCATTAGAGGAAACAGCGATAGGTTTAGGCGAAGTCGTTGCAATCGGATACGGAACAACCAAAAAAGCGACAATCACAGGTTCCATTGCATCTATGAAGGGAGACAAGTTAAAATCTATCCCTGCTAATAACTTCACAAATGCATTAGCTGGTAAATTCGCCGGATTAACGGCTGTCACAACTTCCGGACAGCCCGGTTCTGACAATTCCACTTTAAGAATACGCGGTTCCAATACTCTGGGAGATAATAATCCATTAGTAGTAGTTGATGGTATTGCAGGACGAGATATGAATCGACTGAACCCTGCAGACGTAGAAAGTATTACAGTTCTCAAAGATGCCTCAGCTGCCATTTATGGAGCACAGGCTGCAAATGGAGTAATTCTTGTCACAACCAAACGAGGCATTATAGGTAAACCTGTTATCAATGTAAACGTTAGGCAGGGTTGGGCAACTCCAACCATTGTTCCAGAATGGGCAGATGCAGCAACCTACGCACAGGCACTTAATGAAATTGATTTATATGCCAACCGTCAGCCAAGATATACAGATGAAGATATTAAGCTATTCGCGGATGGTTCCGATCCTTGGGGGCATCCTAATACAGATTGGTATGATTTAGTTTTCAAGAAGTTCACACCGCAAACATATGTAGATGCATCTTTACGTGGGGGTAGCGAAAGAGTAAAATATTTTGTATCTGCCGGATTCAATTATCAAAAAGGAATCTTCCAACGTAGTGCAAACAGCTATCGACAGATGGATATAAGAAGTAATCTGGATGCGAAGGTTACCAAATATATCAATCTTGGTATCGATCTGGCAGCCCGACAGGAAAATCGTAATAACTCTACGGCAGCGTTAAGTGAACTACTTCGCTATGGAATGGGACGTCCTAATAGAGTTGCTTTTTATGGCGAATATCCTGCGTCTGGGTATGAAGGAGGAATGAATCCTGCCGTTGTTGCTACAAATGCAACAGGCTATGATCGCAATATAAGCTATATATTAACAAGTAACATAAAGTTGGATATCACAATCCCGGGTATAGAAGGATTAACTGTTACCGGTAATGTCGCATTCGATAAATTTATCAGAAACCAAAAAACATGGAAAACACCATGGACTCTTTACTCTTGGGATGGTAAAACGCTTGATTCTAACAATATGCCTGTTGTTTCAGGCGCATCATCAGGATATTCATCCCCCAGTTTAAATCAATATATGCAAGATGATCATGGTTTGACCTTAAATGCATTAGTGAATTACTCTCATACGTTTGCCCAAACACACGGATTAAAGGCGATGATTGGTTTCGAAAGAAAAACAGGAGAGTCCATGAATTTTTCTGCCTACCGGACTTATTTTGCTTCCACATTGATTGACGAATTATTTGCCGGAGGGGATCTTGATAAAACCAATACAGGCTCTGCCAGCCATGATGCCCGTATTAATTATTTCGGCCGATTTAATTACGACTATTCATCCAAATATTTAGTTGAATTTGTATTCCGTTATGATGGTTCTTATATTTTCCCAAAAGGAAAACAATACGGTTTTTTCCCTTCTGTTTCATTAGGGTGGGTTATCTCTGAAGAAAACTTCTGGAAAGAAAAACTTGCCTTTATCAACTCTTTCAAACTTCGTGGGTCATGGGGTCAAACAGGTAATGACCGGGTAAGTCCTTACCAATATCTGGCCAGTTATGGTTTTGATAACTCAGCCGCAGGAAACATGCACAGTCCGAAAGACTCCAAAAATACAACTGTTTTCGATGGGAATACAGAAGCTAAATTCCTCCAAGAATTAAGAATACCTAATCCGTCTATTACATGGGAAGTCGCAAACCAAAGCAATGTCGGTTTTGACCTGCAAACATTAAATGGTAGTTTAAGAATATCAGTTGATTATTTTCATAATATCCGTTCCAATATTTTATGCTACCGTAATGCTTCCATACCAGCGACAGCGGGGTTGACTCTTCCCCGTGAAAATATAGGGAAAGTAAAAAACCAAGGATTTGAATTTGATATCGCATACAATAACAATATTGGGGATTTCACTTATCAAATCGGCCTTAATGGAGGCTTTTCCAAAAGTAAAATTATCTTCTGGGATGAATCACCCAATATTCCAGATTATCAACGAGCAACAGGAAAGCCTATCAACCCAAGTCTAATCGGAGATAATTCAGCAGGCTTGTATTATGAAGCAATTGGTATCTTCAAAGATGAAACAGATCTCGAAAGATATCCGCACTGGCAAGGGGCAAAACCTGGAGATATTATTTTCAGAGATGTGAACGGAGATAATAAAATCGATGGGCTCGATCGTGTCAGATCAGACAAGACCAATATTCCGACACTGACAGGAGGGCTAAATATTGATCTTGGATATAAAGACTTTTATTTAACTATAGGCTTCCAAGGTGCAGCCGGAGCCACTCGATATCATGAAGTGGAATCCGGTGAAGCTGGTAATTTCTCTATGGAAGATTTAGAAGGCAGATGGACACCGACTAATACAAATGCATCAAAACCCAGAGTCGGAAACTATAGGTCCGAATATTGGAACCAAACACAAACAGGTCCTAATACTTACTGGAACAGAAAATCGGATTACATCAGATTAAAAAATTTGGAACTCGGTTATAACATGCCACAAAAATTATACAGCAAATTAGGTATAGAAAGTACACGTATATATTTCAGTGGAATGAATTTATTCACTATCTGCGGCATGAAAACTTTTGATCCGGAAACGACTTCAGCAGTCGCATATCCACTTAATAAGATATATAGTATTGGATTAGCATTAACGTTTTAAAAATATACGAATATGAAAGGTTTTAAATATTTTTCAACAGTACTTCTTTTCATGGGAATACTTACCATCTCATGTTCTGATGATGCACTCGTCCTAAAACCATTAGGGGAGTACTCAGAAACCGATGTATGGAAAGATCCTGCTTTATCAGAATTATTCATTAATGGTATTTACGATGCAATGGATATTCCATATGCTAAATATATGCAAATGTGCTTTGTTGATGAAGGGCATCGTCGTGACAACAGTGATGTTATGAATTTCAACAATTGTGTCTTAAACCCGGATAATATACCAGGGTGGACCAAAGGAGAAGGACATCCACGTATGATATGGGATCAACTCTATGCTATTGTACGTAAATGTAACATATCTCTAACGGGTATTGATAAATTACCGGATGATAATACCCTCATTGATGGTAAAACAAAAAAAGAGCGTTTGAAAGGAGAAGCCTATTTTTTAAGAGCATGGACTTATCTTTATCTAACCAATCTTTATGGAGGAGTTCCCATTGTAGACAATGTATATCAATTAGGAGATGATTACAATATTGCCAGAAGTTCTTATGAAGATTGTATCAAGTTCATTTCTGAGGATTGTGACAAAGCCGCTGAATTATTACCTCTTACTCATAGTGGTAGCAACAATGGCCGAGCAACCAAAGGAGCCGCACTCGCTTTAAAATCACGCATATTGCTTTATGCAGCCAGCGATTTACATAACTCTTTCAATTTTGAGAATTACGAAAAACCAGAATATTTAAAATATACCACTGGTTCTCAAAACAGCAGATGGAAAGCAGCCAAAGACGCCGCTAAAGCAGTAATAGATATGCATCTATACGATCTGTTCAAAGCTAATCCATCTCCGACAGATTCTATTGCACAGAATATTACAGATCTTTTCCTGGCACCTAAAGCTACGGAAGAAGATATTTTTATAAGATATTTTACCTCCAGACTAGTACCTTATAACAATAACATATTAAATAATAATACACCTAACGGATATCATGGAGGAGGTAACAACTGTCCTATCGGAGAAATTGTTGATGAATATGAAATGCGCTCTGGCATACCTTTCAGTTGGGATAATCCTGAACATGCTAAGACTCCATACAAAGATAGAGATCCTCGTTTCTATGCATCAATCCTTTATGAAGGGGCTAAATGGAGAACTCGGACAGCTGACGTTATCAGTATAGAGCCTAATGGAATTATCAGTATTGGGAATAAAGAAATCTGGAATACTGAAAAGAATGAAATGCAATTATGGTATGGACCAGACGGACGAAATAGTACCGTTTCCGCTTTTGAAGGAGGCTATACAGGATATTATCTTCGCAAGTTTTTGGATCCATCAATGGATGGGCAATATCAAGATATTGCACAAGATACACCTTGGAGACATATCCGCTATGCTGAAATATTACTTAATTACGCGGAAGCATGCATTGAATTAGGGGAATATGATGAAGCAAAAATATACTTGAATAAAATAAGAAAAAGAGCTGGCATGCCTGATATTACAGCTACAGGAGTCGAATTACGAGAATGTTGTCGACATGAAAGACGTGTCGAATTGGCATTCGAAGATCATCGTATGTGGGATGTACGTCGTTGGGCTATTGGACCACAGGCATATAAACCTGTTCATGGTGTTACTATTATATATAAAATGGATCAGGAAACACATGTTACAGATGAAATCCCTACAATAACCCCTTATGAATTTGAAAAAAGGACATGGTTAGACAAAGCTTATTTTTTCCCTATCCCACGAACAGAAATGAATAGGAATTCATTGCTAATTCAAAATCCCGGATATGAATAATTCTGTTTTTATTATCATAATCAACAAGTTGAACAAATAAATAATTATAATATGGAAAGAAGAGATTTCTTAAAAAGCGCGGCAGTATTAACAGCTGGCTTTACAACTAACACACATATATTTGGTACAGTAACGTCCTCACATAAAACAGGAGCAAATGATAAAGTACGAATGGGATTCATCGGGGTGGGAAACAGAGGCTCCGAATTATTAGGATTGTTTATGCAACAACCAGATTGCGAGGTAGCCGCCTTATGTGACATCTATGAGCCCTATCTTCACAGAGATAGAAGTAAAGTCAATGAACGATGGCTAAAAGATCTCACAGACAAGATTCCAAAGATGGGTGAAAAATTTCCTAAGCAGCCCAAATTGTATTCTGACTTCAGGAAACTACTTGACGATAAAGATATAGATGCCGTATGTATTGCAACACCCGACCATTGGCATGCTTATATCACCATTGCAGCTATTAAAGCAGGAAAGGATGTCTACTGCGAAAAACCCCTGACCAGCACTTTAAGGGAAGGGCGAAAAATGGTAGAAGCACAAGCTGCCAGCAAACAAGTGGTAGCCGTTGGTATTAACCGTCGTGGAAATATAGCTTATCAAAAATTAGTAGCAGAAATCCATGCTGGCAGAATCGGACAAATAACAGTTGGCCGAGCAGCTCATATCAGCAATTTGTTTCCGAATGGTATCGGTAAAATGCAACCGGAAGAACCTCCCAAAGATTTCAATTGGGATATGTGGTTAGGTCCGCGCGCATACCGTCCTTACCAGTATAATATCGCACCTTATAAATTTCGTTGGTGGGGAGATTATTCCTCTCAAATGGGGAATTGGGGAGTACATCACTTAGATGCACTACGTTGGCTAATGAATGAGACTGCACCGACTTACATTTCTGCCCATGGAGGTAAATACGTTTTAAATCATGATGCAGATATAGATGACACTGCATTCGTGACATTTGAATTTGCATCTGGTAAAATTATCACCTATAGCATTATGGAAACGACAAGCGGCGGTATGTTCCCTTATGGAGAATTGGAGTTAAGAGGTACAGACGGAATTGCTTATGCATATGAAGGAGGATACCGTATCCGACCCACATCACCAGGACAATTCCAAAATTGGAATAAGCATTTTGATGAAATATCATTCGATAATAAAATGAAACTATTAGGAGATGCCAGTAGTGCAGATAGTACAACCGGACTAATACGAGATTTTCTTGATTGTGTTAAATCCAGACAAACTCCTTTATGCCCATTGGAAGAAGGGCATCGATCAACAAGTTTTGCACATCTTGCCAATATTGCATTAGCAACAAAGGAGCGCTTACATTGGGACGCCGTAAATGAACGTTTCCTTAATTCAGAAAAAGCAAACGAAATGCTGGGATATGAATATCGAAGACCTTGGACTATTTAACTTTTTGGTTATGAATAATTCTAGAAGAAGTTTTATTAAGACCAGTGTTACATTGGCAACGGGGGCTATTTTAGCCCCCAATGCCTACGCAAAAAAGGTTTATAATCCAATAATATCTAACATTCCCAGTAATAAAGTAAACTCCCAAACAATATGTGTATTTACAAAATGCTTGCAATATCTGAATTATGAACGACTCGCTCAAACTCTTGCAAAAGCGGGCTATAACGGAGCTGATTTATCTGTTCGCGATAGTGGACACGTACAACCTGAAAAGGTAAAAAGCGATCTGCCACGTTTAGTAAAAACACTCCAAAAAGAAGGTATATCGACACCCATGATGGTAACAACAATCATTGACGCAAAAGATAAATATACAGAATCTATTCTTGCTACAGCAGCAGAAATGGGTATACAGCATTATCGAATGGGGTATATAAATTATGATAAAACAAAAACAATACCTCAGAATATAGATATAGTGAAGAGATCTTTTGAACAGCTTGAAAAACTTAATCGTAAATATGATATACATGGATCTTATCAGAATCATTCAGGAACCCGAGTTGGCGGTCCTGTCTGGGATTTATACTTACTGGTAAAAGATCTGGATCCACAATATATCGGGGTACAATATGATATTCGTCATGCAATATGCGAAGGTGGCCAATCTTGGTCATTAGGGATGGAATTGCTTGCTCCTTGGATTAAAAGCTGTCCAATCAAAGATTTTATCTGGCAAAAAACGGGGAATCATTGGCAAATACAAGACATGCCTTTAGGCTATGGAATGGTTGATTTTGATGCTTTTCTCCGTAAATACGTAGAATTAAAACTTTCCGGTCCATTCAGTATTCATTTAGAATATGACTTGGGAGGAGCCGACAAAGGTAGTCGGACACCGACAATGAGTCATGAAAAAATAGCACACTGCCTAAAACAGGATATTGACTGGTTTCGCGAAAAGTTGAAAGAACACAATTTAGATTAATCGATCATGAACAGAAGAAACTTTATAAAACACAGCAGCTTCTTTGCCGCGACCAGCAGCTTGGCTTTTGCTGCGCAGAGCTGTTCGCCACCAGCCAAAGAAGATACTCTTCCTTCGGGAAAAAGTAAGACAATAGGGACAAAATCCACATTTATCGGAATTCCCGGGGAGAAAAAAATAAAGATTATTGAGACGAATGCCAATTTCGAACGGGAGCCTTTAATACGTCCATTCGGATTTAAAGGGGGAGCGATGAAAGAGATCTGGCAAACGGCGGCATTGCTCGGAAGTGAAAATGGATACAGGAAATTCGGAATATGTACCCAAAACGTCCTTTGGAGTGATCCGGCAGTTTTCGAGGTACACTCTGAAAGCGCGGGTAATGCATTGATGTATAACATTACAACTCGGGCCTTGCAGATGATAGAAGGGGAAACATTTTCCAATCCGGTCCAATTGCAGGAAGATATATTGGACGAATTATGGGAATATGGAAAAAAGATCACAGGAAACCCTGATTTAAAAGAGACATTTATCCTGAATGCATTAGTCGGAATAGACAATGCAGCGTGGTTGCTTTATTGTGCCGAAAATGGGATTAACAATTTCGATGATATGGTTCCGGTTGCCTATCGCCCATGTCTTTCCAATCATCATAATAAGGTTGCATGTATTCCTCTTATGGCTTACAATATCCCGGTCCAAGAAATAAAAGACACGGTAGATGCCGGATACTTTTTTATGAAAATAAAAATCGGGCAGGCTGGCACACAAGAAGAAATGGTCGAAAAAGACATGAAACGGCTAAGTGAGATACATGCTGCGATCGGGAATGCCCGCACGTCATATACAGAATCGGGAAAACTACCTTATTACTTCGATGCAAACGGCCGATACGAGAAAAAAGAAACCATGTTACGCTTCCTCGACTATGCAAAAAAAATCGGTGCATTCGATCAAATTGCGATTATAGAAGAGCCGTTCGCCGAAGAAAAAATGTATGATGTAAGTGATATGGGAGTACGTATCGTGTCAGATGAGACTGCACATACCGACAAACATGCATTGGAAAGAATCCGATTGGGATATTCAGCTATCGCCTTGAAACCAATAGCTAAAACGATGAGCATGTCCATGAAAGTTGCCCAGTTAGCGTACGATAATAATATACCTTGTTTCTGTGCGGATCTGACAGTTAATCCGATCCTGGTAGAGTGGAATAAAATTGTGGCTTCACGTTTAAACGCTTTCCCTGGAATAAAAGGAGGGCTCGGACTGGTAGAAAGTAACGGACATCAAAATTATGCTCAGTGGGATAAAATGCTGACATATAATCCGACAGCCGATAAATCGTGGGCTAAAGTCAACAAAGGGACTTTCGTTCTTGATGATGATTATTTTGCTGAAAGCGGGGGAATATTTGAACAATCGCCTCATTATGCAGCTTGGTTTCCTCCACAAATATAGAAGGCATAATTGTTTAGGTTATTAACCGTTTATCAATTATTCGTCAAATAAAAGGTATCGAATTATGAACCAATCACTATAATTCGATACCTTTGTTACATAAAAACATAATCTAAACACATATTGAAATGAAACAACTTCTTATTACCCTTGTGCTTGTGTTCGGTTGTCTGCAATCTGGCTATGCGCAGAAGCCGACTTTGCAGTTCAACAAAGACGGTAAATTTAAAATCGTACAGTTCACGGATGTACATTACATTCATGGAAATCCCAAATCGGCAATATCCGTCGAACGGATCAATGAGGTACTGGACACAGAGAAACCGGATCTTGTTCTTTTTACCGGAGATGTCATCTATGGGCAGCCGGCTGAAGAAGGGATGCGCACGATACTGAACTTAGCCGCAGACCGCAAAATTCCTTTCGGAGTCACATTCGGCAATCATGATAACGAACAGGGACTTACCCGTACCCAGTTGTTCGATATCATTCAGACAATCCCCTACAACCTGACCGATTCCGTAGCCGGAGTCGTAGGAGCTACGAACTTCATCCTTCCGCTGAAATCGTCCGACGGGAAGAAGGATGCAGCAATCCTTTACTGTCTGGATTCACATTCTTACTCACAAATCAAGGGTATAGGCGGATACGACTATATCAAGTTCGACCAGATACAATGGTACCGTGAGAACAGCGCCAAATATACGAAACAGAACGGCGGCAATCCCCTACCCTCATTAGCGTTCTTCCACATCGCCCTGCCAGAATACAACCAGGCGGCGGCAGACGAAACCGCTATTTTAGTAGGAACACGCAAGGAAAAAGCCTGTGCGCCCCAACTCAACTCCGGCATGTTTACATCCATGAAAGAAATGGGAGACATCTTAGGCGTATTTGTCGGCCATGATCATGATGACGACTACGCCGTTTACTGGAAAGGCATCCTGTTGGCCTACGGTCGTTATACAGGTGGAGACACTGTGTATAACAACCTGACCAACGGCGCCCGCGTAATCGAAATGACCGAAGGTGAAAAGAACTTCAAAACCTGGATACGCCTGAAAGGTGGCGAAATCATCAACACCGTAAACTATCCTTCGGACTTTATCAAGAAGAAAGATTAGGTTTTAGCACGACTCCCAAACTCTTCTTCCCGTCCATCTTGATGACGATCGGTGCATCGAGGTGGACGTGACGGAGATATTCGGTTTCTTCTACGGCTGGCAGGGAATTCAGATATTCTTCATCGAACCAGCCATCTCCTTTAAACGGGTTAATAGTAAAGTAGCCGACGCCGAATGAAGTCAGATTCTGGAAGAAGTGCGTGCCCTGGCTCGGATCGACGCGATAGTTTTCCAGTCCGCATTCCACAATGACGCGGGCATTACTGATATGCGGCCATTTCACCGGAATTCCCAACCAGGAATCACTGCTTCCCCAACGACCGGGACCAACCAGGACATAATTCTTTTCCCCTTCGGTAAACTGACGGTTCATCTTCTCTATTTCGGAAGCAATCAACTGGTTATTGGAAGAGCTGAAAGCGCCGGTCTTTACATATATAATATCCTGCACATCTGTCACGATGCCATGTCCCAGCACACTGGTAGACGACAATATCGTATCAGCCTGTTCAACCTGCGTCAAATCTTCTTCCATCACCTCCTTATTATCCACGATCGGACGCACCTGCAGCAAGTAAAAAGTAGCCCGTTCCGGATTCTCCGGATCAATGTTCACGGCAAACTCTATTTCGATCGGGCGTCCCATTTCGTCCTGCCCGACATGCAAAATCTGGTCAAGCGTCTCTGCCAACGGGAAAACGTCGTGCTGGAGAATGTTCACAAAAGACAATATCTTACGGCCGCCGGGATAATAACCGTCACGGATTATCTGGTCATAAGGATCATAAGTAGATACAATGAATTTCAGCGAACCGTCCGCATCCGCATCTTTCAGATTCAGGCGAAGCAGATTAAAAGAATCATCTACGGAGAATTGCTCCGTCAAATTCTTCAAGTCGAGCGCATAATAGCGGGTTTGCGTTTCGCGAAGAGCAAAATCCATCGTACTCATTTGCAATATATTATGCGGATGGCGGGGAGAAAAGCGTAAGGTCTGCCCTCCGTCTACAATGTATTTGCCAAGACCTAAAGCGATATTGGCAATCCCGTCTTCCGCTTTTTCATTACCTATCGGGTAGAAATTCAGCGAACGCGCCACACCCGAAATTGTCGGGTAGAAACGGTCATTATAGCGGTTACCTACGACTTCCTGCAAAACAATCGCCATCTTCTCCTGGTCGATAAGATTCGATGTTGCTGTCATATAAGCTTTGCTGTCACGATAAAAAACAGAAGCATAAACCGCCTTGATCGCATCACTTAACGTCCGGAGCATATCATATTTATCCTCCAGTTTAGGTATCATATAGGTAGAATAAATACCTGCGAACGGCTGATAGTGAGAATCCTCCAAAAGGCTGGACGAACGGACTGCAATCGGGCTTTTGACGACATCAAAGAAAGCCATCAAATCTTCGATCAGGCGGGCCGGTAAGCTGGCACGCAGGAAGTATTTCAAGATCGTCTCGTCATCCGCATCACTCAAAGCAACCGGATATAGCTCATTCGTATCCATGAACTCGTCAAAGATATCGGTACAGATCACGACAGTCTTTGGAATGGTTACGGCAAAATGTTCGTGCTCCAGATCAGGATAACGCTTCACCATGGCACCGATAAACGCCAAGCCTCTCCCCTTTCCTCCGAGCGACCCGTCTCCTATGCGGGCGAAATTACTGTATTCGTCGAAACGTTCTTTCTGGTAGACAGCCACGACACCGGAGTTTTTCATCCGCCGGTATTGCACGATAAGATCGAAAATCAACTGCCGTGCCTCATCCATATCCTTATAATCGCTCACGTCCACACGTTTCAATACCTCTGCCGGCGGAAACATGGCGCGGGAATAGAAGAAACGGGAGAAATGATTGCGGCTCAGGTGATAGACAAGCGAATCATCGGGAATCTGGAACACTTTCTTCTGCAAGTCCTTCAAGTCCTTAATACGCATGATCTCTTCCTTCGTCTGCGGGTTCAGGATGACAAAGTCGCCGAAACCAAACCGCTGCATGATCTTCTTCCTGAGGTCCTGCGGATAGCTCTTGGAGTTTTTATCGATAAAAGAAGCTCCTAACTCCTTTGCATATACTTTATTAGTTGCCTCGGACGATTCGAGCACGAAAGGGATGATCAAACCGGTCTTCCTCACATATTGTCCGAACTTATAGCCGGCATACGGGTCTTTCACGCCATCGTGCATGAAACTCATGTCGGAAATGATCCCCAGCATATTGTCGCGATACTGGTTAAAGATGCGTACAGCCTCCTCATAAGTACGCGCCAGCTTGATTTTAGGACGCCCGCGCATACGGAGCGTACGTTGATGATCGTTCAACGCCTCCTTGGCAAACATCTGGCTCTGTTCCAATACGAACTTATACAGATGCGGCAAAGCGGAAGAATAGAAGCGGATGGAATCTTCCACCAGCAGGATAATCTGCACACCGACACTTGCCGTATCATCCGGCGCATTCATCTTGTCCTCAATCAGCTTGATGATGGCAAGCAGCAACTCTGCATTTCCCAACCAGCTGAACACATAGTCGATCGCACTCAAGTCCTCATTCGCAATCCGCTTGGACACCTCTTTCGAGAAAGGCGTCAGGACTACGATCGGTATATTGGGATAATGAATCTTGATTTCCGTTGCCGCTGCAAAAATGTCGCGGTTATCCATATTCGGCATACAAATGATCAGTTCGAAGTTACGGTCTTTCAATTCGGCAAGTGCCTCCTCCTCTGTAGTCACTTGCGTAAACCGGGGCGGATAACGAAGGCTGAGAGAGGTATATTCGTTAAAGATCTGCTCGTCTACACGCCCGTCGTCTTCCAGCATGAAGGCATCATATTTAGTAGCTATAAGCAATACATTATATATACGCTTATTCATTAGATTGGCGAACGATGTGTCTTTGAACACAAGGTTTTTAAAGTCCGGTATTCCGCTCATGATGATTTTTATAGAATTAACTCCCCAAATGTAAGGAAAAAAACAATTCACAGGTAGTTTGCTCCTGAATTTGAGCCAACCGCTTCCGGAGAAGTACCGGAACAACGCTTGAAAAACATTGTTCAATAACATAGAAAACAACTATCAAAAAGTAAGCAAAATACTTTGCCAACCCAGGTTATTGCCTACATTTGCAAACAGAATGTTATCTAAAAAAGAAATTATATACTATGAAGACAGAAGTCATCTTATCAGCATTGGAAGCAAAACATCCGGGCGAAAAGGAGTATTTGCAAGCAGTAAAAGAAGTTCTTCTTTCAATTGAAGAAGTGTACAACCAGCATCCCGAATTCGAGAAAGCTAAAATCATCGAACGGTTGGTTGAGCCGGAACGTATTTTCACTTTCCGTGTACCCTGGGTAGACGACAAGGGGGAAATACAAGTAAACCTGGGATATCGCGTACAATTCAACAATGCGATCGGCCCGTACAAGGGAGGTATCCGTTTCCATCCTTCGGTAAACCTGTCCATCCTTAAGTTCTTAGGCTTTGAACAAACTTTTAAGAATGCATTGACAACATTGCCGATGGGTGGTGGCAAAGGCGGTTCCGACTTCGCTCCCCGTGGTAAGAGTGACGCTGAAATCATGCGTTTCTGCCAGGCATTCATCCTCGAACTGTGGCGTAACCTGGGTCCGGATCGCGACGTTCCGGCAGGCGATATCGGCGTAGGCGGACGCGAAGTAGGTTATATGTACGGCATGTATAAGAAACTGGCTCGTGAAAACACCGGAACATTCACTGGTAAAGGTATGGAGTTCGGCGGTTCTAACCTCCGTCCCGAAGCAACCGGTTTCGGTGCCCTTTATTTCGTACATCAGATGCTGGAAACTCACGGTATTGATATAAAAGGTAAGACAATTGCCATCTCCGGTTTCGGAAACGTAGCATGGGGTGCAGCAACGAAAGCAACCGAACTGGGCGGTAAGGTTGTTACAATCTCCGGACCGGACGGTTATATTTACGACCCGGACGGTATTTCGGGCGAAAAGATCGAATATATGCTGGAATTGCGTAATTCGGGCAACGACATCGTAGCTCCTTATGCTGACGAATTCCCCGGTGCAACGTTCTATCCTAACAAGAAACCTTGGGAACAGAAGGTGGATATCGCCCTTCCGTGTGCAACCCAAAACGAACTGGATGCAGACGATGCACGCAAGCTGATCGAAAACAAGACTCTGTGCGTTGCCGAAGTATCCAACATGGGATGTACGGCCGAAGCTGTCGACCTCTTTATCGAACACAAACAGCTCTTCGCTCCGGGTAAGGCTGTCAATGCCGGCGGTGTTGCAACTTCCGGCTTGGAAATGACACAGAATGCCATGCATATCTCTTGGACGGCTGCAGAAGTAGACGCCAAGTTGCATCAGATCATGAGCGCCATCCACGAACAGTGCGTAGAACACGGCAAGGACGGCAAATACATCAACTATGTGAAAGGTGCCAATATCGCCGGCTTCATGAAGGTAGCCAAAGCTATGATGGCGCAAGGTATTGTATAAAATCAATGTGTATTCAATATACGTAGAGAATGTGTCTATGAAAGGAGGATGCCTGTAATGTACAGGCATCCTTTTATTTTTTAAAACCATGATAGTATTTAACCTCCGGCTCTCATCGGAGATTCACATTTTGCCAAAAGTGAGCTATCCTGTTTCCGCGCTCCGACGCGGAATCGCAAAGGAACAGGTTTTATCCTAAACTGGTAAATGATGATTTATGGTTTAGGATGCCGCAGGCTATTGTGCGATCCCGCGTCGGAGCGCGGGAACGAGGTAGTTTACTTCTTCTTAAAACTGTATATCTGACTTGTCAAGATCGCCTGCGAAATGGTATTGCAGTACTTCATGGGGTTATAGTGCCGTAAAGGAATGAATAACCCGGCAGATAGAATGAACGATGCGGAATGTGTGCCCCCTCCGTACCTACCCGCGATTCATGTTACAGCCGTGAAACAAAAGAAATCCAACTGTAACATAGAAGGAAGACAGTTGTGACATGCAAAGAAGACAACCGTAACATGCAATAGAGGACCGGTGTTATCCGTTATTGATTCATTATTTGCCAGATATGGAACGAAGAGTCCCCTTCAGCTCTTTGTTTTCCCACCATTAATTCGTACATTTGTCTCACGTGCTATCCGGGATAACACTACGAACATTAACTTTAATTGAATAAAGCCATGCAAAGAAGAAACTTTTTCCGTTCCATCGCGCTGGGAGGTATGACAGCCGCCCTTTCCCCTATTGCCAAAGCGGTTCCCCTGCAGGATCAGGAGAAACAAAAACCGGCAACAAATATAAACGAAGCAACCGCCATTCCCCGGACAGCCCATTCCATGCCGGGTAAATATCCGGGTAAGGTAGTCAAGACCAGCCATCCGGGTTGCATCGTAGACGGACAGCCTTCGGAAACGGTTGCCTATGAGATGTTGAAAACCTCCATGCTGAACCTGACCGGTCAGGCAGACCTGCGCAAAGCATGGCTCGAACTGGTCGGCCCGCAGGATATCATTGGTCTGAAGGTAAACCCGATCGCCGGAAAACTCCTTTCCACCTCGCATGCCGTTACCCGGTCTATCATCAAACAATTGGAAGAGGCGGGCATTCCCCGGAAGAATCTGATCATCTGGGACAGACGCGAAGAAGACCTGAAAGAATCCGGCTTCACGGAAGAAAATTATCCCGGCATCAAGATTATCGGCACGGAATATCAGGACGCAGACGGCAGCTATATCGACAAGGACGGTAAGTTTTACGGAGAAAGCCGGATCGACAAATCGCAGTCGTTTTTCGTAGACCTCGAAGGCGAATATGACGCCTACACGATGCCTTATATGATAAACGGAGGAAAGCATTCTTACTTCACCAAGATATGTACGGAGATGGTCACCAAAATCATCAATGTCCCGGTCATCAAGAACGCGGGTTCCACAATCACGGTTTGCATGAAGAACCTCGCTTTCGGTTCGATCACGAACACGGCGCGGCTCCACGGACCGATGTGGCACGACACCTGTGCCTGTGCGTGCGCTTTCCCGCCCTTGCGCGATAAGGTCGTGTTGAACATTGCCGACGGCTTGACCGGATGTTTCGACGGAGGTCCGTCTGCCAACCCTCAGTTTATCTGCCACTACAATACGCTTGTCGTAGGAACCGATCCGGTTGCGACAGACTGTATCTGCTACGACATCGTCCTCGCCAAACGAATCGAGGAAGGCATACAGGACGGCGAAAAGGCAGGCTCGCGCGCTTTTATGGAAACAGCGCAGGAACTGAAACTGGGCGTTGCCGATAAAGACAAAATAGAACTCAAGGAAATAAATCTGCAAGCATGAACAAATATCTGATAGGACTCCTATTCACCCTGTTTGTCCAGGTTACGCTCTTCGGGCAAGCTCCCGAGGTCAAACGCGAACGGGTATTTACCGGCACAGGCCTGTATGGCTTTATGAACGGGGGCGCAGACCAGTTCCTGGAATACGGGGTTAGCAAACTGGTCACACGGGATGTCGTCTATAAAGGGAACGAATATACAATTGACATTTACGATATGCCGACAGCTGAAGATGCTTTCGGTATTTATTCCCTGCATATCTTCAAATGCAGCCGGGCGGACACATTGGGTTGCATCGATTGCCTGGCTCCCTATCAACTGCAGGCGGTAGCCGGGAACAAATATGTGTCCGTCGTGTTTCCTTCGGGTTCCGAAGATGCAAAAAGCAAGGTCGACGAGCTGATCCGCCTGTACGTACCTTTGGATAGTAAAGAGAATCCCCGGATACCGGAAGCACTTGGCCTGTCGACTCCCTACTCCGGAAAGTTGAAACTGCTGCGCGGTCCGATCTCCATATCCGGTGTAAGTATGTCTCTCGCCAATTTGGTGAAAGACATCTCTTATTCGGGCATCTGGTACATCGCCGACAAGCCTGCCAAAGGTTATCGGGCACTCATAGAAGTGACAGACGGGAAAGAGGTCGGGAAGTTAAAAAATAAAGTCGAAGCATCGGACATTCTTCAATCCGGCGATACCTACCTGTTGATCAAAGGTCGTGAAAAAGAAACGGAGCAGGACGATCACGGAGGCTTCGGCTTCTGACCGGTCTTAGCGTACTTTGCCCGGGTTCTTGGCGATAAAGTCTTTCCATCCCGTGTACTTCTTCTCCTGCACGGGATTATTGGTCTGAAAATAGTGGCACACGGCTGCCGCCAGACCGTCTGTCGCATCCAGCTGCGGCAACATGGATTCTTCCGGGATATGCAGGAAACGCTGTAGCATTCCGGCAACCTGTTCCTTTGCCGCATTTCCGTTTCCGGTAATGGACATCTTAATCTTCAAAGGGGCATACTCGAAGATCGGGATATCCCGTTCAAGGGCAGCCGCCATTGCAACTCCTTGGGCGCGTCCTAACTTCAACATACTCTGTACGTTTTTACCGAAGAAGGGGGCTTCGATAGCCAGTTCGTCCGGATGATACTGGTCGATAAGTCCCAACACGCGCTCGAAAATCTTACGCAGGCGCAAGTAATGGTCCTCATATTTATTCAATTGCAGGATACCCATTGCTTCCAGCTTAGGCTTATTACCTTCAATCTTCAGGACTCCGTATCCCATCACAATCGTTCCCGGGTCGATACCCAATATAATACGGTCTTTTGTCATTTCTCCCAGTCTATCTCTTCCAGTAAAGTACTAAAACCGGCTATCTTATGGCCAAAACGGGCAACCAGTTCCTTATGAAGACGGCCTCCCTCATTCTGCAACCAGAAATTCAGCGTATCGACATTCTTCACATGAAACTGCACAGAGAAGCTCACTCCCTCTTCCGCCTCCGTATGCATCACCCGCCGCAGGCACGGGCGTTGCAGAAAGCCACTTGCTATCGCTTTCGGCATATACTGTTTCTTCAGATAATCCAGGCCTTCCTCCTGAATATCTTTTTCTATATGGAACGTTGTATTGTAGACTATCATCTTATTTTTGATAAAAATTCTAAGACAAAGATAGTGCTAATATCAGGAAAAGCCCTATATTTGCACTCGAAAATAAACGCTACGGGGCATTAGCTCATCTGGCTAGAGCGTCAGACTGGCAGTCTGAAGGTGATCGGTTCGAGTCCGATATGCTCCACAAATTCACTACTATTCAATAAAAAAGGCATTCATTTCTGAATGCCTTTTTTGTTTCTATCCATCTTACTTCTTTGCATTTGCCAACTCCGACTCGATCGGGTCGTCATATTGTTTTTGTAATTTATGAAGTTCTGTTTTGAGGCTGTCGATTAGGGATTCGTTGCCGGGCTCGTTATAGATGTTGTGCATTTCCTGGGGATCGTTTTGCAGATCGTACAGTTCCCACACGTCAATGTCATTGTAGAAATGCATTAATTTATAGCGGTCGGTACGGACACCGTAATGGCGTTTCACGGCATGTTCCGCCGGATATTCATAATAATGATAATACAGGGAAGTACGCCAGTCTTTCGGTTTTTCCCCTTTCAATAACGGCAGATAAGAATCGCCCTGGATGTCTTCGGGAACGGGAGCACCGGCCAGTTGCAGGAAAGTGGCGGCATGGTCGATGTTCTGAACCATTTCCGGAATATCGCCTTTCACTCCACCCGGGAAACGAACCAGCATCGGGGTACGGAAAGACTCTTCATACATGAAACGCTTGTCGAACCAACCGTGTTCGCCCATATAGAAACCCTGGTCGGAGGTATAAACGATAATCGTGTTCTCCAACAAACCGTTTTTCTCCATATAGTCCAATACGCGGCCCACATTACGATCTACGGAATGGATCACACGCAAGTAATCATGCATATACTGCTGGTATTTCCATTCGGCCAATGCTTTGCCTGTGAGTTTCTGCTCTTTGAACTTCTTTATGATCGGGTCGTAATGTTTGTCCCAGGCTGCTTTCTGCGCCGGAGTCATCCGGTTATACAGTGCACGGCCGTTAGCTTCCAATCCGGTTGTCGTATGGATCTCGTTTTCCTTATCCGCCATTTTCAGGTCATAGACAAGGTCCATGTCTTTGATAATATTCATTTCCTGTTCGGAAGCGGCGATACGGCCTTCGTATTTGTCATAGAACGTTTCCGGAATCGGATAGACAATATCGTCATACAAGTCCAGATCGCAAGTGTCCGGCATCCAGGTACGGTGTGGAGCTTTGTGATGCAGCAGGAGGCAGAACGGTTTGTCTTTGTCACGCTTATTATCCAACCAATCCAAAGCCAGGTCGGTCGTAATGTTCGTTGCATAGCCTTCTATCTGTTTCTTTTCCCCGTTGTCGATAAAATAGGGATTATAATAATCACCTTGTCCGGTCAGGATGTTCCAATAGTCGAACCCTGTCGGATCGGATGTAAGATGCCATTTTCCGACGATGGCAGTCTGGTAACCGGCCTGCTGCAAGAGTTTCGGAAAGGTTTGCTGGCTGCCGTCAAAACGTTTCGTATTATCGGTAAAACCGTTTTTATGGCTGTGTTTACCTGTCAACAGGCAGGCACGGCTGGGACCGCTCAACGAGTTGGCGACAAAACTGTTCGTAAACCGTACGCCCTCGTTCGCAATCCGGTCTATATTCGGCGTTTCAATAAAACGATGGTCGTAGGCGCTGATTGTCTGATAAGAATGATCATCACACATGATGTAGAGAATGTTCATAGGTTTCTCCGGCACCTCCTTTTTGTCCTTTTGGACACAGGCAGGAAGAGCAACAGCTGCCAATCCCGTCAAAAGAAATAGTTGATTAGTTTTCATGATACATTATGTTTTTTGTCTGGATTTTGCAAATTTAAACAGAGCTGGCGAAATTATCACTATCGCAGGTGGAAAATATAAAAAAAAGTCCCGGCACTCAAAACCGGGACTTCCTACTTTACCTCTTTCTATTTTCCTTATTTATTATTTATGGCAATACGGCAATTTATACGGATTCCGATATTCGTACCAGTACAAGCGGTGCGCCTGTGCTTCCTTATCACCTTCAAAGCTCAGGGTTGCCGGATTCCAATGAACCGGACGGCCCAATTCGCGGGCGATATTCTGCAAGCAGCAAAGCGTATTCGTACTGCAACCGACCTCAACCGGAGCAATCGGGTTCTCGCGTGAGCGAACGCAATCGATGAAGTTCTGCATATGCGGAGAACTTACTTCATATTCGCCTTTACCGACTTTCTGTTCTTTCTTGGGCAACAAAGAAGGATCTGAACATTCGATATAGCCACGAGCCACTTTCAACCAGCCCTTGTCACCGACAAACTGTATTCCCTGTGCATTCGGATTGTCTTCACGATAAGGCTGTTCGGTCATCACGATGCCATTCGCATATTTCATGGTTGCATATTTCGTTCCTTTATATCCGGCCGGAATAAACTCTACCGGACCGGAACCATCCATACCGATAGCCGCCTGTGCAATGTCGAACATATGCGCACCCCAGTCTGCCGTATATCCGTTTCCGGTTTCCTGATACCAGCGCCATGCGCCCCACAGCTGTTCATTCTGTTCGGGTTCGAGCGTGATAGGAGGACAAAGATCGGGATGATAATGTATCTTCGGATCGTTCAACGGTCCCATCCACTGGTTGAAGTTCAGATTACCGGGAACATCCATTTCCGGCAGGTCCAGTGGTTTGGGAGGCTCACCGACACGGGCATATATCTTTTCGATATGGCCGATCTTGCCGGCGCGGACCAATGCGATCGCATCCTGAAATTCCTTGCTCGAACGCTGCTGGCTACCGATCTGGAACACGCGGTTATTATCGCGTACGGCACGGGCCACGGCCAAACCTTCCGTAATCGTATAGGCCAACGGTTTCTGGCAATAGACATCCTTGCCGCTCTGGCAGGCATGGATAGCAACCAAGGCATGCCAATGGTCGGGAGTCGCAACTTCGATAACATCGATATCCTTACGATCCAACAAGTCTTCATAGAACTCATACATATCGCAACGGGGAGCCACATTCAGCGATTTCTGCCAAGCTTCGGCACGACGTTTGAAACGTTCCCGCTTCAACGAGTCTACATCACAACATGCCGCCACCTGTACACCCGGACAAGTAGAAAAACTCCGGAAGTCGGACAAACCTTGCTGCCCTAATCCGACAAATCCTAAAACGACACGATCACTCGGTGCGATACGCACACCATTAATGGCCCAACTGGGCAGGATAGTCAAACTTGCCAATCCAAGAGCGGAAAGGCCGAGGAACTCTCGACGGGTTACCCCTTTCTTAGTGTTTTCTTTCATGGTAATTCAAAATATATTGGACTAAAAAATTAAATCAAAGGCAAATATATAAATTATTTGCTTTCAGCAGAGGCTCCGCTCGCACAAAAAGTCACTTTTTGCAATCAGCGGAGGCTCCGCTTATATAAAAAATAACAATATGTTATCAAAAGGCGTATCCGAAACCTACATTCAGATAAATCGGATACATGGCAAACGTAATCGTTTCGAAATCTTTCCGGAAGATATCGTTCAGCCCCCAAGTCAGGTCTGCACAGACGTTCAAGTGCTTGAAAGCACGCCATTCAGCCCCCAACTGCGCTCCCCACTGGAAACGGCGGAGGTTTTTCGAGAAATCGTACGACGCGCTCTTGCCGTCTTCAAAAACAACCTTGCTCCCCGTCGGATCTCCCTCACGCAGATAACCGTCATAGACATTTCCCGAGAAATCCCCTTCCAGCATATAAGCAAAATACGGACCGAGGCTCATGCTGAAACGAGGGTTGAACTGGTGAGTCGCCAAAACAGGGAAAGAGAGGTAAGAATTCTTCACCTTTGTCTTTACATATCCCGTCCAATTCCCCTTTACAATCTCGCCTCCATCACCGATAATCTCCATTCCGTAATTCTTAACCCGTGCATCGGTATTCATTCCTTTATTATCGAGGCGGATACCGATCCGCATGCCCCATTGCCTTTCGGCATCGAACCATTTGGTCACATTTCCTTCTATCGCCACGGCGAGAGTCGGATTATAGCCTGTTATCTCACGGATTTCAACGGGCAAAGGCAGTGGCGCCGTACCGCCGATATTAAACCCGGCTTTTATTTCATACTCCAGGCCAAGCAGGGCCGATTTGATAATTCCCTGATTCCGGTCCATCTGCCCGAAAGCAGGAAGTGTCGCCAACGACAAGGTCAGCACACATATATAAATAGATATGATATTCTTCTTCATTTTGTTCTTCATTTTAATTGTCGGCAGCATAAATCAATTCCACTTCATCGATCAGCAAAGTGCTTCCGGGGGCACCCCGGAAATAATTGCCTTCTCTACTGGAAGAGAAGACGATGGAGACGTTATAGCCACCGGCTTTCAGTTTCTCACGATCGATTGTCTTTCCGGATTTCATCACAAAAGGAATATAAAACTCCGTCCACTCGTCCGTTTCTTTCCGGTCTTTATCGTCCAGCAAAGCGACAGACACCAGGTTCGGGTGCGTATAATTGTCCTCGACAATGGTTCCGTCAAGATAACGGACTTTGTCGGTTACTTCGTAGAAGATAGCGTAGACATCCCAAGTATCCTTCTTGTCTGGTACGGGCTTGCCTTTTTCTTCAAATGTTTCCCCTGCTTTATACTTATAATATCCTTTCAGGTAAGTCGGGACATGCTCGAACGGCATGCCGAGACGGGTTGCTTTCAAGGCATTTGTTAAAGCACTCCACACATCGAAAGTACCCATGAATAGATTACCGGCTGCTATAGGCATACCGAATCCGCTTCCGAAACTACCAGTTTCTTTTGTTTCCAACTTAACCCCTTTTCCAATCTTGCCATCGGCAATAGAGCTGGTCGGGAAACTCGCCCGGTCTTTAGTGGCCTTACCCGTCATGGCAAAACCGGCATTACCGCTCGCCCAATTAAGGCGTTCATGGGTTGCTTCATCCAAGTCGTAGAATACATCATATGTATAATTCGCCGCTACGACCGAATCCACATGTTCAAAATGATATTCGGTACTGATACCGGCGATCAGATATGAAACCTGATAATCTTTCGTCCAGTTTCCATCTTCCGATGTCACCGTGTAATATTGCGGAGTCGTGAAATCGCGTTCCGTACCGCTGGTCGGAGAAATCGTTGCACCGGGAGTCAAGGTAAACTCCGGAGCCTGATGTTTCAGATCAATATCAGCCCTTACCATCAGCGTCACTTTATTATTCTCGATGACCGGATCCCTTTTCAGTATATCGGCAGGAACTATACAAGTTAATATATCAGCTTCGGCATTCGGGGCTTCGTCCCGTATACACGAAACCAAAACAAGCCCCATCAAAAGACAAGTAATTAAATACGTTCTTCTCTTCATTTGTTTGTGTTATTGAAATTATTAGCCTCTGTTAATGCAAACCAGCCACAAAAATACGTTCCTTTTCCTAAAATGCCATTGCATTTATGTTTTTATCACAGTTTTTATTGTACTACTCACCTTTTATTCATACATTTGGCTCAATAACTTATTAATATAATCTAATTCATAAGACCATGACAACACGCAGAGACTTCATTCGGCAAGCCACTTTATTAGGCGCCGGAATGACAATGAGTCCTTTCTTTATTAACGCAACCCCTGGAAATATTGGAGCGAACGACAAAATCCATGTCGGCCTGATCGGCTGTAACGGGATGGGATTTGAAGATTTGAAAGCATTCCTTCGCAATCCGGAAGTAGAATGTATCGCACTGTCGGACATAGACGAAAGCGTACTGAATAAGCGGGCTGCCGAGACCGAAAAGATTACCGGGAAAAAAGTAAAAAACCTCTACAAAGATTGGCGCAAACTGATTGATAACAAAGATATCGATGTCGTGATCGTCGGTACTCCCGACCATTGGCACTGCTTGCAAATGGTATCAGCCTGCCAGGCGGGCAAAGACGTCTATTGCGAAAAGCCGTTGGGCAACAGCATCGAAGAATGTAACATTATGATCCGTGCCGCCGAGAAATACAATCGCGTCGTACAGGTCGGCCAATGGCAACGCAGCGACCCGCATTGGCAAGATGCCATGGCTTTCGTACATGGCGGACAGTTGGGAAAGATCCGTACCGTACGCGTATTCTCCTATCAGGGCTGGTGTCCTTCCATCCCGGTCAAGCCGGACGAAGCTGTCCCTGCCGGAGTAGATTACGATATGTGGTTAGGCCCGGCACCTAAACGTCCTTTCAACCGCAACCGTTTCCACTTTACGTTCCGCTGGTTCTGGGATTATGCAGGCGGTCTGATGACAGACTGGGGCGTGCATCTGCTTGACTATGCTTTGTACGGGATGAATGTAACGGCTCCGAACTCTATCATGGCTTCGGGCGGCAAATTCGGCTACCCGGACGATGCTTGCGAAACACCTGACTTATTACAGACGATCTATACTTTTGACGACTTCACCGTTATGTGGGATCATGCAATCGGCATCGATGACGGAGCTTACGGACGTAATCACGGCCTGGGATTTGTCGGAGAGAACGGGACACTGGTCGTAGATCGCGGCGGCTGGGAAGTAATCCCCGAAAAGGTAAACGGCAAAGCCCGCATGGAAGCTGTTCCGTTGAAGAAATCGTACGGCGAAGGCGGATTGAACCTGCATGTCAAGAACCATCTGGAATGCATTAAGTCGCGCAACCGTAACTGTAATGCCAGTATCGAGATCGGCGCCCATATCGCTAAGTTCTCGCAGTTAGGAAACATCGCCTACCGTACCGGCAAAAAGCTGACTTGGGACGGCAAGAGCTTCCACGATGCAGAAGCCGACAAGTACTTGTGTAAAGAGTACCGGGCTCCTTGGGAACTGCCGAAAATCTGATTTTCTGACTGATAACGGCTAATGTGGAAGTAAACCAAAAAATAGTTTTGATAATCCATAACTAAATGTTTACTTTTGTAGTTATAATACAAAAAGGTAAAAGCTATGGGGAATATATTACAAGAGTTCAAACAGTTTGCCATGCGCGGAAATGTGATCGACATGGCTGTGGGTATCATTATTGGCGGCGCTTTCGGCAAGATCGTATCATCGATTGTAGGTGATCTTATTATGCCCGCCGTCGGTTTGCTAATTGGAGGCGTGAATTTCACCGATCTGAAAATCGTATTGAAACAAGCAGTAATGGAAGGCGATAAGGTTGTATCACCGGCTGTTTCCATTAATTACGGAAACTTCCTGCAGGTCACTTTCGACTTCATCATTATTGCATTTGCAATCTTTATGTTGGTAAAAGGGATCAATGCCCTGAACCGGAAGAAAGAAGAAGCACCGGCAGCTCCGGCTCCTCCACCTGCCGACGTACAGTTGTTGACAGAAATCCGGGATTTATTGAAAAAGAATCAATAACAATAGAAGGCGATGTGTCATAAATTAGCATTTACCGGACGCAGATGACGCAGACGAGCGCAGAGTAACGCAGATATTATTTATTACCAATAAAATAAGTCTGCGTTCGTCTGCGTATTCTGCGTTATCTGCGTCCGGTTTATTAGATGTGACACACTGCCTTTTTGATTTAATCCGATAATATTTCCAGCCCCGTTTCCGTCATCAGGAATGTGTGCTCCCACTGCGCGGAAGGCAATTCGTCTTCCGTCACGACTGTCCAGCCATCTTCTTCATCGATAAAGACCTGCCACGTGCCCATATTGATCATCGGTTCGATGGTAAACACCATGCCGGGAACCAATAACATTCCGGTTCCTTTCCGGCCGAAATGGCAGACTTCCGGTTCTTCGTGAAACTCGAGTCCGACACCATGCCCGCACAAATCGCGAACGACAGAGAAACCGTTCTTCTCGGCATGACGCTGAACGGCATTTCCTATATCACCGACAAAGCCGAAAGGTTTCGCCGCCTGCATCCCCACTTCAAGACATTCTTTTGCGACCCGCACCAACTTTTCTTTCTCTGGTGTGGTTTTACCGATGACGAACATACGGGAAGCATCCGAATAATATCCGTCCAGGATTGTAGAGACATCCACATTGATTATATCTCCCTCCTCCAATATTTCATCTTCACTGGGAATCCCATGGCAAACCACCTCATTGACAGAAGTACAAACACTTTTCGGAAATCCTTCAAAGTTGAGAGGCGCAGGAATAGCCCCATGGGAAACGGTATAATCATATACCAACTTATCGATCTCGGCCGTAGACATCCCGGCTTTAATCTCTTTTGCCACCAGGTCGAGGACACCGGTATTCACTACGCTGCTCCGGCGGATTCCTTCTATCTGCTCTGCTGTCTTGATTAACTTACGGGAGGGAACCAGATGGCCTTTATTCTGGAAGTAAAGTACTTTTTTGTCTAACTCGGTAAGAGGCTGCCCTTTAATGATATGCCAATTGTTTTTAACTCTTCTGCTATACATAGCTTTATTCTTTTATACACACAAAGGTAACGGTTATCCGGCATTTTCCAGATACTTTTCCTTGAATATATTGAAACAAAGAATAAAGATAGAGATCAGAAGCGGACCGAAGATAATTCCCATAAACCCGAAGAGAGACAAGCCAATTATCACCCCGAATATAGTAATCAACGGATGTGTATCCGCCATCTTTTTCTGCAAGACAAAACGAATCAGATTATCCACATTCGTAACGACGATCAGCGCATAAGCCGTCAGCCCGAGCGCATTTACCCAATCGCCCGTCAGCGCCATATAAAGAGCAAGCGGAAACCAGACCAACGCCGTCCCGACAACCGGAATGATCGTCGCAAAGCAAGTCAGAAAACCGAATAGGAAAGGGCTCGGCACATTAAATATCCAATAGCCGATCAAAGCGATCACACCCTGGATTATGGCCAACAACGGGATACCGATCGCATTAGACGTTACAATCATATTGATTTCGCTCAGGACATTCTTCTTGTTTTCGTCGCTGAAAGGCAGGATGCTATACACATACTTTTCCATCTTGGCGCCGCCGATCAACATAAAATAGAGAATAAGCACCAGGACCGCCACATTGATGGCAAACCCGCTGATACTTCCCATCACCGTTTGTCCGATCTTCGGCAAGATGGAAACGGCCGACATCAGGTTAGAGGTGTCGAGCACATCATACCCGGTACGCTGTTCGATCAGGCTTGCGACATGTTCGATCGACTTGACCAGTTGGGTCGGGTCCAGGTTAAAGTTTTGCAGTTTGCTCACAAACAGCCAGACGGCCAGTGACAACGGGATCAGAAAACAAAGAACCGCCTCCAACAGGAGAAGGAAAGCGACGAAACTCCGGTTCAAATGCTTTTTTTCCGTCAGATATAACATTTGTTTCCTCACCAGTATATAAATGGTGGAAGCCCCCAATATTCCACCCAGAAAAGGAATAAACTCGACAAAGAGAATAACACCCAATACAATAATAATTGCAATCAGGGAGAATCTCCAATACTGTTCTTTTAAGCTCATTTTGTTATTTCGATTTATTATACCTTACACCTATATAAATAACAATATGGGAGCAAGGTTGTTTATCATCTCCTTAATAAAGACTGAAGTCAGTCGGCTTGATTACAAAGCCGATTCTCAACATACTCTTGAACTTATTATATTCCAGCAAGTTTTCTCCGAATCCGTTATAATATTGCAGGAAGAAATACTGATTCTCGTTATTGTTGAATTTATAACTCAGCTCTACCTGGGAATTGAAACTCGTCCAGGTCTTACGTTTGGTCAGGATCACGCCACAATTGAAACGGCGGTTATTGGTCCGGTAATTGGCTGCCACTTGAAAGATTCCGTTATACTTCAGCAAGTCTTTGTTGTATTTGCCGTCTACGATCGGTATCCAAGTCTTGAACTGCGCCTCCCAATTCCGGGAGAGCGTTATGGCAACGGCAAAAGTCACTTTATTCCAGCTGCGGGAAGCGGTGCTGTCTTTCCCGTTCGACTCGTGTTCAAGCATCAGATATCCTTTTCCTATATATTTATTATGGGAGACAATCAGGTGCCCCAAACCGATACCGGGATTAAAATTCAGGTCTTTCATCGGCAACGATTCCTGGAAGACATTCCAAAAGGCTTTCTGGGTATATTGGATAAACAGATACGTATCGAACGGCAGCTTACTTTTTGTCAACCGCTGGGCGATGCTCAACTGGAATTTCACATCCGAATTGGCAGCAGTCGGTTTGTGGCCGATCGTCGTACCTCCGACAAAATAGTTGTCTTTGAACAAAGTGAAGTACGGCATTTTGTCTAAAACGGCGCGGACACTATCTGCATTATATGCATTCGCCACGATCTTTTCTCCGATGGTCTCTCCTTTTTTCTCCTGTGCCGACACCCGGCATGCCATTACGGACAGAAGCAGGAACATAACGATTTTTTTCATAAAATGCATCAAGTTTACTTGTCAATAAAGATATACGCAAATATAGGTGAATCTTTTAAATAGAACCAATTGCAGAACGGTTAGTTCATTTTTTCTATCTTTGCGTCTATGGAAAAGATATACAACTATTATAAAGAGACTGTCACGGCTTATACGCGCAGAGCTGAAAATCTGAAAAGAAAAATACACTTGCTCGGAAGCATCCGGCTGTTGTTAGTAGCCGGGCTGATCGCGATGATCTGGCTTTTCAAGTCGGAAGACTGGAAGGTGTTGGCGGGTATCGTGGTCCTGTTCCTGATCCCCTTCATCGCCTTGATGGCCTGGCACACCCGGTTGTTTGCCCGGAAATGTTATGCTGAAGCGCTGGCACAGCTTTGCCGAAATGAGCTGAACGGGCTGGATTACGATTTCAGCGCTTTCGACGGGGCACCGGAAAAAAGTTCGGCCGAGCATTCGTTCAGCCTCGACCTGGATTTGTTCGGAGACCATTCCCTCTTCCAGTCCATTAACCGCACGGTGACTTATATCGGAAAAGAGAAGTTAGCCGACTGGTTTATCCACCCGCTGACCGACAAGGCGATGATCTTAAAACGCCAGGATGCCATACGCGAGTTGGAGGCATACACACAGCTGCGCCAACATTTCTATGTGACAGGCATCCTGCAACCGGGAAACAAAAACGACCAACGGCTGGTTTCCCTACTCAGCAACGAGACTCCAAGTTTTATCAACAGCATCCTTTGGAAGGTATTGGTCTGGCTGATCCCGGCGATCTGGGTAGTCGTGATTGCCGGCTGTGCATTAAACCTGCTCCCCATCTCTGCCGCCGGAATACTTTTCGGAGCCTCGTTTGTCATCTCTTATCTGAATGCCGTACAGATCACAAAGCTGCATAATTCGTTGGACAAGACCGAACAAATCCTCCATACCTATTCCGACCTGATCAAGAGCATCGAAAAAGAAAACTTCCGGTCTTCCGAATTGACAGATATCTACAACCAGTTTGTCAATGGCGGACAGACGGCCTCATCGGTCATCAAAAAACTTTCCAAACATATCGGCGCACTCAACCAACGTTTCAGTGCGATCGGCGTCATTCTGAATATCCTCATCCTGCGCGATACCCGTATGGCGATGAAATTAGAAAAGTGGAAACTGGCACACGGGCACGACACGGAACGCTGGTTCGAGGCGTTAGGACTGTTCGACGCTTACTGTTCGTTAGGCGGTTTTGCCTTCAATCATCCGGGATATATCTATCCGGAAATAGCCGACACCTATTTCAAGATGGAAGGGAAAGCGCTCGGACATCCGCTCCTGCGCCGGGATGTCTGCGTAAAGAATGACATCGACATCGAGAAAAGTCCCTGGTTCCTGATCATCACAGGGGCGAATATGGCGGGAAAAAGCACATACCTGCGTACGGTCGGCGTCAACTACCTGCTGAGCTGCATCGGCGCTCCGGTCTGTGCCGGTTCGCTTACCGTATATCCGGCGCAGATGGTAACCAGCCTGCGCACCTCCGACTCGCTCGTGAGCAACGAATCTTATTTCTTTGCCGAACTGAAACGATTGAAGATGATCATCGACCGCCTGCAACAGGGCGAAAAACTTTTCATCATCTTAGATGAAATACTGAAAGGAACCAATTCGATCGACAAGCAGAAAGGCTCGTTAGCCCTAATGAAACAGTTGGTCGCAAACCAGGCCTGCGGCATCATCGCCACACATGACCTGGCTTTAGGAGAACTGGAAAAAGAATTTCCAAACCAGATCAAGAATTATCGTTTCGAGGCTGACATCACAAATGAAGAACTGACCTTCTCCTATCAGCTCCGCGAAGGTATCGCCCAAAATATGAATGCTTGTTTCCTGATGAAAAAGATGGGAATCACTGTGTAAATTATAGCCGGTTTTGAACCTCCTGCAAACCTGAGGAATTACAATAACCCCCTATTTCGACCGTTTTTCTATTTCGTCCGAAATCTTGATCGATTTTGGATTGACTCTTTTCATGGTTTTATCCAGATCGGATGACAATAGATAAAATGAGGTGCTGAGCCCATTCCAAAAAGCGTGCAATTTGATTACCAAAAACCGGAAACACCGACAAAGTGATAAAGCTTAACTCCCGGAGAATCGAATATTTGAAAACAAAACGGACGGCGTCCCAAATATCTCAAGGAAATTCAGGTGCTTTTTTGCCATAAAAACGGTCCTCTTTCCAATTAGGACGGTCATAATCGCCATTACGACCGTCCTAATCTTCGCGAGGTGCCGAGTGCACTACACATTAGCACGGTCGCGGTGGCAAAGAGGACGGTCGCAATGGCGGAAAACATTCAAAAAAGAGGAAAAAGTCCCTTTTTGAGGTCAAAAAAGCGGATTAACATTTGTTTAATTTCGGATGCCTTTTGAATCTAAAAAATGCGTTTTATACAATAAGTCAATGATAAAATGACAACTTACAATATCATTTTTCAGCACGTTTACAAATCAAATTTATAACCCAATGAAAAATAAAAAGTCCTGTTTTGAAATCCCTCCACATTTTTGTAAGCGCTTGTCAACCCCAGCAAATACCTGAAATCAAAAAGAAATCCGTTTTTGAATTCATATCCGGCTCCAAAAGCAAGACTGAAATCGAATGGTTGCTTTTCGCCCATCAGTTTCTGCTGCTGTACCACTTCACCGACCCGCAACCTTCTTTTAAGTAGAAAACCGATCTGTGGTCCGAGCTGAAGATTAAGACCCGTCTTATGCGTAAATTTGGCTAACAAAGGAATTTCCAAATAATGAAGGGCGATATCCATATCCATTGGATCATCCCCCATGTTAATCCAAATAAGATCCTTCTCCTTATAGCCCTGTTTCATATACAACAACTCGGCTTGCAGACTGAAAAAACGGTTAAACCGATACTGCGTGAGAAAACCTCCGTTTATACCAAAGCAATGCGAAGGATTCTCTATATCATCCGGATAGTTTACGGATGATGTATTCAAACCTATTTTCCCTCCAACAGACCACTGCGCAGACATAGGGGCAGCCAACATTAGGACCAAGGCAAACAATAATACTTTTTTCATGTTCATACACTTTCTATTTTAATCATTCATACCCTTTAATAACGAAGCGATGAACAAATATATTATCGACACAAAATTTCTTTTTTTTAATAAGATTACTTCTTCGTCCTATACTTCTGAGTGGCATCGCTGGGATGCGTGCTAATAAATTCGGAGGTGGAGCCGGAGTTTACAGATAAATTCAGTCTTCATTATAGAGCAATCCGCCAACCTCTTCCTGTAATTTAGGCAGATGATTAACGACTATACTCCATAATATATCTACAGATAAGCTGTCATAACCATGAATGATATAATTACGGGCATCTACTATTTTGCGGGAATTGGTAATTGCGATAGAAGGATTCGTCTTTAATATCCGGTTCATGGCTTCTCCTATAATTTCGATATTCCTTTCTGTCGCACGCCTACACCAGATTTCTTTAGAAAAATCGTCGAAACGCTTTGGCTGGCCATCGAAGAAACTTTCAATTTCTTCGATGGCTGTTAAAATATCCTGTAAATGTTTTTTAGTGTAGTTATCCATATATAAGTTGTTTGGTCATGTCTATATCTTTTTTTAAATAAGGATTGCGGATGGCCTGTTCTTCGAGCAAATCCACCTCTCTGCCTAAAAGATTTTCCAATGCATACTTTAAATCAAAGAAATTGGAAAAATAATCATCTACTTCTTCTTTGTCAAAATCCACCACCAAGTCAATATCGCTCTTATCGGTAAAACGATTGGTCAGGACAGAGCCAAAAGCGAACAACCTCTTTACCTTGTACTTTTTGCACAAAGCGATAATACTCGGATAATATTGGGCAAAGAAACTCATAATTATCATGTTTGTTTCAGACAAAGATAAAGATTTCAGACAAATAACCAAATTACTTCTTCGTCCTATACTTCTCAATCTCCGGCAAATGCTGCTTGATCTCGTTAATGCGGGTGGCATCGCTGGGGTGCGTGCTCATGAATTCGGGGGTGGAGCCGGAACCTCCGGCGGACATCTTCTGCCAGAAAGTGACGGCGACTTCCGGGTTATAGCCGGCCATTGCCATAAAGACCAATCCCATGTAATCGGCTTCCGATTCGTGCTTGCGGGAGAAAGGCAGCATGACGCCGTATTGCGCACCCAGGCCATAGACCGTATTTCCGACCTGCTGGACGGCGGCCGATTTATTGCTCAACGCCTGCCCCAATATCTGGGCGCCGTATTGGGCCATCAGCTGCTGGCTCATACGTTCGTTGCTGTGTTTGGCTACGGCATGCGCCACTTCATGGCCGATTACGACAGCCAGTTCGTCGTCCGACGAAACCAACTGCATCAGTCCTTCATAGACGACGATCTTACCACCGGGCATACAGAAAGCGTTCACCTGCGGATCTTTCACCAAGTTAAACTCCCAAGAGAAATTCTTGATTTCACTCTCCAACCCATTATTTTTCAGATATTGTTCGGTAGCGGCGGCAATCTTCTTGCCGACACGCGTCACCATAGCCGCCCCGTCTTTGGAGGACGATTTGGCAGCCGACTTCATATAATCGGAATATTGGGTCAGACTGGACGACAACACTTCCTGATCCGAAACAAGCAACACCTGCTTTCTTCCGGTCAGTGGAACACTACCGCAACTACTTAACAATAATAGCATTGCAACAAATAAACCTGTAATCTTTTTCATCTCTTATCTTTTGTTTCTAAGTGTTTGCAAAAATATGATTTCTCTTTTATTAATAAACAATTCACAAGAGCTTTTTACCCAACGAATAAAGAATATAAAGATTTATGCAAAAAAAGAGCGGATATTTGCATATTTATTCAATCATACTGTTTATATTTGCAGCCTTGTTGCATAAATATACAAGTATGAGTACAAAAAAAGAACGATTGGATGCCATCTGCCGCATTATACAGACAGAGAAAATAGGTAATCAGGAAGAGCTGCTTAAACAATTGGAGAATAGCGGATTCCAGGTTACCCAAGCAACACTGTCGCGCGACATCAAGCAGCTGAAAGTTGTCAAGGTACACGACGGAAACGGGAATTATGTATATCGCCTGCCTGATTATTCAGCGCTTATGCAACCCGCGAAAGAGCAAACGCAGCATCATCCCAACATCGAGTTTTCGGGAAACTTAGCAGTAGTCAAGACCCGTCCGGGATATGCAATGGGGATCGCCTCCGACATAGACACGCATGCCCCCCACGAAATATTGGGGACAATCGCCGGTGACGACACCATCCTGATCATTCCTCGCGAAGGGATCAGCCGGGATAAAATAGTTAACGCCTTGTCGCATTTCATATAACGTAGAGACACACGGCCGTGTGTCTCTACTACGGCCGCGTGTCTCCACAACAAGAAGATAAAAGAACAAACATAAAATGGAACAACAAAGAAAAATTGATGTGATGATTGCTGAAGCTTGCCACGAGGAATATGTCGACATAATCCTCGAAACGATCGAGGCCGCTGCCAAAGTGCGCGGAACCGGTATCGCCAAGCGTACGCACGAATATGTTGCACAGAAGATGAAGGAAGGAAAAGCCGTCATCGCGCTCGAAGGTAACAAATTTGCTGGTTTCAGTTATATCGAATCATGGGGAAACAAACAATACGTGACCACTTCCGGTCTGATTGTACACCCGGATTTCCGGGGCTTGGGCATTGCCAAGAGGATTAAGGAAATGACCTTCCAATTGGCACGTATGCGGTGGCCGCACGCGAAGGTTTTCAGTCTGACTTCCGGAGCCGCAGTGATGAAAATGAATACGGAGTTAGGATACGTTCCGGTTACCTTTGCCGACCTGACGGACGACGAATCATTCTGGAGAGGCTGCGAAGGTTGTGTCAACCACGATGTCCTCGAACGGACCAACCGGCGGTATTGCATCTGTACAGGTATGCTCTTCGATCCGGACGATCCTCACCGGGCGGAAAGGGAAGCGAGAGAGAGGAATCTATAATAATGGGCTGATTGTTCAATGTGCCAATGTGCCAATGTGCCAATTGAAAGAGGGCTCGATAAACAGGAATAATAACACTAATATATAGAATAATGAAGAAGAAAGTAGTAGTCGCATTCAGCGGAGGATTGGATACATCTTTTACTGTTATGTATCTGGCTAAAGAGAAGGGTTATGAAGTGTATGCAGCTTGTGCCAACACAGGCGGTTTCAGCGAAGAACAACTGAAGCAGAACGAAGAAAATGCCTACAAGTTGGGCGCAACCAAATATGTGACTATCGACGTTACAAAAGAATATTATGAAAAGAGCCTGAAATATATGATCTTCGGAAACGTACTGCGTAACGGCACGTATCCGATTTCCGTCAGTTCGGAACGTATCTTCCAGGCATTGGCAATCGCCCGCTATGCAAATGAAATCGGTGCGGATGCTATCGCCCACGGTTCCACCGGCGCAGGAAACGACCAGATCCGTTTCGACATGACGTTCCTGGTACTGGCTCCGAACGTAGAGATCATCACGCTGACACGCGACATGGCCCTGACGCGCGACTACGAAATCAACTACCTGAAAGAACATGGTTTCGAAGCGGATTTCACCAAGTTGAAGTATTCTTATAACGTAGGCCTGTGGGGAACATCCATCTGTGGCGGCGAAATCCTCGACTCCACACAGGGTTTGCCCGAAAGCGCTTACCTGAAACAAGTCGAAAAGACCGGAAGCGAAGAACTTCGTATCGAGTTTAAGAATGGTGAGATTTATGCCGTGAACGGTGAAGTTTTCGAAGACAAGATCGCTGCCATCCAGAAGGTGGAAGAAATCGGAGCTACATACGGTATCGGCCGCGACATGCACGTGGGAGACACCATCATCGGTATCAAGGGACGTGTCGGATTTGAAGCTGCCGCTCCCATGCTGATCATCGGCGCACACCGTTTCCTCGAAAAATATACGCTGAGCAAATGGCAGCAGTACTGGAAAGACCAGGTTGCCAACTGGTACGGGATGTTCCTCCACGAAAGCCAGTACCTCGAACCGGTTATGCGCGACATCGAAGCCATGTTGCAGGAATCGCAGCGTAACGTAAACGGAACGGCCATCCTGGAACTTCGCCCGCTCTCCTTCTCTACCGTCGGTGTTGACTCGAAAGACGACCTGGTAAAGACCAAGTTCGGCGAATACGGGGAAATGCAAAAGGGCTGGACTGCCGAAGATGCAAAAGGATTCATCAAGGTAACTTCCACTCCGCTGCGTGTTTATTATAATAACCATAAAATATAATTAATCAATGTGCCAATATGCCAATGTGCCAATTAATGGATACATTCGCATTCTTAATTGGCACATTGGCATATTGGCAAATTATACACATTATTTATGATCAAGATAGGAATTATAGGTGGTGCGGGATACACGGCAGGCGAACTGATTCGCCTGCTGCTGAATCATCCGGACGCCGAGATTACATTTGTGAACAGTACGAGCAATGCAGGCAACAAGATAACGGATGTGCACAGCGGACTGTATGGAGAAACCGACCTGGTGTTTACCGATGAACTGCCGTTGGACCAGATCGACCTGCTGTTCTTCTGTACCGCCCACGGCGATACGAAGAAGTTCATGGAAAGCCATACCGTACCCGAAAATGTGAAGATCATCGATCTTAGCATGGACTACCGTATCGAAAGCCCCGAACACGATTTCGTGTACGGCCTGCCCGAGCTGAACCGACGCCGCATCTGCGGCGCTAAACATATTGCAAACCCGGGATGTTTTGCCACCTGTATCCAGTTAGGCGTTTTACCATTGGCCAAGCACCTGATGCTGAACTCCGAATTGCATGTAAACGCAATCACGGGTTCGACGGGAGCCGGCGTAAAGCCGTCGTCTACTTCCCACTTCAGCTGGCGAAACGACAATATCTCGATCTACAAACCATTCACGCACCAGCACCTTGCCGAGATCGGACAAAGTTTGCGTCAGTTGCAGAACAGTTTCAGCAGCTCGATCAACTTTATCCCGGTAAGAGGGAACTTCTCGCGAGGTATCTTCGCGACAACTTATCTGGACTGTAAGATCGGGTTGGATGAGATCACGCGTATTTACGAAGAGTATTACGATGATCATTCGTTCACCTTCGTCACAGACAAGAATCCGGATCTGAAACAGGTGGTCAACACAAACAAGTGCTTGATCCATTTACAGAAACATGAAGACAAGTTGCTGATCATCTCGATGATCGACAACCTGCTGAAAGGCGCCAGCGGCCAAGCCGTCCACAACATGAACCTGTTGTTCGGCCTCGAAGAAACGGTCGGCCTGCACCTTAAGCCTTCAGCGTTTTAATAATTAATCAATTTGCCAATTTGCCAATATGCCAATTAAGAAATACAGGTGTCTTCTTCATTGGCATATTGGCACATTGGCAAATTAAACACATTATCCATTATGCATTTATTCGACGTATATCCATTATTTAATATCGAGATACAGAAAGGCAAAGGATGCCATGTATGGGACACGAAGGGAAACGAGTACCTCGACCTGTATGGCGGACATGCCGTGATCTCCGTCGGGCATAGCCATCCCACTTATGTGAAGGCTATCTCCGAACAAGTCGGCAAGTTAGGATTCTATTCCAACTCTGTCATCAACAGCCTTCAGCAGAAACTGGCGGACAAGTTGGGTAAAGCCTGCGGCTACGACGACTACTCGCTGTTCCTGATTAACTCGGGAGCCGAAGCGAACGAAAATGCCCTGAAGTTAGCCTCTTTCCATAACGGCAAGAAGCGAGTGATCGCCTTCAAACACGCATTTCACGGACGCACATCGGCAGCCGTACGCGTGACCGATAACCCGAAGATCATCGCACCGGTAAATGAAGACCTGGCCGTGACCTACGTGCCCCTGAACGATGCAGCAGCCGTAGAAGCAGAACTGAAAAAAGGCGATGTATCCTCGGTTATCATCGAAGGGATCCAGGGTGTAGGCGGTATCCAACTGCCAACAGATTCCTTCATGCAGGAACTGCGTGCCTTGTGTACGAAATATGAAGCCTGCCTGATCCTGGATGAAATCCAATCCGGTTACGGACGTAGCGGAAAGTTCTTTGCCCACCAGTATGCAGGGATCAAGCCGGATCTGATCACGGTTGCCAAAGGTATCGGCAACGGTTTTCCGATGAGCGGATTACTGATCAGCCCGATGTTCAAGCCTGTATATGGTATGTTGGGAACGACATTCGGAGGTAACCATCTGGCATGTGCGGCAGCCATCGCCGTACTGGATATTATGGAAGATGAGAAGCTGATCGACAATGCGGCCAAAGTGGGTGCATACCTGCTGGAAGAACTGCACAAACTTCCAGGTATCAAGGAAATTCGCGGACGAGGCCTGATGATCGGTATCGAGTTTGAAGAGTCGATCAAGGAAGTGCGCAGCAAACTGCTGTTCGAAGAGAAGGTCTTCACAGGTGTTGCCGGAACAAATACGATCCGTCTGCTCCCTCCTCTTTGTCTGACGATAGACGAGGCGAAAGAGTTCCTGGTTCGTTTCCGCAAGGTGCTGAATGCCTGAAAATAAAAGAGGGTTGTTCACGAACCGCCCCTACGATATTTAATTGTGTCTTTATTAAAAAAGCTCCACCCCGGAAGTTCCGGAAGGTGGAGCTTTTGCTATATCATTATTACAATCTAACTCTTATCAATTGAATTTCTCAACTGTATAAGTGAAGATTAGGGTTGAACCGGCAGGAATTCCCCTGTTGTCATAGTATCCATATCCTAAATAAGCAGGGATAATCGCTTCAACCCGTTCACCGACCGTATTTTCTAACAAGATAGCACCCAAACCGGGAACTACCCCTACCGGAGTAAGCGGCATCGACATTTCCGGCTGAAAATTTTTATTATTAATAAAATCGCCTTTCAATGTCACTGTGATAGTAGTCTGGCTCGTCGGTTTCTCCGTTTCCGTTCCTTCCTTACTCAACACACGATACAATGCGGTATCGCCACCTAAAACGACCTGTTTGTAAAGCAATTCCCCGTCCTCACCCTTGAGGGCTTTCTTCTCGCGGATATAATCGCGGTTCTTTTCGAAATAGGCGATCTGCTCGGCAGAAAAGTTGTTGTCATCATCTCCACAGGCTGTAAACCCAATCAGCAATACCATCACCAAACAGGCTGCCGCATAAATAGTTCTCTTCATTTGTTCTTCAGTCTTTTATTGTTTTGAAGGCACAAAGATAACATTCAGAGCAATACGGCGCAAATGGGAAAGATTAGTTTACGACAAAGCTATAGCTCCCTGAACCGATCTTTCCGGCATACAGGAACGGTTCGCCTTTGACGCGGGAAACCTTTACAGGAGTCCCATTCTTCGTTACAGCATACTTACCGGAGGGAAGCGGCAGATAAACTTCAGCGGACATATTGGCCGGGATCGTCACTTTCAGCGTATAAGAGCCAGCCTTGTTTTCAACAGACATCCGAACGCCACCCCGGATCGTCGGGATCGTAGCTTCAGCCCAGTCCAAAGAGGCAAGCTGCGGTTTGATACGGATCGTACCGAAACCCGGCGTCAGCGGTTCGACACCCATCAGACGGCGCGGGATGATATTAGCCGGGGCAGCACCCCAGACATGGTTCCAATCCTGATTCGGTTTATATTTATTATCCCAGGCTTCGAGCGAGATGGTCGAGCCGACACGGATCATATTATACCAGCTCCGGTCGTCCGTTTTCGTCAGCATATGCAAGGCATATTCGGCATCGTTCGCTTCATAGAGGGCATCCATCAGGAATTGCGAGCCATAGACGCTGCAAGCCATACCACGGGTTTGGAGAAAGCGGGCGATCCCTTCTTTCTTCCCTGCCGGAACCAGGTCGAACGTCAACGGAAACATATTGCCATGCAGGGACGCATGTTCGGTATCGGCAGCCAGCCCATCGATGAAATACCCTTTACGGGCGTTGAAGAAAGAACGGGTGTACAACTTTCTGAAAGCCTCCGATTCGGAAGTAAAGAAAGCAGCTTCCTCCGTCTTGTCGAGCACGCCGGCAATACGCCCCATCAGTTTCAGGGCTTCATAATGCCAGGCATTCGTTACGGCGTTATAGTCGGTAAAGACAAATCCGTCGGATTCTCCCCCCTCCTTTTTTCCTAAACCGAGGATACCGGTATGAGGCCAGTCGACGATATCCCGTATCTTATCCTTAAAACGAATAGATTTCAGAAAAGCATCCGTCTGTAAGCCGGTTGTCGTACTGATCAAACCGTTTTTCTCACGAAGCTGCAACAAGGTACGGGCTTTCAAAATATCATAGCTTGCCTCCAACGAACGACTGTCGCCCGTGTACAGATAATCATACCAGGCAATCGACACGGCCTGCAGAATCCATTCGGTAGGCCAAGTAGGATATTGCAACAAATATTCATGCGAACGCCGTGCTATCGCATATTCGCGATCCACGCCATAATGGCAAAGCTGATTGATCAAAGCATCCGCCTCATACGGGATTCGTTCGCGATCTCCATCCACATAAATACCTGTAAAAGAGGTTGCACGGACTGAATATTTACACAGGTCCCAAATCTGGTTCAGCGTATCATTGGAACAACGGAAAGAGGAAGCCGTCTCGTCAAAAGGATAATGCACCGTTTCGCGGACAACAGCAGCAGACGGTAAAGCGCCCTCATATCCTTCGATCTCACAATAGCGGAAAGGCATGACCTCGCCGACATACTCCGGCATCAGCACAGCTGCCGAACCGGTATTCCGTCTGTCTTTATCGATCTTGATACGGTAGGTATTGGTCCCCTTCATCAAAGCCAACGGATAGCGATGGTAACGGATCGTTGACTTTCCCGGATCGCGCAGGATACGTCCGTTTTCCAGGCACTCTCCCAGATGCACGATCACCGAATCGCATCTCCCGTCCGACGTAAGCGTCAGCACTAACTGTCCGAAAGCATCCTTACCGAAGTCGATCAGTCGCGTACCGGGACTAAGTTCTTTCACTCCGGCCGGATATTCCATTGTTTTCACCTGCGGATAGTAAGTCGTTTCATATTCGGACAAGCGGTCGGCCGTACGGAATGCTTTCACTTCAGACCAGTCGCTTTCACCTTCGGTATTCGTCGTTGTCTTCACCCGCCAGAAGTAGGCAGTGCCGGGTTTCAATGCCTCACCGGCATAACGGACAGCCACCGAGCGGTCACTTCCAACCTCCCCGCTATCCCATACATTACCTTTTCCGGCAGCGGCATCAGCCAGGTTATCAGCCACGATCAACCGGTAGGCCGTCTGGCACGTCCCCTCGGTTTCACCGGGTACGATCCATGAAAAGGCAGGATGCGCCGAACGTATGGCAGCATATTGCAGGGGTTCTATCGCAACATCGAGTTTCCAGACCGGCAGGTTCGACGCATAGCCGTTCTGCCAGGTCCGTTCAGTATGTTCAATCAGATCAGTCATTAGCCCGGAAGGCTTCCTGTCAGCAGCCTGCAGGCAAAACGCAGAAAGGGCGCAAGAGGCAAACAGGGTGAATCGGTTCAGTAATTTACTCATGGTATTCTTCTTTTTGTGATTTGAGGACAAAGGTAAAATGAGTGAAAGAATTGTCTATTCTTATATCTGACATTTTTCTTTTTAAATATGGGAAAGAAGAGCATGTTGTACAAAAGCATTATATTCCCTATGCGCCAAGTTAATTTTTTCTGTTACATAAACATTTAAATTCTTTCTTTTGCCCATCTCGTAAAACATTCCGTTCTTTGCAGGCAGCAAACTATTAAAACTAATATACATGAAACTAAACAAACTCATTCTTCCGGTAGCCTGCATACTGTTTGCCGGAAATGTCTGTATGGCACAAATCATGCCTTGGGAAAACCGGACGGAGACGGACAATGATCCGTTTGCCAAAAGCGAAACAGCCAAAACGCAAGGCAAGCTGCACCTCGAAGATGTCGTAGCCGGACGGCTGGTGCAGACCAAAGGGATCGGCGCCATGAACTGGATGAAAGACGGCGAACGCTACAGCCGGATGGAACCGAACACTGAGACAGGCGGCGTGGACATCGTTGCCTACCGTGCCAAAGACAACCGGCGCGAAGTCATCATCCCCTCGTCCATGTTTATCAATAAAGAGACAGGAAAACCGATCGCCATCCGCAGCATCTCCTGGAGTGCCGACAATGAGAAGGTTCTGATATATACCAATACCCAGCGGGTATGGCGCTACGACACACGAGGCGACTACTGGGTGCTGAGTTTGAAAGACGGTTCCCTCCGCAGGTTGGGTAAAGGGCTGCCCGAATCGTCCATGATGTTCGCCAAGTTCTCTCCCGACGGAACGCGTGTGGCCTATGTTTCACGCAACAATCTATATGTGGAAGACATCGCCTCCGGCCAGGTCACACAGTTGACGCACGACGGAAGCGACAGGATCGTGAACGGGACATTCGACTGGGTGTATGAAGAAGAGTTCGCCTGCCGCGACGGTTTCCGCTGGAGTCCGGACGGACAGTACATCGCCTATTGGCAGAGCGATACGAAAGGAACGGGTGTATTCGACATCATCAACAATGTGGATTCCATCTATCCGACCATCCTGCATTTCCCCTACCCGAAGGCAGGAAGCACGAACTCGGCTGTCAAAGTGGGCTATCTGCCGGTGGCCGGCGGAGCGACTACCTGGGTGGAGATTCCGGGCGACCCGCGTAATAACTATATCCCGCGTATGGAATTTATCCCCGGAAGCAACGAACTGTTTATCCAGCAGTTGAACCGCCCGCAGAATACGAATAAGGTCTGGATTGCCCGCATCGGCAGCGCCACGCCTGAAAATATATTCACCGACACGGATGCCGCCTGGTTAGACACGAACGACAATATCCAGTGGTTGAAAGACAACACCTGGTTCACCTGGGAAAGCGAACGCGACGGCTGGCGCCATCTCTACCGCATCAGCCGCGACGGGAAAGAGATTCTGCCCATTACGAAAGGCGATTTCGATTACATCTCGCCGATCGGAACAGACCTTCAAAAAGGGTTAGTCTACTTCATTGCTTCTCCGGATAACTTCACGCAACGTTATCTGTATAGCGCTAACCTGTTCGGCAAAGGCGACGTGAAACGCCTCAGCCCGGCGGACCAACCGGGACAGCACCGCTATAATATGTCTCCCACCGGGAAATGGGCCGTCCACACCTACAGCAATGCAGCTACCCCTTCGGTGATCGATATGGTTTCTTTCCCCAAACACCAGTCCGTACGGGTCATTGAGGACAACGCCAAGGCACGCGGACAGTATGCAGCCCTCGGCTTGAATCCGAAAGAGTTTGTCAAGGTGACATCGGGCGACCTCACGCTGGATGCCTGGATGATCAAGCCTGTCAATTTCGATGCGACAAAGAAATATCCCGTTATCATAGAAGTCTATGGCGAACCGGCAAGCTCTACCGTACAGGATGTATGGGGCGGCGGCGACCTGTGGAACCAGTATATCGCCAACCTCGGGTACATCGTGGTCAGCATCGACAACCGCGGAGCC
This sequence comes from Parabacteroides sp. AF17-28, assembly GCF_003479205.1. Classification (NCBI taxonomy): domain Bacteria; kingdom Pseudomonadati; phylum Bacteroidota; class Bacteroidia; order Bacteroidales; family Tannerellaceae; genus Parabacteroides; species Parabacteroides sp. AF17-28. The sequence goes on along the minus strand of NZ_QUGV01000005.1, from coordinate 147,862 downwards.
AATACACCGCGCGGACGCGAATGGCGCAAGTGCATCTATGGCGAAGTCGGCACGTTTGCTTCCGAAGACCAGGCACGGGGCATCCAGGATATGGCACGCCGTTATCCGTTTATCGACACCGCCCGCATCGGCATCACCGGATGGAGCGGCGGAGGAAGCCAGACGCTGAACTCCATGTTCCGTTATCCGGAGGTGTTCCACACGGGTATCGCCATCGCTTTCGTTGCCGACCAGCGCACCTACGATACGATCTACCAGGAACGTTACATGAATACGCCGCAGAACAACCCGGACGGCTACCGCAAAGGTTCGCCGATCACATACGCATCCGGTCTGAAGGGCAATCTGCTGCTGATACACGGCACAGGTGACGACAATGTCCATTACCAGAACTGCGAAATGCTGGTGAACGAGTTGGTGAAACACGGCAAGATGTTCAGCCAGGTCAGCTACCCGATGCGTAGCCACGGCATCTATGAACGTCCGGGAACGACGCTTCACCTGCGCATGACAATGGCTAAATACTGGCTCGACCACCTGCCGGCCGGCGGCAAATAACAAACAAGCAGATATACAGTAATAGTTTGACATGAAACAATTAGCGGAATATTTCCTGATCTTTATCGGGATATTTGCTTTCTATTCTCCGGCCCAGGCCCAATTGATCGAAAAGGCTGAAAAGCTGATCCAGACAGCCATCAACGAGCCTTACCCCGATTCTCTTCCGACAGTCCCGGCTGACACGCTGACTGTCGAAGAGCGTCACCGCCAGGATTCGATCCGTATCCAGGAGATGACACTACAGCTACAGGAAATGAGGCTGAACGAGATTGTTCTGCGCACGGAATTAGATGACGCACACAACCGGAATCTGGCAACCGATTCACTGAAACGCGTAGAGCAACGTCGCAGTATAGACTCGCTCCGTGCCCTCACGCCCGGCGTACCGGTCCTTGTAGATGGCGACACGCTTTTCACCCTGTATGCCAAGCGGGGCGGACATTCAGCCCTCGACCGTGCAGCGAGCGTCAACGACATCATCCTGAAGATCGGGAAAGACCGCAAGCTGCACAAAGATTCGGTCTATACGTTCGACAGCGAATATTACGTCGACATCATGTATGGCGACAAAGTGATCGCCAGCATTACCGACCAGGATGCGCTTTGGCAGAACACGACACGCCAGGAGTTGGCACAGCAATATGTGCCCGTCATTGCCGAAAAAATCAAGGAGCTGAAAGAGGAAAACAGCTTGTTGCAGGTTGCCAAGCGGGCGGCACTTTTCGTGTTGGTCCTGGCAATCCAATACCTGCTGTTCCGCGTGACCAACTACCTTTTCCGGAAGCTGCGCCGGCAGATCATACGGCTCAAGCAACAACGGTTGAAATCGATCGTCATCCGGGATTACGAGTTTCTGAATACACACCGGCAAGGGCGTATCCTGATATTCTTCAGCAATGTATGCCGGTATATCGTCCTGCTGATACAGTTGATGTTCAGTGTCCCGATGTTGTTCGCCATCTTCCCGCAGACAGAGAAACTGGCACTCCGGATATTCATCTATATCATGGAACCGGTCAAAATGGTTTTCAAATCGATCATAGAGTACATCCCGAACCTGTTCATCATCCTGGTAATCTGGTACTGTATCAAGTATATCATAAAGGGAATGCAATACATCGCCAACGAGATCGAGAACGAAAAGCTGAAGATCACCGGCTTCTACCCGGACTGGGCACAACCGACATTCAATATCATCCGCTTTTTGCTCTATGCCTTTATGATCGCAATGGTCTATCCTTATCTGCCGGGATCCAAATCCGGTGTGTTCCAGGGGATATCGGTATTTGTAGGTTTGATTATCTCGCTCGGTTCCAGTACGGTGATCGGGAATATCATTGCCGGACTTGTCATCACCTATATGCGCCCCTTCAAGCTGGGTGACCGTATCAAGCTGAACGAGACAACCGGTAACGTAATCGAAAAGACACCTTTCGTCACCCGCTTGCGTACGCCCAAGAATGAAGTGGTGACGATACCTAATTCCTTTATTATGTCGTCCCATACCGTCAACTACAGCGCTTCGGCACGCCAGTTCGGACTCATCATCCATACAACGGTAACAATCGGTTATGACGCACCCTGGCGACAGGTCCACCAGTTGTTGATAAATGCAGCCCGCTCCACCCCCGGCGTTCTGGCTCATCCGAAACCGTTCGTTTTGGAAACTGAACTACAGGATTATTATCCTTGCTATCAGATCAACGCTTACATCAAAGATGCCGACCGGCTGGCACAGATCACCTCCGATCTACACCAGAATATCCAAGACACCTTCAACGAAGCCGGTGTCGAAATCATGTCACCACACTACTTTGCCGGACGCGACGGAAGTGCCACGACAATTCCAACAGACTATCTGAAAAGTAAATAAAAGGAGCTTTTCCCCGAAATAGTTAAAAAGACCCTCTGCAAAAACAAAATGCAGGGGGTCTTTTGTTATATCTCCAAAAGTCACTAAATCATCAAATAAAAAGCAGAATAATGAAAAAGTATTTTATCGCAGTAGCAGCACTGGCATTTTTGGCTGCATGTAGCGGGAAAGCAGCAAAAGACGCTCCCGTATTAGTAGAAGAAGAAAGTCTTGCCGTAGCCGAAGCAGCTCCAGACGCTCCTTCCCTTCCGGAATTACCGGTTGTAAAGGCAAAGCCTGCAAAGCCGATCAATATGCGTGACTCCCTGAAAACGGATCCGAAAAAGGGTGCAGTCGTACAGAAAAAATATAAAGGCACGGTTCCGGCTGCCGATGATCCCGGTATTGTTTATGATCTGACTCTGTATTATCAGCAAGATAGCGATGATGGTGTTTACGAACTGGATGCCACTTATCTGGAAGCGGAGAACAACAAGGATCAGACATTTACTTCCACCGGCAAACGCAAAGTGAAGAAAGGCACTCCGGCCGATGCAAGCGCAGTTGTATATGAACTGATCCCAAGCGACGGCAGCATGGTCTTCTATTTCCAGGCAGAAGGCGACAGTCTGACAATGTTGAACCAGGATTTGCAGAAGGCTGCTTCCGATCTCAATTATACGCTGACACTCGTACAATAAATTGACAATTATCAATTGACAATTGACAATGAAGAGGTATTTCTTATAATTGTCAATTGTCAATTGTCCATTTTCAATTTATTTAATACCTAATTTAGCCTTGATAGCTTTAGGAAGTGCATCTTTGTGAACAACGATGTTCATGGTTTTGTAACGGACAAAAGCCTTGGATGCATACCAGGTTCCTTTATATTTATTATCCGTACCCCAAGAGTTCTTCACCATATAATAGTCATTACCTTCCTGATCTTTCGCAATACCATAGATCTGCATACCATGGTCGTCTGTCGTTTCGTAGTTATCATAAGCCAACTGACGTTCTGCCTGCGTGCACCATTTCTGTGGTTGGGGCTTCGTATTCAGTTTCTTTTCTTCCGGTTTCATCTTCAACCAATGAGCCATGTCAGAACCACTCAGTTCCTGGATCTTTTCACCGTCAGGCATAACAGCCACACCATCGCGAGTAAAGCCGGCTTCGCTCACATCAGCTCCCCAAGCAATCGTATAACCGGTATTAACGGCATTGTCAAATACTTCCATCAGTTCGTCGATTGGCAAATTGTAAGACATACCATGACGCCAGTTATCCTGGACTTCGATCGGGAACTCCGTATAGAACGGACGATGCGTATAAGACGTCAAAGACACATAGTCAGAAGGATTCAGACCTGTAGATTCATAAAATGACTTCGGAGTATATTCCTTTCCTTTATAAGTGAACTTTTCGGGAGCTTTGCCCAAATATATTTCATGAACGGCAGCAACCGCCTTTTTCCACAACATAGCGTTATTGTCGTCCGACTGCAATTTACGCAGTCTGCCTTTGGCAACAGCTGCCACCATTGCATCCGTAAGAGCGGAAAGTTCGGTATGATTGCTCAATGTATCGCCATACATCACACCCGGACGCATCTCTGCTTCCGGAACCAGTCCGAATGTTTTCATGCCATACATGACATCATAGAAAGAACCTCCCTGTGAGAAAGATACATCTCCATGAGTACGTACTGCTGCATCTGCACGATCCAGATAAGTATTGTAAACTATATACATTTCGGATAGATCATATTCACCCTTTCCCATACGAAGCAATTCCGATTCAAGGAATGCCATCGTTGAATAACACCAACAGGTTCCGGCCCGATTCTGATTTTTAACCGAGGTTATCGGGTTTTCCTTTACCGTCGTAAATACAAAGCCTTCTTCATTGTCTTTCTTCTCCGAATCCTGTGCATGAATGGTTGCAGACATCGTCATGGCGAACAGCATACCAACTGCAAAAATTGTCTTTTTCATGTAAATCTGTTTATATTATGTTATAAGATTAATTCTGATGGGCAAAGATACTATTTTAATTGACAACGGACAATGAACAATTGACAATTAAATTCATATCTTTGTAACCCTTAATAATTAGTAATTAAAAAGACATGAAAATAACGATTATCGGCGCCGGAAACATTGGGGGCGCTATTGCACGGGGACTGGCAAAAGGGAATATGTTCAAAGCATCCGACATCACTTGTACGGCACAGTCAGAAGCTACTTTGGAAAAAATGAAAAAGGCTGATCCCGACTTTGTCCTGTCGCTGGACAATGTGGAAGCGGTAAAAGAAGCCGACATTATCGTTATCGCCGTTAAGCCGTGGCGCGTCGAAGAAATTGTCGACCAGATCAAAGGCGTGCTCAATTACGACAAACAGATAATCGTTTCTGTCGCCGCCGGTATCACGTTCGACCTGCTGAACACCTATCTGACTAAAAACACAGGTTTCGATGATTGCCTGGCCACTCCGACGATTTTCCGTATCATGCCGAATACAGCCATCGAAGTACTCAGCAGCATGACATTCGTCGCTGCCCGTAATGCATCCAAAGAACAGACAGACCTGATCATCGATATCTTTAATGAATTGGGAAATGCAATGCTGGTGGAAGAGCGCCTGATGTCAGCCGGAACAGCTCTGGCTTCCAGCGGTATCGCCTTTGCCCTGCGCTATATCCGCGCCGCAATCGAAGGCGGTGTCGAATTGGGTTTCTACCCGAAGCAGGCACAGGAAATCGTAGTCCATACCGTGAAAGGCGCAGTCGACCTGTTGTTAGAAAACAAAAGCAACCCGGAAATGGAAATCGACAAAGTCACGACACCGGGCGGTATCACGATCAAAGGTCTGAACGAAATGGAACTTTCCGGCTTCACCTCCTCTGTTATACGGGGATTGAAGGCGAGCAAATAATTTAGGCACAGACCTTACAGAATCCGTGCCTAAAAATTGTATTGAAAGACTTTTAGCCTCACTTATTTCTTTGCCGCTTTCCGGCGATCCAGTTCTAACTTCAGCATACGGAGCTCGCGGCTGGTTTGCCCGGCTACGGAAGTATTTTCTTCGGCACGGCGGATCAGGTAGGGCAATACGTCCCGCACTTTTGCATACGGCACATACTTGGTAACACGATATCCTTCATGGGCCAGGTTGAATGAGATGTTATCGCTCATCCCCAATAACTGTGCAAAGAAGATGCGCGGGTCATCCCGTTTCAAGCCTTTTTCGTCAATCAGCTTGGCCAACATATAGTTGCTCTCTTCATTATGGGTCCCCATAAACATCTCGAAATGTTCGAGGTGATCCATTGTGAAGCGGACGGCTTCGTTATAATTGTCATCCGTCGCCTTCTTGTCCTTGCAAATCGGGTCGGGATAACCCAAAGCGGCTGCCCGGGCACGTTCGGCTTCCATATAAGCACCCCGCACAAACTTAACGCCGGCGATATAGCCTTTCTCCTTCGCATCGTCCAGGATACGGCGCAGATACGGCATACGGTCATGGCGGTACATCTGTAAGGTGGCAAATACAATAGCACGTTTCTTATTGAACTTGCGCATGGCTTCGTCGGTCAGTTCGTCCAACGCATCCTGGAAACAATAGTCTTCCGCATCGACAATCAGGCGGACATCATTCTCGTAAGCGCGCTGGCAGAAAGCCATAAAGCGTTCCTTGAATTCACGGAATGCCTTTACCTCTTCAATCGTCAGCTCTTCCCGTTTCTCGGATGCTTTGGCAAGCAGTTCGTCCGTTACGATCGTGGAAGGTTTGAACACGGCATACGCCAGGTTATCATTGCCTTTTGCAAAATCGATCGAACGGATCGTTTCTTCAAAAGTAGCCTGTATGCCTTCGGGCGTCTGTTCGCCTTCGGCAGAGAAATCGAGCGTCGAACGGACGTTGAACTTCCGCAGGTGGTCGATTGCTTTCGTGCAATCCTGCAAGGTCTCGCCACCCACAAATTGTTTGTACAAGGTCGGCTTAACGGCCCATGCCAAAGGAAAATGGATGTTCAAAGCAATATTACTCGCTACGCTGGCGCATTTAACTAACCAGGGGTACTTGATTGTATTGAACAGCAAATAAGCATTTTTCAGCTCAGACTGCGATTTGGCAGAGAAAGCGATTTCAGTGTTATCAAAGTCTAACATGGTATTATATTTAGTCTGTTATTTTTCTCCCAGGAACGGATAACCGTAGCTTGTCGGCGGAACCAGCGCCTCTTTGATGCAGCGGGCATTTGTCCAACGGATCAGGTTCAACGGGCCACCGGCCTTATCGTTCGTACCGGATGCGCGCGAACCGCCGAACGGTTGCTGGGCAATAACGGCACCTGTCGGTTTGTCGTTGATATAGAAGTTTCCTGCTGCATAACGCAATTTATTAAATGCCATGTCGATCGCATAGCGGTCGCGTGCAAAGATGGAACCAGTCAAGCCGTACGGGGAAGTGCGGTCGCAGAGTTCGAGCGTTTCTTCATATTTGGCATCGTCGTACACATAAATCGTGATAACCGGACCGAAGATTTCTTCCACCATGCTCTTGAACATCGGGTCTGTAGTCTGGATAACAGTCGGCTCGACAAAGTAACCGACGGACTTGTCGCCGTTGCCGCCGAATACGATCTCTGCATCCGGAGATTGTTTTGCATAGTTGATATAGCTCATGATGTTGTCGAACGAAGCCTCGTCGATAACAGCATTGATAAAGTTCGTGAAGTCCTGGACATCCCCCATCTTGATTTCTTTCAGCATATCGCCCACATAGTCTTTCACCTCTTTCCAGAGTGAAGCCGGGATATAGGCACGTGAACCGGCCGAACATTTCTGTCCCTGATATTCGAATGCGCCGCGCACGATAGCGGTTGCCACATCCAGAGCCGGAGCAGAAGGATGAACAAAGATAAAGTTCTTACCGCCTGTCTCACCGACGATCTTCGGATAAGATTTGTAGTTACCTAAGTTTTCACCGATCTGGCGCCACAATGTATTAAAGGTAGAAGTAGAACCTGTGAAGTGGAAACCACCCAAGTCGCGGCTGGCTGTCACCACCTTGCCAATCACACTTCCCTGTCCCGGAATAAAGTTGACAACGCCGTCGGGCAAGCCTGCTTCCTGGAATACTTTCATCAGGAGATAGTTGGAATGGATAGCGGTCGTAGACGGTTTCCAGACAGCCACATTACCCATCATAGCCGGAGCCATGTTCAGGTTGGAAGCAATGGATGTGAAGTTGAACGGCGTGAGCGAAAACACAAAACCTTCCAAAGCACGGTATTCCATCCGGTTCAGGATGCCGGTTTCCGAATAAGGCTGGTCGGCATAGACCTGGCTGGCATAGAAGGTACTGAAACGCAGGAAGTCGATCAACTCGCAAGGAGCGTCGATTTCTGCCTGGAACGGATTCTTACTCTGCCCCAACATCACGGATGCATTCAACAAATAACGATACTTGGTCGACAACAATTCAGCCACGCGCAACATAACGGAAGCTCTTTCCACCCAGGGAAGTTCAGACCAATCCTTGTGCGCTTTCATTGCAGCATCGATAGCCATTTGTACCTCTTTTTCGCCGGCCTTGTGATAGGTAGCCAATACATGATGATGGTCATGCGGCATCACGACTTTACCGGTATTGCCGGTACGGATTTCTTTACCTCCGATCACCAAAGGGATATCCCATTCTTCTGAAGACAGCTGTGTTAGCGTTTTTTTCAAGGAAGATTTTTCACTGGAACCGGGGGCGTAAGCTTTTACCGGTTCATTAATAGGTTTAGGAAAGCTAAAAATTGCATTGTCCATAGTATTCTTGTTATTTAAGTGTTCAATAGCTGATTATTTCAGCGGCGTAAACATAATGAATAATTTTTTAATAGAAGAGAGCGAAGCGTTAAATTTAATTTAAAACAAAGTGTCACAAGATAGCCGCTCCCTATCAACTATTCACCCCATGCAGATGTTATCTTAGTATATTAATCATCTAAAATATAAGAATTATGGCAATAAAGAGTGTTTGGATAGAAGAAGACTGCATCGCTTGCGGCACTTGCGAAGGTATCTGCCCCGAAGTGTTCCAGGTAACCGACCGTTCGCACGTGAACGAAGGAGTGAACTTCAACGACTACGAAGAAGGCATCAAAGAAGCGGCCGAAAGCTGTCCGGTTAGCGTGATCAAATACGACTAAACGGATATTTTCTTATACATTTTGCTTTTTATTCCTATCTTTGGAGCATCATAAACATAATAATCAACGATATGAACGAACAGATAAAACAAATTGCAGAACGTCTGGCCGGCCTCAGGGATGCTTTAGAGATTACTCCCGAGGAGATTGCCAAAGTCTGTAACCTGACTCCGGAGCAATATATGGAGTTAGAAAGCGGCACAGTCGATATTTCCGTTAGCGTGCTGCACCAGATTTCACAGGCCTACGGTGTGGAACTGACAACCCTGATGTTTGGCGACGAACCAAAGATGAGCAGTTATTTTATCACCCGCAGAGGGAAAGGCGTTGCCGTAGAGCGCACCAAAGCATACAAATACCAGTCGCTTGCCGCCGGTTTCGTCGGTCGCAAAGCAGACCCGTTCATGGTGACCGTCCATCCGACAGCGGAAGACGCACCGATCTACCTCAATTCACATCCCGGACAAGAATACAACATGGTACTCAAAGGCCGCTTGCTTTTACAAATCAACAACAAGGAACTGATACTCGAAGAGGGCGACAGTATCTATTTCAACTCCGAACTGCCACACGGGATGAAGGCGCTCGACGGAGAAAAGGTCAGTTTCCTGGCCATCATCTTATAATTCAAAATTCATAATTCTTAGTCATGTTAGAAAGATTCATAGACAAGACGACCTTTGAGTCGCAGGAAGATTTTATAAAGAATTTCAAGATAAAAGTCCCGGAGAACTTCAACTTCGGATATGACGTAGTTGATGCATGGGCGGAAGAAGAACCCGACAAAAAAGCATTATGCTGGACAAACGACCAGGGTGAGCACATCGACTTCACCTTTGCCGAACTGAAAAAATATACGGACCAGACAGCCTCCTATTTCCAGTCATTGGGGATCGGGCACGGCGACATGGTGATGCTGATCCTGAAGCGTCGCTACGAATTCTGGTTCTCGATCATTGCCTTGCACAAATTAGGAGCCGTAGTCATTCCGGCAACCCACCTGCTGACAAAGAAAGACATCGTATATCGCGCCAATGCCGCCGATATCAAGATGATCGTCTGCGCCGGCGAAGAGGTGATCACGAAACATATCATAGACGCGATGCCCGACTCCCCTTCGGTGAAAACACTTGTTTCGATCGGCCCCGATATCCCGGAAGGATTCGAAGATTTCCACAAAGGCATCCGGAACGCCGCTCCTTTTGTACGTCCGGAACACCCGAACAGCAACGATGACATCTCGCTGATGTACTTCACTTCCGGCACGACCGGAAACCCGAAGATGGTGGCGCACGACTTTACCTATCCGCTCGGACACATCGTGACCGGCAGCTTCTGGCACAATCTGAACGAGGACAGCCTGCACCTGACCATTGCCGACACAGGCTGGGGCAAAGCCGTATGGGGAAAGCTCTACGGACAATGGATCGCCGGAGCAACCGTGTTCGTTTACGACCACGAGAAGTTCACGCCAGCCAATATGTTGCAGATCATACAGGATTACCGCATCACCTCGCTCTGCGCACCTCCCACGATCTTCCGTTTCCTGATACGCGAAGACCTGACGAAATACGACCTGTCGTCACTCAAATACTGTACGATCGCAGGCGAGGCATTGAACCCTGCCGTGTTCGACACATTCTATAAACTGACAGGCATCAAGCTGATGGAAGGTTTCGGACAGACCGAAACGACACTGACTGTCGCCACATTCCCCTGGATGGAGCCGAAACCCGGTTCGATGGGCGTTCCCAACCCGCAGTACGATGTCGACCTGCTGCGTCCGGACGGAACCCGTGCGGAAGACGGCGAGCAGGGACAAATCGTGATCCATACGACAGGCGGCAAGCCGATCGGCCTTTTCAAAGAATATTACCGCGATGCCGAACTCACGCACGAAGCCTGGCACGACGGACTGTACTACACGGGCGACGTGGCTTGGCGCGATGAAGACGGCTACCTCTGGTTTGTGGGCCGCGCCGACGATGTGATCAAGAGCTCCGGCTACCGTATCGGCCCGTTCGAGGTGGAAAGCGCCCTGATGACGCATCCGGCCGTAGTGGAATGTGCCATCACCGGCGTTCCCGACGAGATCCGCGGGCAGGTAGTAAAAGCAACCATCGTTTTGTCGAAGGAGTATAAAGACAAAGCCGGCGAAGAGCTGATCAAAGAGTTGCAGGACCATGTCAAGAGAGTGACAGCCCCGTACAAATATCCGCGTGTCGTAGAGTTCGTGGACGAATTGCCCAAGACCATCAGCGGCAAGATACGCCGTGTGGAGATACGCGACAAGGATACAAAATAAAAACACCCGGCAGGTGGCAACCGTCACCCCCGCAGAACTTTTGGATTAACTCCGTGCAAAAATACATTTTGTACGGAGTTTTTTTCTGCCGCATCCCACACAATCCTTGTCCGACCCGGGTCGAACAGCTGTTCGACGAGTGTGGGACAGCTGTCTGACCCGGGTCGAACAACTGTTTGACCTCCGTCGGACAAGGATTATGTGGAATGAAAAGAAAATCAGGTGCCTGCGGACAGGTAAAGATCCGGGAGTCCGGCAAAAAGACCCCGGCAGCCGGAGGGAAAGAGGACGGCGGAGGACAATGCGTTTATTTCCGGCTTTCTTTACTGACATTCTGAAAGGATTTTTTATATTTGCAGAATAAGAAAATCATAAATATGGCATATCTGTTTACAAGAATAGCAGTAAAGATCGGTAGCAACGTGCTCACCCGCAAAGACGGCACGCTGGATATTACCCGGATGTCCGCTTTGGTGGACCAGGTGGCCGACCTGCATCGCGAAGGAGTCGAGGTCGTCCTCATCTCTTCGGGGGCAGTCGCCTCGGGACGCAGCGAGATAAAAGCCGGCAAAAAGCTGGACTCCGTCTCCGCCCGGCAGCTTTATTCCGCAGTCGGACAAGCGAAACTGATCAACCGCTATTACGAACTGTTCCGCGAACACGGCATGACTTGCGGCCAGGTGCTCACCACGAAGGAGAACTTCGGCAGCCGCACGCATTACCTCAACCAGAAGCATTGCATGGAGGTGATGCTCGAAAATAAAGTCATCCCCATCGTGAACGAAAACGACACGATATCGGTTACAGAACTGATGTTCACGGACAACGACGAGCTGTCCGGGCTGATCGCCACCATGATGGGCATGGACGCCCTCATCATCCTGAGCAACATCGACGGGATATACAACGGCAATCCGTCCGATCCGGCGGCGACCGTCATCCGCGAGATAAACGGGGGCAAGGAAGATTTGTCGGAATACGTGCAAGCCAGCAAGTCCTCGTTCGGCCGCGGCGGTATGCTGACGAAATGCAGCATTGCGCAGAAGGTGGCGGACGAAGGCATCACGGTCATCATCGCCAATGGCAAGAAAGACAACATCCTGGTAGACCTGCTCGCCAAAGGCAGCCAGACCGTCTGCACACGTTTCATCCCTTCGGACAAGCCTGTCAGCAGCGTAAAGAAGTGGATTGCCCACTCCGAAGGCTTTGCCAAAGGCGAGATACACATCAACCGGGGTGCGGAAGAGGCGTTGCGGGCACCGAAGGCAACCAGCATCCTGTTGGTCGGCGTGACGCGGATTGCGGGCGACTTCGAGAAAGACGACATCGTGAAGATCATCAACGAAGCGGGCGTACAGTTAGGCGTCGGCTGTGCCGGTTACGACAGTACGGAGGCACGCGCGCTGATCGGCAGCCGGGACAAGAAACCGTTGATACATTACGATTATTTGTATCTGGATTAATAATAAAGAAGAGAGAGTATGAAAAAGTATTGGTTATCATTCGCATCCTTCCTGATGATTATCGTAGGACTGCTCAGAGGCGTTGGAGGCATCACCCTCCTGACACAAGGGGATAAACTGGATTTAGGGCTGCCTGTCACGGCAACGCCTGTCGAACTGAAGATTGCGGCCTACAGCCTGATTGCGGTATGCTGCCTGCTTATCATCTCCGCCATCTGCCTGACGATACGCCGCCTCGTCTCCAACTATGCCTTCTGCTGGATAAGCCTCGGGCTGTTTCTGGTCGGCGGGCTTATCAACGGCTTCCTTCTGTTCGGCCATCCGTTAGGCAGCGGCCAGTTGATCAACTGGGGTGTCAGCTTCGTGATCGGTCTTTGCCTGGTGTTGGGGAAAGATGACGTGCATCCTAAGTATATACAAAGTTACGAGAAGTAATCATGATAAACGAACTATTGCAACAAACGCTTGCCGCCTCGCGCCGGCTTGTCATGCTGGACGACGCGACTATCAACCGTGTCCTGCTCGATACGGCAGACGTACTGATGTCGCGCCAGGCCGAAGTGCTTGCCGCCAACGCGGAAGACCTCCGGCGCATGGACCCGGCGAATCCGAAATACGACCGTCTGAAGCTGACGGAAAAGCGTCTGGCGGGCATCGCCGGAGATATGAAGAACGTGGCTTCCCTCCCGTCGCCACTCGGCAGGCTGTTGAGCGAAACGGTGCGGCCGAACGGTATGGTGATACGGAAAGTGACCGTTCCCTTCGGCGTGATCGGCGTGATATACGAAGCCCGCCCGAACGTCACCTTCGACGTATTTTCCCTCTGCTTCAAGAGCGGGAATGCCTGCGTACTGAAAGGGGGCTCGGATGCGGATTGCTCGAACCGCGCTTTGGTTGCGATCATCCACGATGTGCTGGCTTCGCTGGGTATCGACCCGGCCATCTGCACCCTTCTCCCGCCCGACCGCGAAGCGACGACGGAGCTGTTGAATGCGGTCGGCCTGGTGGACCTCATCATCCCGCGCGGAAGCAGTTCGCTGATCAACTTTGTCCGTGACCATGCGCGCGTCCCGGTGATCGAAACCGGCGCCGGCATCTGCCATACCTATTTCGACAAGGAGGGCGACAAGGAGAAAGGACGCGAGATCGTGAACAATGCCAAGACGCGCCGCGTCAGTGTCTGCAACGCATTAGACTGTCTGATCATCCACGCCGACCGGCTGGCGGACCTTCCTTATATATGTGGCAAGTTGGCAGACAGCGACGTCACGATCTATGCCGACGAACCGGCCTTCGCCGCCCTTGCCGGACATTATCCTGCCGCCTTGCTCCAACCGGCTACGGCAGAGAGCTTCGGCACCGAGTTCTTAGACTACAAGATGTCGGTCCGTACCGTCGCTTCTCTCGATGAAGCATTAGCACACATCGCCCGCTACAGTTCGAAACACAGCGAAAGCATCGTCAGCGAGTCTGCCGACGCCGTCCGCCGCTTCCAGCAAATGGTCGACGCGGCCTGCGTCTACGCCAACGTTTCGACAGCCTTCACCGACGGCGCACAGTTCGGCTTCGGTGCCGAGATAGGTATCAGCACGCAGAAGCTGCACGCCCGCGGGCCGATGGCGCTGCCGGAACTGACGACTTATAAATATATTATCGAAGGGGAGGGACAGACGAGAAAAGATTAATTATCTTTGTTTGCACAAAAGAGGAACGACTATGGCAACATCAGTAATCAGGAAATACCCCATCGGCATACAGAGCTTCGAGAAGCTCCGCCGCGGACAATATATATATGTAGACAAGACGGATCTGGTCTACCAGTTAGCTACGGCCGGCAATCCCTGTTTCCTGAGCCGCCCCCGCCGTTTCGGGAAGAGTTTACTGCTTTCTACGTTCGAAGCCTACTTCTTAGGGAAGAAAGAGTTGTTCACCGGACTGGCTGTCGAACAGCTTGAGACGGAATGGGCGGTTCACCCGGTATTCCATCTCGATCTCAACGCCGAACGTTACGACAGTGTAGAGGAGCTGGACAATATGCTTGAAAGCCAGCTTTCCCGCTGGGAACAAACATACGGGATCACTCAGCCCAACCGGAGTATCTCCATCCGCTTCATGGATGTGATCCGCGAAGCCTCCGTGCAGACCGGTCGCGGCGTGGTAGTCCTTATCGACGAATACGACAAACCCCTGCTCCGCTCTTTTCACAACGAGGAGTTACAGCAACAGTTCCGCAATCGTCTGACTGCTTTCTATACCGTGCTGAAAAGCGCCGACCCGTGGCTACGGTTCGTCTTCATCACCGGTGTAACGAAGTTCGCACAGATGAGTGTGTTCAGCGAGCTCAACCAACTGACCGACATCAGCCAGCTGCCTCAATATGCCACCCTTTGCGGTATGACGCGCAGTGAAATCGAAGACAGTTTCGCTCCCGACATAGAGGAGTTAGGCAGGCTCAATAACCTGACAACGGAAGAGGTCATGAATAAGCTGACCCGCCTTTATGACGGCTACCGGTTCAGCGAATATGCTACCGAAGGGATATACAACCCGTTCAGCCTGCTGAGTGTGATGTCGTATAAGGTATTCAAAGATTACTGGTTCGTCAGCGGCACCCCTACGTTTCTGGTAAACATGCTGAAGGACACAGACTACGACTTGCGTGAACTCGACGGCATCGAAGTGCCCTCCGCTGCATTGATCAACTACCGGGCAAGCAGCAAGGAGCCCGTCCCGATGATTTATCAGAGCGGATACCTGACGATAAAAAGTTATGACGAACGTTTCAAGACATATACTCTCGGCTTCCCGAATGAAGAGGTACGCTACGGCTTTCTCAACTTCGTGCTGCCTTTCTATACGCCGATCGACAGCGAGGAAGGTAACTTCTACATAGGCAAGTTTATACAAGAGTTGGAGAAAGGCGACCCCGAAGCCTTCCTCACCCGCCTGCGCGCTTTCTTTGCCGATATTCCTTACGAGCTCAACAACAAGACGGAGCGTCATTATCAGGTGGTGTTCTATCTTGTATTCAAATTGCTCGGGCAGTTTGCGGAAGCGGAAGTACGCAGTGCCAAAGGACGCGCCGATGCGGTCGTCAAAACAACCGACTACATCTACGTATTCGAGTTCAAGCTAGATGGCACCGTCGATGAAGCCATCCGTCAGATCGACGACAAAGGATATCTTATCCCTTACACCACCGACGGCAGGAAGTTGGTGAAAGTAGGAGTCTCCTTCAGCCGGGAAGAGCGGAATCTCGGAGAATGGGTGATTAAGGGCTAACTTGCTCCCGACCGATCGGGGATGGGCAAACGAAAAAATTAATTACCTTTGTTTACAGTAAACAAGAACGACAATGGCAACATCAGCAATCAGGAAATACCCCATCGGCATACAGAGCTTCGAGAAGCTCCGCCGCGGACAATATATATATGTAGACAAGACGGATCTGGTCTATCAGTTGGCTACGGCCGGCAATCCCTGTTTCCTGAGCCGCCCCCGCCGTTTCGGGAAGAGTTTGCTGCTTTCTACCCTGGAAGCTTACTTCGAAGGGAAACGCGAACTGTTTGAGGAATTGGCTATCGACAAGTTAGAAACGGATTGGGAAGTACACCCCGTGATGCACCTCGACCTCAATGCCCGCAACTACGAGACCCAAGAGGACCTTATTGCCATGCTCAACCAGCATTTAGAGAAGTGGGAAGCCCTGTATGGCGATGAAAAGAAAGACAGGGCGCCAGAGGAACGTTTTGCTTATATCATTGAACAGGCTTACTTGAAAACAGGGCATCCGGTAGTTGTCCTCATCGACGAATACGACAAGCCTTTGCTCCGTTCTTTTCACAGCGAGGAGTTACAACGCCAGTTCCGTAACACACTGACTGCGTTTTATACGGTACTGAAAAGTGCCGACCGTTACCTGCGTCTCGTCTTCATCACAGGTGTAACGAAGTTTGCGCAGATGAGTGTATTCAGCGAACTCAACCAACTGAACGACATCAGTATGGACTATGCTTATGCTGACTTATGCGGCATGACCAGTATCGAGATAGAAGCAACCTTTGCCCCTGAGCTAAAAGAGCTGGCAGCACAAACCGGACTATCCTACGAAGAAGTCAAGCAAAAGCTAACGGACCTATACGACGGCTACCATTTCACGGAGGACGTAAACAAGCCGGGAATATTCAATCCGTTCAGTGTGTTAAGCGCCTTCTCCAAGCAACGTTTCGGAGACTACTGGTTCTCCAGCGGCACTCCCACCTTCCTGGTGAATATGTTGAAGGAGACTGACTATGACCTGCGTGAGCTCGATGGTATCGAAGTGCCCTCCGCTGCACTGATCAGTTACCGGGCAAACAGCAAGGAGCCCGTCCCGATGATTTATCAGAGCGGGTATCTCACTATTAAGAGTTATGATAAAGAGTTTAAGACATATACCCTCGGCTTCCCGAATGAAGAGGTACGCTACGGCTTTCTCAACTTCGTACTGCCCTTCTATACGCCGATCGACAGCGAGGAGGGGAACTTCTACATAGGCAAGTTTGTACAAGAGTTGCGGAAAGGTGATCCTGAAACCTTCCTCACCCGCCTGCGCGCTTTCTTTGCCGATATACCTTACGAGCTGAACGACAAGACGGAACGTCATTATCAGGTGGTATTCTATCTTGTATTCAAATTGCTCGGGCAGTTTGCGGAAGCGGAAGTGCGCAGTGCCAAAGGACGCGCCGATGCAGTCGTCAAAACAGCCGACTACATCTACGTATTCGAGTTCAAGTTAGATGGCACCGTCGATGAAGCTATCCGTCAGATCGACGACAAAGGATATCTTATCCCTTACACCGCTGACGGCAGAAAGTTGGTGAAAGTAGGAGTCTCCTTCAGCCGGGAAGAGCGGAATCTTGGAGAATGGGTGATTAAGGGCTAACCTCCTATTAATCCGGACAAAGATTGTCCAGCTTCTAAAGAAATCGTATCTTCGTATCATATAAACAAATTGCATCAGTCGTATGGATACAACAAGCAACAGCCGTCTGCTCCCTATCGGAATACAAAGCTTCGAGAAACTTCGCTCGGAAGGTTTCCTCTATGTCGATAAAACCGCTCTCGTTTATAAGCTGGCGAACAGTCGTCTCCCCTACTTCCTGAGCCGTCCCCGCCGCTTCGGCAAGAGCTTGCTGCTTTCGACTCTCGAAGCCTACTTCCAAGGGAAGAAAGAGTTATTCAAAGGATTGGCTATCGAACAATTGGAAAAGGACTGGAAGGAATATCCAGTGCTCCACCTTGACCTCAATGCCGAAAAATACGACAGTCGCAAGGCGCTGGAAAGTATCCTCGAACGACAGCTCAAAGGATGGGAGGAACTTTACGAAACCGGGGGCGAAGGTATTACCCACTCCGGCCGCTTCATGACCGTAATACGGAAAGCATACGAAAAGACCGGCCGCCGCGTCGTCGTCCTGGTGGATGAGTATGACAAACCGATGCTCCGTTCCATGCACGACGAAGTATTGCAGAAAGACTTCCGCGAGACGCTGACCGCCTTCTATACCGTACTAAAAAGTGCCGACCTTTACCTGCAATTCGTCTTCATCACCGGTGTGACGAAGTTTGCACAAATGGGTATCTTCAGCAATCTGAACCAGCTGAACGACATCAGCTTCGATATCGAGTATGATACGCTCTGCGGTATGACCCATCCGGAAATCGAGGCGACCTTCCGCCCGGAGCTGGAAGCTATGGCGACCAAGAATAAACTGTCTTTCGACAAGATGTTTGCCGAGCTGACCCGACAATACGATGGCTACCGTTTCACACCGGATGAAGAGTTTCACCCGATGTACAACCCTTTCAGTGTACTGAGCGCCCTGAGCAAAAGCCGCTTCGGAAACTACTGGTTTGCCAGCGGCACACCGACCTTCCTGGTCGAAATGCTTAAGAAGACGGACTATGACCTCCGTGAGATGGAAGGTGTCGAAGTATCTGCCGCCAGCCTCTCCGACGACCGGGCCAACATACACAACCCCATCCCGATGATCTACCAGAGCGGCTATCTGACAATAAAAGAGTATGATGAGCGGTTTAACCAGTACACCCTCGGCTTCCCGAACGAAGAGGTGAAATATGGCTTCCTCAACTTCGCAGCCCCTTTCTATACGCCGGTTGCTGCACAAGATACAAGCTTCTATATCGGCAAGTTTGTCAGGGAACTTGAAAAAGGAGAGACAGAGGCTTTCCTCACCCGCCTGCGCGCCTTCTTCGCCGACATTCCGTATGAGCTGAACGACAAGACGGAGCGGCACTATCAGGTCATCTTCTATTTAGTCTTCAAACTAATGGGGCAGTTCGTCGAAGCGGAAGTGCGCAGTGCCAAAGGACGTGCCGATGCAGTGGTCTGGACGGACGACTACATCTACGTATTCGAGTTCAAACTGAACGGCTCCACCGATGAAGCCATCCGTCAGATCGATGACAAAGGATATCTTATCCCTTACACCGCCGACGGCAGGAAGTTGGTGAAAGTAGGAGTATCCTTCAGCCGGGAAGAGCGGAATCTTGGAGAATGGGTGATTAAGGGCTAACTCAGTCATATCCCGACCAATATCCGGGACTTTGCATTCTCCCCGGAAATGCCTACATTTGTGCCTCACTACATTAAATAGTATAATATGAGAAACTTCACTTGTGTACAGGATTTGGGCGACCTCAAGCAGGCGCTCGCCGAAGCGTTCGAGATTAAGAAAGACCGTTACCAGTTC
This sequence comes from Parabacteroides sp. AF17-28, assembly GCF_003479205.1. Taxonomy (NCBI): domain Bacteria; kingdom Pseudomonadati; phylum Bacteroidota; class Bacteroidia; order Bacteroidales; family Tannerellaceae; genus Parabacteroides; species Parabacteroides sp. AF17-28. The sequence continues at coordinate 128,717 of NZ_QUGV01000005.1, read as the reverse complement.
ACCGAGCTGGGCAAGAACAAGACGTTATTAATGATATTCTTCAACTCCAGCCTCCGTACCCGCCTCTCCACACAGAAGGCGGCCATGAACTTAGGCATGAATACGATGGTGCTCGACGTAAACCAGGGTGCCTGGAAACTGGAAACAGAGCGGGGCGTCATCATGGATGGCGACAAACCCGAACATCTCTTAGAGGCCGTTCCGGTCATGGGTTGCTACTGCGACGTGATCGGCGTACGTTCCTTTGCCCGCTTCGAGAGTAAGGAAGACGACTACAACGAAAAGATACTGAACCAGTTCATCCAATACTCCGGTCGGCCGGTGTTCAGTATGGAAGCGGCTACCCGCCACCCGTTACAGAGCTTCGCCGACCTGATCACGATTGAAGAGTATAAGAAGACAGCCCGTCCGAAGGTCGTAATGACTTGGGCACCGCATCCTAAATCGCTTCCGCAAGCCGTTCCCAACAGCTTTGCCGAATGGATGAATGCGACCGACTACGAATTTGTGATTACGCATCCGGAAGGCTACGAGCTGGACCCGCGCTTCGTCGGCAACGCCCGCGTGGAATATGACCAGAAGAAAGCCTTCGAAGGGGCTGACTTTATCTATGCCAAGAACTGGGCTGCCTACGCCGATCCCAACTACGGCAAAGTCCTCAACATGGACCGCAGCTGGACAGTCGACACCGAAAAGATGGCACTGACCAACAACGCCTACTTCATGCACTGCCTCCCCGTCCGCCGCAATATGATCGTAACGGACGACGTAATCGAAAGCCCGCAAAGCATCGTCATCCCCGAAGCTGCCAATCGCGAGATTTCGGCACAGACGGTGTTGAAGAAGATATTGATGGAGTTGTAATAGAGGAATGAAGAGTTCCTTGTTCCCGCGCTTGACGCGGGATCGCATTAGAACTGGCCGTATAATAATTTATTGATTAGGCTTATTCTCTTGCGGCCCCGCGTCAAAGCGCGGGGACAAGGGAGTTTAACACATTCCTTGCCAACATTTATTATAATAATCCTATGAAAACAAACTTACTCATCTTCCTCTCCCTCCTGCTTTTAGGCAGTTGCACGATGCAACCGCAATACATCGAAACAAACGGGCAGTTACATACACCTTATCGCATCCTCTACCAATATACAGAACCGCTCGATGACGAGATACACGCCGAACTGAAACGATATTACCATTCCCTCAACCCTTTCGACTCGCTCTCCATCATCTCACAGGTCAACCGGAATAAGGAAGTGGAAGTAGACACCCTTTTCGCCGAAGTCTTCCGCAAGGCAAGAGAAGTATCATCCAGGACAGACGGGATGTACGACATTACCTGCGCCCCGCTCATTAACCTCTGGGGTTTCGGATTCAGCAAGATGGACAGTGTTACGCCGCAGATGATAGACAGCATCCGCTCTTTTGTCGGTTACCAAAAAGTCCGGTTGGAAGGAAGACATATAATAAAGGACGATCCGCGCCTCCTGCTAAACTGTTCGTCGATGGGCGACGGTTGTAGCTGTGAAGTGATCGCCCGCCTGCTGGAAAGCAAAGGCATCCGGAACTACATGATCGACATCGGAGGCGAATTTGCCACCAAAGGCGTTAATGCGAAAGGCCAATGCTGGCATCTCGGCATCGCCAAACCGGTTGACGATCCGATGGGAGTCAACCAGGAAACAGAAGTAATCGTGCAACTTTGCGGGCGCCTCGGCCTTGCCACCTCCGGCGACTACCGGAACTTCTACATCAAGGACGGCAAGAAATATGCCCACACGATCAATCCGCTTACCGGCTATCCCGCTGCCCAACCTGTCGGAAGCGTCACCGTCATTGCTCCCGACTGTATGTATGCCGATGCTTATGCTACCGCTTTCATGGCGATGGGACGTGATGAAGCCCGCCGGATAAAGGAGCAGCTACCGGATATCGAATATATGTTCATCTATATGGATGAAGACGGCAATTACCAGACCGACTGCTCGGCAGGCTTCGACCGGTATCTGCTAAAATAAGCCGTATTCGTTACAGATTATACGTCAGCGTCAACCAGGTCACCTGTGCATCGCGGTTGCGGACCTGCGTGATCTGCAAGTCAGGAGTGTCGACAATCGTTGTCTCTTTGAGGCCGTTGAAGATATTGTTGATGCTCAGGTTGGCACGCAGTTTGCGGTGCATGAAATACTGGGAGATGCCGGCGTTCACGCTGGAACGGTGTTTGATCTTTCCCTGCGGAGTGAGCTGGTCGGAGATGTAAAAGCCGTCGAGCTGCAATTCCGTAGTCGGTGTGATGGCAATATTGATATTGCCTTTGACATCACCGCAAACCAGCGATTTCTTTTCATCATAACCGATCGTGCGGCCGTCGATCTCGTCGCGGAAGATATCGCCGGACAGGCCGATCGACAAAATACGGATCGGTTGCCAGGTTCCAGACAGTTCAAACCCAAAGGTCTGGCTATGGCCGATATTCTCCTTTTGCCAAATCGTTTCGTTGTCGGACGAGGTTGCGATATCCATGATCCGGTTCCTTTTGTTGCGGTAGTAAAGGCTCGGCGACAGGCGGAAATGGTTATTTGAATACAAATAAGACAACTCGAAAGAATGGATGAACTCATCCTTCAAATCTGGGTTTCCCTTCTTTATATAAGTGGCGTCGCTCCTGTCGACAAACGGGTTCAGGTCTACGCCATACGGACGGATGGCGCGCTGTGTATAGCTCAACGCAAACTCACCGGCCTTACCGGTCTCATACGCCAACTTCACACGCGGATAAAAATGAGTACGTGTGTCATCGTCTGTATTCTGCCAGTTCATCTCGGCCTGTACGCCCACTTCCGCATAGAAAGCATCCCAGCTTTTATCCAAAGAAGCCAGAAGCAGATTGGTCCGGCGCTTGAAGCCGAAATCATTCAGCTTCTGCATATCGGGTTCCCAATTCCCATTCGCCAGTTTATTCCCTTCCGCCAGATAAGTCTCGTCTTTGAAGCGGCCGATATATCCGACATGCAAATTCAGGTCGTTGGCAAAAGCCGTACGATAGATCGCAGACAGATAGTAATTGTTCTTATCCTGGTTGACGAAATAATTATCTTCGGCAATGATAGCTCCCGTCTCCGGTTTCTCGTTCTTGTATGCGTTGTCTTCGTCGTAGGTGAAGTTGTTATAGTTGAATGTCACATCCAGGCGGTTCTCCGGATTGCGGAACGTGTGGCTCCAACGCGCCTCGGCCGCATAGGCTTCCTGACGCTGGTCGTTATAGCGGTGGCGGAACATGACCGGTTGCAGGTTGCCGTCTACCAATTTATTATTATGGATCTTCCCGTAACGGCTGTAATCCATCAGGCTATACAAGCCATATACGGTGATCAGATCGTTAGCCGTCAGGTCGTATCCGACACTCAGGTCAGCCAGATGCACATCCGGACGGGCCGATGCGTTATTGTTCATCACTGTTGTCCCCGCCTTGTTCGTCGTCGATTTGCTAAACGTACGTTTCCGGTACTCGCGGCGGTAGTTATATTTCCCGACAATATGGAACTTGCCGGGATGCAGGTTCAGGATCGCCCCGGCGTTATATCGTTCCTGAAATCCTGCGCCTAATGTCACGATAAGTGGAGAATCCTTATCGGTATAGGTTGTCGACGACAGGTTCAGAACTCCCGCATCTCCATCGGGCACCAACTCGATAGAAGGAGTCGCCGTCATCGACACCCGGTTGAAGAAGAGCGCCGGAAGCTGGATCAGCATATCCCCGCTGTATTCCTCCATCAGCCCGTACGGAACGCCGTTGATCAACAGGCCGGGATGGCTGGAACCACGGAACGTAATTCCACCCTCGATATCCGTTACAACCGACGGCAACTGGCGGAACACATCCGCTGTCGTACCGGTCACACCACTCAGGTTATAATCAACCTGCAGGCGTTTCACATCGCCGCCGGTCAACCCGCCGAAGCGTTTTCCCTGGATTTCAATACTCTGCAAAGAGACTGTCTTATCGACAGGCTCCTGCGAGAATGCAGGCAGACTCAGCCATGCAAGAACCGGAAGAATCAATAACGTTCGTTTCATACTCGTCTATTTCAAAGGTTCATAAAACAAAAAAAGTCTGTATGTTATGCGCATACAGACTGTCCTCATCAACTGATTACCGAATGGATTATTCAGCAGGAGCAGCTTCAGTTTCAGCAGCCGGAGCTTCAACAACTGTTGAATCGCCTTCAGCAACTGTTACTTCTTCTGTTGCTTCTTCAGCAGCAGGTGCAACAACTTCTTCTACTGTAGCTTCTGTTTCAGTTTCTGCAACTTCAGTATTTTCTGCTGATTTGTTGCCACAAGATGTGAATGATACAGCTGCGATAACAGCAGCAAATGCAACTAACTTTTTCATTTTGTTTTTTAATTTAAACGGTCTATAATATCTTCTTGTCTTAAAACGATGCAAATGTATGTATTAATCAAACATGTTGTACAACATAGTACGTTTTTTTTCAAATTATTTTTCACACATTCGCCAACAAGCTGATAGCCAGACCGGATAAACAAATCAATAGTTGCTATACAGGTAACGCTTGATACTCTTCTTCGGCGTCTTTTCAAATTCCGTCGGATAGAGTTGCAAGGCGGAAACGGCTTCGAAAGGTGCTAAAAGTTTGTTAAGTTCGATCCGGTTCTGTTCCATGATAAGCGGAAGGTCCTCGTGCGAAACGCCTGTCCCGTCCACCGTATCATAATCCGGATAAACCAGCCCTATCAGCTTGCCGTTCTTCTCGATTACAATACTTTCCATCACAAACGGCAGGTTATTCAACTTCGATTCGATTATCTCCGGATAAATGTTTTGTCCGCTTGCCCCGAGAATCATCGTCTTGCTGCGGCCACGGATATAGATGCGGTTGTCATGGTCGATCGTTCCTAAGTCGCCCGTGTGCAGCCAGCCGTCTTCGGTAAAGGCTTGTGAGGTCGCTTCTTCGTTCTTATAGTAACCTTTCATCACGTTCTCGCCGCGAACCTGGATTTCCCCTACCTTATTATATGGGTCGTCCGAGTCGATGCGCACCTCCATGATTCCTTTCAGCACCTGTCCGCAGGAACCGGGCACATATTCATCGTTATGGTCGTAGCTGATCAGCGGTCCGCACTCCGTCATGCCATAACCGACCGTGAACGGGAATTTGATCTTATACAGAAACTCCGTCACCTCGTCGTTCATCGCCGCACCGCCTACGATCACTTCGCGGAAGCGTCCGCCGAAAGCGTCCACCAGCTTCTTCCGTATCTGCGCATAGATACGGGAATCCAGCAGCGGGATATTCAACGCCAACTTCATCGTCGTCTTGCCGAGCTGCGGCAGGATCATCTTCTTATAAATCTTTTCCAGGATAAGCGGGACAGTCAGGATCAGGTTCGGCTTCACCTCCTCGAACGCTTTCAGCAATATCTTGGGAGAAGGAACCTTGCCCAGCAGATAGACATGCGCCCCGACAGCCATCGGCACGAGGAAATTGAAAGCGCAGCTGTAGGCATGCGCCAGCGGAAGGAAGCAGACTTCGCGTTCCCCTCTATACAAGACACCGAGCTGGATGCCGTACATCACGTTTCCCGCCAGGTTGTTTCCTGTCAGCATAACGCCTTTGCTAAAACCGGTCGTGCCGGAAGTATAGTTCAGCAAGACAACCTTGTCATTATCGAGTTCTGCGTATTTGATATCGTCCTTTCCGAACCCGTTCGGATATTTCTCCGCCATCTTCGCCTCCATCCCTTTCAGAAGTTTCTGGATGCTTTCGCCGTCGCGCTGATGCAGGCAACGGAAATCGGACAGCGAGAACACGCCGCGCACATCCCCGATCATGTCTTCTTCCAACGAATCCCAGATACGGTCGCTGACAAAAAGGAAAACCGACTCGGAGTGGTTGATGATATGATGCACATCGTTCGGGCTGAAGTCCTGCAAGATCGGCACGATAATCGCACCGTAGGTGACAGCCGCCATATAGACAATGCACCAGCGCGCACTGTCTTTCCCGATCAGAGCAATCTTATCGCCCCGCCGTATCTGGCATTCTTCAAACAGGATGTGGATGCGGGCAATCTCCTCCGCTACGTCCGCAAAAGAAAAGGTCGTTCCCTTACTGTAATCCGTCAAGGCGGGCAGTTCCCAGTTGTTCTTGAAACTGTTCTCGTATATCTTGATAAAGTTCTCTTGTATCATACCGCGCACAATGTTATAATTGGGACAAAAGTACAGACTAACTAACAAATAAGCAACAGATACGTATAGTTTAACCCTTTCACCTTATGCTCTTAGCTCTTTCCATACGGCTCATTAGTTGTCCGCTTGGTGGCGAACGATCGTTCGCTTGCCGCCGGACGATCGTTCACCGCCAAGCGGACGATCGTTCACCGGGCGGCGGACAACTAATGAATAGCAGAGAAAGAGTTAACGGATAAGGTAGAAAATCATAATTTATACTTATCTTTCGGCTATCAAATAACGAGTATATGAATAAATGGATCATACTTCTATGCGGAGCACTGGCGGGTTGCCAGATTTCGCCTAAGGAGGAAGCAGACGGCAACGCCTGCCAAACGATTAACCTGGCTACTGTTTTAGACCGGGAACCGACCGGGATAAAGCTGGACGAATGGGCGAAAAGCGTCCGCTTCATCCCGCTGGAAACGACCGACTCCGTGCTGCTGAATGCCTATATCCCGCAATTGGTTTACTTCCAGGACAAATTAGTAATCTACAATAATGAGAAGATATACCTTTTCAACCCGGAAGGGAAATTCATCCGGATGATCGGGAACAAAGGCGAAGGGCCGGAAGAATTTCTTGCCGCCGGCAATCTGAGTGTCGACGAAGAGGGCATCCACATCGAAGACTATTGCAAATGGATCAAGACGTACGGCTGGGACGGCAAATGGAAACGGACAACAAGTGTTCCCGCCAATATCAACATCCAGGAAGTCCTTCCGCTGCCCGACGGACGGAACATCGGATATGTCCAGAATATATCCGGAAAGGAGCCGACGCGCATGTACCTGTTCCGCGATTCGACCGTGCTGGATTCGATACCTTACGCCCGGAGCTTCGAGCCGGGAGAGATCAAGATGGTGTTCTACAGTGAATGCAAAGCCTTTTCCACTCCGTCCGGCGATTACGTGAAAGAGATGTTCAACGATACGATCTACCGCATCACAAAAGAGAATACGCTTGCTGCCCGCTGGATGGTGGACGCCGGACAATACAAAATGCCGGAAGGCGGCCGTTACCAACTGCAAGACCCGCGCAACAGCCTGTTCCAGGAAAAGAAGGCGGCCCACATCAGCGTTGTCGGTAACAGCAACGGACTTTTATATCTGACAGCCAACCTGAACGGCAAGTCTTATCTGGTCTGCTACGACGAGAAGGACGGGAAAACGGAAAGTGTCAAACTGCCTTACCCCGAACATCATTTCGAGTTCAAGGAAGAAAATACGTTTGTTCCCCGCTTCGTTTCGGAAGACAGCCGCTACCTGATCGGCTACGAGGCGCAGGAGAACGATGAGAATCCGGTTATCATCTTGGCGGAACGATAAGAGGATGTCATAAGCTATACATTTATATAGTTTACAGGGAACAGAAGCGTTTAATCCTTGTTTTTATATATATTATTCATTACCTTCGCAGAAAAGAATGAATATGTGGACAGAGATGAGCAATCCCGCGATACTGCTTAAGATTGGAAGCCGTATCAGAGAGACAAGGATCAGGCAGGATAAAACACAAGCAGAACTTGCCTTGGCTTCCGGCGTAACACCGCTTACGGTTGCTAATATAGAGAAAGGGAAGTCTGTCAGTACGCTTATACTGATAAGCGTACTAAGGGAATTAGGTCTGTTGGAGAATCTGGAGAACCTTGTTCCCGAGGCCAAAATAAGCCCACTGCAATTAAAGAAAATACAAGGCAAGAAACGCTCGCGTGTACGCCGGCTAAAATCAAACGACAATGAATGAATTGATAGTAGACGTAACACTGTGGGGAAAAAGCGTCGGTTCCCTTTACTGGGAGAAAGAGGCCGGAGCAGCCGTCTTCGATTATGAAAGAAAGTTCCTCCGTTCCGGATTGGATATTTCTCCGATAGTAATGCCTTTAGACAGGTATAGCGGCGAGCCTTACCAGTTCTTAAGCAACCGGAATAATTGTTTCAAAGGCCTGCCTGGCCTGTTCGCCGATTCCCTGCCGGATGCCTTCGGTAATCAAATCATCGACGAATGGTTTGCAAGCCGGGGATTGTCAGGCGAAGAAATCACTCCGTTAGACCGTTTATGCTATGTAGGCAAAAGAGCAATGGGAGCACTCGAGTTCGAACCGAGTCAGGAGATCGAAGGTTTCGGCGAGTCATCGATCATCCACGTGCAAGAACTGACCAATCTTGCCAAGGCTGTTTTTACAGATCGCGAGAACTTCCGTACCCGGCTCAACCAGTCTGATAAAAAGATTTTGGATATGCTCAAGGTCGGAACCTCTGCCGGCGGTGCAAAACCTAAAGCTATCATCGCCTACAATGACGTCACCGGAGAAGTTCGTTCCGGCCAGGTACAGGCACCGGAAGGTTTCGGCTATTGGCTGCTGAAGTTTGATGGCGGCACATACTCCGAACATTCGGAAATAACAGATAACCCGCAAGGCATAGGAAATATAGAATATGCCTATTATCTGATGGCCAAGGATTGCGGCATCGAGATGACGGAATGCAGACTTCTACCTGAAGGAGATTCACATCACTTTATGACCAAACGGTTCGACCGTACCGAAACTGGCGAGAAGATACACGTACAGACATTAGCCGGTATCGCTCATTATGACCGCGACCAAAGGCACTCATACGAAGAAGCGTTCAGAGTCATGCGTGCGATGAGACTGAGTTATCCGCAACAGGAACAATTGTACCGGAGAATGGTATTCAACGTCATGTCGCGCAACCACGACGATCATACGAAAAACTATTCCTTCCTGATGGATAAAGACGGCAGCTGGAGCTTGGCGCCGGCTTACGATTTATGCTACTCATACACGCCAGGCGGCAAATGGACCAACCGACATCAGCTCTCACTCAATGGTAAACAAGACAACTTCACTTACGAAGACCTTGTTGCCGTTGCCGGGAATATGGGGATAAGAAACGGTAAATATATCATCGAACAAATCAGGGAAACAATCTCCCATTGGAAAGATTACGCAAAAGAAGGAGGCGTAAAAGAAAGGCACAGTCAAATTATCGACGACAACCTTCTATGTTATCATCTTGGCGGAACGATAAACAAATTGTAGCATGAATCTGAAAGTATTATTCATCATAACAGGACTATGTGTATTAGGATGCACCCGCATATGTGCACAGGGAGCAGGGACAACCGATTCCCTGTCCCGCCATCCGCTCATTCACGAGATCGGCGTTGATTTCCGTCCCGTCTACCTTATTCCTACCAATGAGTTTTTTTCAGGCAAGAACGCGACGTGGGAGCCTTTGCGCAAATCCGTGTCGGCACACCTGAAATACTCGTTCCGGTTTCATCCGGAATCGAAGACAGGGAAATTATATCCGTACACATATCAGGGGATCGGCGTTTCGTATCACTCATTCTTTGACAAGGCAGAAATCGGGACTCCGGTGTCGGTATATGCTTTCCAGGGGTCGCGCATAGCCCGGCTCGCTCCCCGGCTGTCGCTGGATTACGAATGGAACTTCGGCGCCTCTTTCGGGTGGGAGAAGTACGATCCGATAACCAATTCCTACAATTATGTAGTAGGATCGAAGATCAATGCCTATATCAATTTGGGCCTCTTGCTGAACTGGCGATTAGCGGCAGGATGGCGGCTGACAGCGGGCGTCGACCTGACCCATTTCTCCAACGGTAACACCCAATATCCCAATGCAGGCGTCAATACCGTCGGAGGCAGGATCGGATTGGTGCACACGTTCGGAGAAAATGACGGGACGGCAATGCCCGACAGGCCGGCCGCGCTGCGTACCACGCCGCACATCAGCTATGACATCGTCTTATACGGCGCATCGAAGCGGAAAGGGGTTATCAAACCCGATGATTCTTACCTGGCACCCGGTTCGTTCGGCGTATTCGGGTTCAATATCAATCCCATGTACAACTTCCACAAATACTTCCGCGCCGGGGCCTCGCTCGACGTGCAATATGACGAAAGCGCCAACATCAAGGAATACGAGGCCGACTATAACGGCCAGTCAGAACACCGGTTTTACCGCCCGCCGTTCAAGGAACAACTGGCAATCGGGTTATCCGCACGTGGGGAACTGGTCATGCCGATCTTCACGATCAATTTAGGCATAGGCTACAACGTGTACCACAAATGCTCCGATACACAAGGGATGTACCAGATCATGGCGCTGAAGACATCCATCACCCGCGACCTGTTCCTGCACGTGGGATACCAGTTGAGCAAGTTCAAAGATCCCAACAACCTGATGTTAGGGATCGGTTACCGGTTCCACAATAAACGATAAGAATATACTATGTCCAAACATTTTCGCTAAATTTGCGCGATAATTAAAAGACAATGATTGACAAGACTGTTTTTGAGAATAAGATTGCCGCATACTATACATTAGGATGCAAGCTCAACTTCGCCGAAACATCGACCATAGGAAAAGTACTTGCCGAACAAGGCGTACGCAAAGCGCGTGCGGGTGAAAAAGCGGATATCTGCGTTGTCAACACCTGCTCTGTGACGGAGCTGGCAGACAAGAAATGCCGCCAGGCGATCCGGCGTATCGGCAAACAGCATCCGGGAGCCTTCGTCGTGGTGACCGGCTGTTACGCCCAGCTGAAGCCGGAAGAGGTTTCGCACATCGAAGGGGTCGACCTCGTGTTGGGAGCCGAACAGAAGTTGGACATACTGATGTATTTAGACGACCTGAAAAAGAAAGAAGAGGGAGGCGCCGTCATTGCTTCCCAGACAAAAGATATACGTACCTTCTCGCCCTCCTGCTCGGCGGACGACCGTACGCGCCATTTCCTGAAAGTGCAGGACGGATGCGACTATTTCTGCTCCTACTGTACCATCCCGTTCGCACGCGGACGAAGCCGCAACGGAACGATCGACAGTATGGTGAAACAGGCGGAAGAGGTGGCAGCCAAAGGGGGAAAAGAGATTGTGCTGACAGGTGTCAACATCGGTGATTTCGGGAAGAGCACGGGCGAGACGTTTATCGACCTGATCCGTGCGCTCGACGAGGTGGAAGGCATCGTGCGCTACCGCATCTCCTCTATCGAACCGAACCTGATCACCGACGAAGCGATCGACTTCGTGGCAGGCAGCAAGCGTTTCGCGCCTCATTTCCATATTCCCCTGCAAAGCGGGAGCGACGAGGTGTTGAAGCTGATGCGCCGCCGTTACGATACGGAGCTGTTCCGGCATAAGATAGAAAAGATCAAGGAAGTGATGCCGCATGCCTTTATCGGTGTGGATGTGATTGTCGGGACACGCGGCGAGACGGATGCCTGTTTCGAGGAAGCCCGCGCCTTTATCGACAGCCTCGACATCAGCCAGCTGCATGTGTTCAGCTATTCGGAACGTCCGGGGACGCAGGCGCTCAAGATCGACCACGTTGTCGATCCGAAGACCAAGCATGCCCGCAGCCAACAACTGTTAGACATATCCGACCGCAAGCTCCATGCTTTCTATGAGGCTCATATCGGCCGGGAGGCAAACGTCCTGTTCGAACAGACCCGCAAAGGCGGCATGATGCACGGTTTCACCGAGAACTATATCAAGGCGGAGATCCCTTACGACAATTCCCTGGTCAACGAAACGCGCCGGGTGATATTGGAAGGCTGGAATGAGGACGGAACGGCTTTAGTTGTAAAGATAATAGAATAATATATTATGTGGAGTAAAATACAATATGCGCTTATCTATAGTTGGGTAAAGGTTCACGCTATCCTGCCGATGTGGGCGTTGTATATATTATCGGACATTCTCTATGTCGTGATCTACAAGATCGGGCGATACCGGGTAAGAGTCGTCCGCCGGAACATGAAAGCCTCTTTCCCCGAGAAATCGGACGCAGAGCTTCGCCGGTTGGAAAAAGCTTTCTATCACCATTTCGCCGATTATGTCGTCGAGACGCTCAAACTGGCGCATATCTCCCTCGAAGAGTTGCAACGCCGGGCTTTCCTGAAGAATCCCGAATTGGTAGACCGGCTGATGGAGAAAGGGCACACCTGTTTTATCCTGCTGATGGGACATTACGGCAATTGGGAATGGTTCTCCGGTTCCACCTCCCGCTTCAAGGACTCGCGTATCTACCAGATATACCGTCCGCTCAACAACAAGGCATTCGACCGGCTGTTCATCAAGCTGCGTACCCAGTTCGGTTCATACGGGATCAAAAAACAAGACTCCGTACGCGACGTGATCCAGTTGAAGAGGGATAAGATACGCAGTGTCGTGATCTTCATTGCCGACCAGACACCGAGCCGGAACAACCTGCATTACTGGACAACCTTCCTCAACCAGGAATCCTCCATCCTGACAGGTCCCGAACGCCTGGCACGCAAACTCGACCTGCCCGTCATCTTCCTTGACACCAAGCAAGTCAAACGCGGCTACTACACCGTAGACATGAAACTGGTGACCGAGACTCCCAAAGAGACTCCCGAAAACTGGATCACCGAACAATATGCCCGCCTGATGGAACAATGCATCCTGCGTAATCCGGCAGGCTGGCTTTGGACGCATAAGAGGTGGAAATACAAAAGAATGGACAATTGATAATTGACAATTGACAATTAAAGAAGTAATATTCATATGACACACACTATAGAGACAAACAATAATTATCAATTGTCAATTGTCAATTGTCAATTAAAGAAGCGTGTTGCCGTTGTCATCCTGAACTGGAACGGGCGGGAGCTGATGGAGAAGTTTTTGCCTTCTGTCGTAGCTTATACGCCAGGGGAATGGGCGGATGTAATCGTGGCTGACAATGGTTCTACGGATGACTCTGTCAAGATGTTAAAGGCGAAGTTCCCGACGGTAGGCGTCATCCGGCTGGATAAGAACTACGGCTTTGCCGAAGGTTACAACCAAGCGTTGAAACAGATCGGACATGAATATACGGTATTGCTGAACAGCGATGTGGAAGTCACTCCGGGCTGGCTGGACGCACCTGTGGCAGCGATGGATGCCGACCCCGATATCGCTTGCGCACAACCTAAAATACGCGCCGAGCGCAACAAAGATTATTTTGAATATGCCGGAGCTGCCGGAGGTTTCATGGACCGGTATGGCTATCCATATTGCCGAGGCCGCGTGTTGCACGTCGTTGAAAAAGATTTGGGACAATACGATACTCCCGCCGATCTGCTTTGGGCTACGGGAGCCTGCCTGTTTGTCCGCACTGCCGTTTATAAAGAGGCGGGCGGCTTGGATGCCGGTTTCTTTGCGCATCAGGAGGAGATCGATATGTGCTGGCGCCTGCGTTCGCGGGGCTACCGCCTGGTCTGCACGCCCGCATCGGTCGTCTATCATGTGGGAGGGGCTACGCTGAATGTGGAAAGCCCGCGCAAGACCTTCCTCAACTTCCGTAACAACCTACTGATGTTATACAAGAACCTGCCGGAAAAAGACTTGAAACACGTGATGCGCACCCGCTTCTGGCTGGACTACATCGCGGCAGCCAAGTTCCTGCTCTCCGGACATCTTCCGAACGCCCGTGCCGTGTATGAAGCCCGGAAAGCCTTTTATGAATTAAAACCGTCTTACGAACCGGTCCGCCGGGAAAATCTGGCAAAGACGAAGCTCGCCGACATCCCGGAACTGCGAAAAGGAAGCCTGATTGCGGCGTTCTATTTACAGGGGAAAAAGAAGTTTACCAAATTATAAAAGGAGAGAGAAGAATCAATAACGGATAAACACCGGTCCGCTATTGCATGTTACGGCTGTATTCCTTTTATGTCACAATTGTCTTCCTTCTATGTTACAGTTGGATTTCTTTTGTTTCACGGCCGTGACATGAATAGCGGGTAGGTATGGAAGGAACGCACATCCCGCATCGTTCATTCTATCTGCCGGATGGTTCCTTCCTTTACGGCACTATAACCCCATGAAGCACTGCAATACCATTTTACAGGTTTGCTTGCTGTAAAATATCGATCATGATCGGTTTGAAACCACTGACAAAGCATTCTACGGCGATCACCATCAGGATCAAACCCATCAGGCGCATCATCACATTATTGCCCGTCTCGCCCATATAGCGGTTCAGGCGGGTGGAAGCACGAAGGATCAAATAAGTGATAAAATAGATCAGCCCGATCGTTCCGATCAAAATACATTTCTTTGCCAACGTCACGGCATCATCCATCAACATCAAGGCATTGGCAATCGCACCGGGACCGCACAACATCGGGATCGCAAGAGGCGTGATAGAGATGTCATTCACATACGTCTTCACCTCTTCTTCCTTCAGCTTCGCCTTTGCATAACGTGCCTGAAGCATATCGAAACCAATCGTAAAGATGATTATTCCTCCTGCTATACGGAACCCGTTTGTCGAGATACCGAAGAACTTGAAGAGAAACTGTCCGGAGAAGGTGAAAACCATCAAAGTCAGAAACGACACGATAGTCGCACGACGGACAATGGCACGGCGCTGTTCTTCACTCATGCCGTTTGTCATCGTCAGGAAGACAGGCATTGTCCCCAACGGATTCGTCAGGGTAAAGAACGAGGTGAAACATAATAGAAAGAAAGGCAATAGTGAATCCATAGTATAAATGATTTAATGTGTCAATTATTTATTCATCCCAAACCAGGTAAGCTGATACCAACCAATGATTCAGCTTGTTTCCGTCTATCCCGGCTGCTTCGGGAATGCTTACCGTAAAGGTATGTTTACCCGGCTGGATATCCATCAGAGCCACTTCTTCAGGCACCACATCCGACCCCGGACACCAGTTTGAACGGGACAGGTCGGATGAAGCCAACGGCTCTTCCACCTTCTTCTCCGAATAACCGTCTTTATCGATATACGATGCCAGACGCTCTTTCAACCAGACTCCCGTTGCCGGATTAAAGCGGCGAAAAGAGGCACAATCCGAACGCCAGGGGACGAAGTTCAGCACTTCTTTTCCGTCGATAGAGACGATATTCCGTTTCTCCACAAACTCATCTCCTCCGGAATGGCCGCCATGCCCCGTTACAATATATTTCAACCGGACATTACGGGCACCTTCGGGTATATCAAAATCCATCGATACATCCCGGCGGGCAAAGATATCGGGATAGGTCTGCCCTTCATAATAAACCGTATTCATCAACGGCTCTACATGACGGCGGACAAGCGGGTCATATGCCAGGTGGGATTCATCCACGTCGATCGTGATGCTGGCGATATATCCTTCTGCCGTCCAGGTATCGATAAAGATACCGACATATGCGCCTCCTTCAAGTAAGGGATAAAGATCGGTTATATCTTGTTCCCAGCTCACATTGTCGGCCCAATGGTCAATATAGACCGGCTTGCGGTTATGCGTGAGGCTGTCATCGGGTGCGCTGAAATACCCCACTCCGAATGGCGTCATGAAGCGCATCAGTTCGACAGTCGGTTTATAATCTTCACCCGGCACGATTCCTATCATGTGTTCCAACTTCGTACTGTCCACTTCCGGGAATTGCTTTTCACCTTTGGCAATATTCAACAAATTGATACCCGATGCTTTCGGTAACACAAAACAGGAACCGGACTTATCCCAACGGTCACCGTTGGAAGCAATCGTCACCCGTAATTTGACCGACACATTGCGCCGGAAGTCGGGCAATGTTATTTTCTTCAGAATAATACGTCCGTTCACCAGATGATAGACACTGTCCGGTCCCGGTGCATTATAGGCTTCCGGATAGACATCCGGGGCAAAGCGTACAGGTGTATCGTTAAATACATGTACGGTAAAATCTCCTTTCGCCGGTATTTCCCGAGGGCCACATGCCGCCAGCGATAACATCCCGGCCAGCGAAAAGAACAAAACAATCTTTCTTATCATTTGCGTTTAGTATTTAGTAAGCTCCTTGAGCAACTGCTTCTGTCCGGAAGCCCTGTCACCATGAACGCACGGGCCTGTCACACATCCTCCTTCGCAGGCCATCACTTCGATGAACTGTCCCGGAGCCTTGCCTGTCTTGGCATAAGCACGCAGCAGAGCGACGTTCTTCTTGGTCAGGTTGGCTACTTGTATTGTATTCAGATTAGCCACCTGGTCTTCCTTCAGATATACCTTTACGGCGTTGATTACACCGCCGGTCTGTGCAAATCCATGTGCTTCACGTACGGCATTGAACAGGACGGAAAAGGGTTGTGCCTCTTCTATCTTGATGTCCAGGCCTGTCAACACAGAACCGATTTCCTCGAAGGTAAGAGTAAAGTCCACACATGGGTCCATCTTCACCTCTTTGCGCTTCGCCACGCACGGGCCGACAAAGACGATCTTGGCATCAGGATATTTCTCCTTCACGATCCGGGCTGTGTAATACATCGGTGAACCGGTTGACGAAATATACTTTTTCAGGTCCGGGATATGCTTCTCGGCCAGTTGAATATAGGATGGACAACAACTGGTTGTCATAAAAGGTTGGCCTTCTTCCAGTTTTTCTTTCAATTCCTCGGCTTCGCGACGAGTCGTTTCCATCGCTCCCTGAGCCACTTCCACCACTTCGAGGAAGCCCAGTGACTTGATCGCACCGTACACTTTCTCTACCGGGGCAGAAAACTGTGCCAAGATAGAAGGGGCTACGATAGCCACCATCGGCTCTTTATTGCGCAGACGTTGCAGGATATCGAATACCTGGGATATTTCGAAGATGGCTCCGAAAGGGCAAGCGTTTACACATTTACCGCAATAGATACATTTGGACTCATCTATATGTTCCACCCCGTACTCATCCTTGCTGATCGCTTTGACCGGACAAACCTCTTCGCAAGGAATCGGGATATAAACAATCGCATGATAGGGACAGTTCTGATGGCATTTGCCGCAACTGATACAAGTGTCGTGGTCAATCTGCGCCTGTCCATTCTTCCTGAAACGGATTGCATCTTTCGGACAGTTCATATAGCAACTGCGCGCCACACAACCACGGCAAAGGTTTGTTATCTCATAGTTCACCTGTACACAGGATGAGCAGGCTTCGTCAACCACACACATCAGGTTTTCTTTCTTATTTTCCGAACGGAACAATGCTTGTTTTGCATACTCAGACAAGGGAGTCAGCTCGTCTATTTCATCCTGCATATCAAATCCGAGCAGTGGCAGTGTCTTATATTTCCAGACTGCCCGCTCCTTGTGTACACAGCAACGGCCGATGACTTTCGATTTACGGGGACTTAACTCTATCGGTAGGCGGTCTATCTCTTCAAGCAGACGGTTTTCCTTCCAAAGTTTAACTAACTTCGCCAACAATCCGTGGCGGACTATCATTACGTTGTTGGTAAATGCCATAAGATGAATGTATTATTTGTGCTTTAGGATACAAAGATAGATATATTTATTAAAATAGCCTAACAGTATGTCTCACTAAGAATAATCGATGCACTATAAACATCTCCACCGAAAGGCGGATTCAGTTTGGCAAGCTTCAATTCGATAGCTGTCAACTGTGGAAAATATTCTTTCAAAGCTTGTAAAATGCGGCCTGCCGCATGTTCGATCAGCTTGGACGGCTTTTCCATCTGCTCCTTGACGACCGCATAGACAGCGGCATAATTAATCGTGTCTTCCAGCTCGTCACTCGTAACGGCTTTATCCAGCGGAGCCGTAAGAATCAGGTTCACGACAAAGTTATTACCAACCTTCCTTTCCTGGGGCATCACACCATGATAAGCGTAGAATTTCATTGCTTCAAGCTCTATCCTTGTTGTCATAATTCGTTATTTTATCTGTAAATGTAAATAAAGTAAACCTTTCTGCAAAAAAATAGTCTTATATTTGCGAAAAGCAACTAACTACATATATGATGGGAATAAAGCAAAAAGAAGAAAACACAAACGGCGGCTTACATAATACCCTTGCTGCCGGCACTACCGTAAAAGGCAATATCATAACGGAAACGGACTTCCGCCTGGATGGAAAAGTCGAAGGAGATATCAATTGTAGTGGTAAAATCGTAATCGGTCCGAAAGGAAGTGTTACCGGAAATATTGTTTCCGCAAATGCTGAAATATTAGGGGAAGTGGATGGTTCCGTCCATGTTAGTGCCAAACTTGTCTTGAAAGCAACCGCCGTCATTAAAGGAGATATATTCACCCAAACCCTGGAAATCGAACCCAATGCCCGCTTCAACGGCGTTTGTAAGATGTCGGGGGAAGGAACTACGAAAGAGGCTGCCAAACCCAAACAATAAAGAAAAGTCGGGCTTATTTGCGGCCCGACTTTTGAATTAGTTCTATTATCTTATTATTCAGGCTATCCGCCTGTATCAATCTTTCTAACGGGATATGCATCCTGTAACGCCAATAATGGTTAGGCACGGAAGGCACATTGATACGCTCCGCTTCATAATCTTTCCGTTTAACGGAGTCATCCATTGCAAACCAATCCTGCAACGGGATAATGGTTAACATCGAACGGGATTCCAAATGAGAAGCTACAATATGTGTCGCGATATCCGCTGTACATTCTTCCGGAGCGTCTCCGGCACGTCCCAATACATTATTATAATAACGCTGTATCTTCGCGCGATCTTCCTTCCACCAACTGCGAAGCGGTGACATATCGTGCGTGGAAGTTGTACAGACCGAATGATAAGGCAGGTTGAACATATCCGAAAACTCCCTTTGTGGCGTCTTTGGCATTCGTTCTATTTCAAGACTGAATATCTGCAACTTGTTCATTACATCAGGTACGGATTCGGGAATCATCCCCAGATCCTCCCCGCAGACCAGCATATCCGTACATCCGACCAACGGTGTCAACCGGTTAAAGGCCTGAGCCTTCCAAAAGTCGTTATGACGATGATAAAAGAAATTCCAATATAACTGATCAAAGGCGTATTGATCGGCAGCACTTAACTCGCGATACAGAAAAGACTGGCTGGCAGAAATACGCGGATGGAACTTATCCGGTTCACGCGGATCACGCAGAAACAACACTTCATTGGCAATAGCAAACAAGCCATTCTTGATACGCTGGGATGCTTCATCTATCTTTCCGGCAAACAACGCATCGACTTTACGTTGCGTATCGCAGAAAGGCTTCAGGACAAAATGGTGCGACGAAGACTGCGCCAGAAAAGAGCCGATGACTTCTTCTGCCAAGTCGCCAAACAGCTCGGGTAAGAATTCCCGGTTGATATGAGGTGTCGTCAGACGAGCTTCATTAAAGTTCAGGCCATACTGCTCTATCTCGCTCGGAGTAAGAGGCAAAGCCGGATTGAAATGTCCGCAAAGCCCCTGTACATAATCCAACGGCACTTCCCAGATACGGAAAAAGCCAAGGATATGATCGATACGGAAACAATCGAAATAGTCTTCCAGTTTATGGAAACGTTTCTTCCACCAGGAGAAATTATCTTTCTCCATCGTATCCCAATTATAGGTCGGAAACATCCAGTTCTGACCGTTCACGGAAAAGTCATCGGGAGGAGCACCGGCCTGTCCGTTCATATTGAAATACTTCGGCTCCATCCATGCCTCAACGCTTGTACGGCTCACACCGATAGGCAAATCGCCTTTCAGCACAATCCCGTTCTTACGGGCATAATCGGAAACAGCTTTAAACTGGGTATGCAAGATGTATTGCAGAAAATAAAGGAAAGAGATTTCCGGATAGGCCTTGTTTGTTTCAGAACAAAGCTCGCGGATACTACTCTTATCATATACGGAATTTTCTTTCCATTGCGTGAAGTCGGAAGTGCAATACTTGTCACGCAGATAGCTGTATGCAGCATAGGGCATCAGCCAGGATGAACTTTGTGCAAAGAACTCCTTATATTCCGGAGTGGACATAACAGACTGTCCCTCTTGTTTAAAGAATTGCCGGCAATATTCTATCTTATACTTAACAGCCTGTTCATAATCGACAGTCTCCAACGCATTCAGTTCCGCCTGTTTCCGGGCAAAGAAAGCGGCTTTCTCCTGGTCTGCCAGTTTTCCCAAATGGGGCAGACTAATATACATCGGATGAAGAGCATAAATGGATATTGCACTATAAGGATACGAATCCATACAGGTATGCGACATTGTCGTGTCGTTCATCGGAAGAACCTGGATAATACGCTGATGCGTTTTCTTCACCCAGTCTACCAGCAAATACAGGTCTCCCAGATCCCCTACCCCAAAACTCTGTTCCGAGCGCAAAGAGAACACCGGTATGACCGAACCGGCACATCGCCACAAAGGCAAGTTATCACGGAAATAAAGACCGGAGATAATAGCAGTCTCCCCTACCTGCTGTGGAGGCAGGTTCAGAATACGGTTCTCATCTTCTTCCCAATACAGGGGTTGCTGATGATCGTCGCAGATCAGGAATTTATATTCCAACGGATAGGTAATCTCATTCGCATCCAGGTCTATATGCCAAACAGGAAAAGTATCGCAACTCAATATTAAAGCCTTGTCCGGATGCCAGTTGCCCAAGCATTCCTGGTTCCCTGTGATAGCCACACGCTGATCTTTTTCGACACGTGGCACGGAGATCTTAATTGTGAGCCGCTTTCCACTCTTCACAACCCGTTCGTGCGTATTACACGGATGGGCAAATAAACTTTTCGTAAAAGCCGATGAATAAAAGGCGAGATTAGCGGGACGGACCTGCCAGTAGTCGTATAGCGTATATTGGTCGGCCGAACCGATAAAGAATACCTGATGGTTCTTTTCCCATTCCTCGAATATCTGCTTATCGCTCAAACTCAGGAAATACCGGTATTCTATATCTTTGACCGGAGTCGTAACCTCCAGCTCCAGCTGCCAGTTTCCTTCCCCCTTATAACTCATTTCTTTTGCCAAAGCCGGTTCCCATGAACCTAACTCCGGGATCGACCCCACAACACATAACTTCTGTCCCCAAACGGTATGGAAGTTGATATTAAAGGTGACTTTCATGTGTACTAAATTTAGTTCCAGACGCGAAGATACAAAAAGAATTATGAATTATGAATTGTGGATTGTAAATTGTATCCCACAACTCATAATTCATAATTCACAACTTAATTTATTACCCGCACCTCGAAGCACCGCAATTGGTACAGATCAGGCAACCTTCCTGATAGACAAGTGTTTCTTGTCCACAGTTCGGGCATTTCTGTCCTTTTGCTTCCATACCGTTAGGCAGGTATTTCTTCAAGGCCCTTTCTACACCGTTCTTCCAGGTATTGATGGATTCGTTATTCAACTCCATACCCTGAACCAGTTTAATTACCTGGTCGATAGGCATGCCATAACGCAATACTCCGGAAATCAGTTTTGCGTAATTCCAGAATTCAGGGTCGAACTTACCGTCCAAACCTTCGATTGTCATCTTATAACCACGCTTGTTTTTGAACTGGAAGTCATAATGCTTCTTGCCATCTTCGTCATAGCTCTTAATGATGCTGCCTTTGGAGACATTCTTCGGTAACATGATACCTTCGTCATCATCGGCAAGACCGGTAAAGATTTCGTAGGGACGACCATTCAGCAAACCGACAAATGCGATCCACTTTTCACGGTTATTCTGGAATTTCACCACATCAGCTTCCAATTCACGTGGACGGGTCGACACGATGATAGGCGGTTCCATACAATTACAGTCGTCTTTCTTTTTCTTGCTGTTATCGGTAGACAGCAGTACGCCTGAACGGGAGCCGTCACGATAAACCGTACAACCTTTACAGCCACATTTCCAGGCTTCTACATACAATGTGTCAACCAGTTCTTCCGTCACATCAGACGGCAGGTTGATCGTGACACTGATGGAATGGTCTACCCATTTCTGGATACGGCCTTGCATACGTACTTTTTGCAGCCAGTCTACATCGTTTGAAGTTGCTTTATAATAAGGTGACTTGGCAACCAGATCTTCCACCTCTTCCTGTGAATATTTCTTGGAAGCGGAATAACCGTTAGCCAACATCCAAGTTACGAATTTATGATGGAACACGATATATTCCTCAAATGCATCACCCGTTTCATCTACAAAGTCGACACGGGCTTCCGCATCATTCGGATTGACCTTACGGCGACGGCGGTAAACCGGCAGGAATACAGGTTCGATACCGGAGGTTGTCTGTGTCATCAGACTGGTTGTTCCGGTTGGGGCAATCGTCAGACAGGCGATATTGCGGCGGCCATACTTGACCATTTCATCATAGAGTTCCTGATCAGCTTCGCGCAGACGGTTAATAAACGGATTATTTTCTTCCCGTTTGGCATCGTAGATTTCAAATGCACCACGCTCTTTCGCCATTTCCACAGAAGAACGATAAGCAGCCAGCGCCAAAGTTTTCTGAACCTCTTCTGCAAAATCTGTAGCCTCTTCCGTACCATAACGCAATCCCAGAGCGGCAATCATATCGCCTTCAGCTGTGATGCCAACACCCGTACGACGTCCTTGCAATGTTTTTCTCTGAATTTTTTCCCATAGATGACGTTCGCTCTGCTTCACTTCCAGTGATTCCGGGTCGGCATCGATCTTCTCCAAAATCTTTTCAATCTTTTCCGACTCAAGATCGATAATATCGTCCATGATACGCTGTGCCAGTGCAACATGCTTGCGGAACAGTTCGAAATCAAAATAGGCATCTTTTGTGAAGGGATTCACCACATACGAATATAAGTTGATTGCCAATAGACGGCAACTATCGTACGGGCACAAAGGAATTTCCCCGCAAGGGTTTGTCGACACAGTGCGGAAACCGAGGTCTGCATACGAATCAGGAACGGACTCTCTCAGAATCGTATCCCAGAAAAGCACACCCGGTTCTGCCGATTTCCATGCATTATGGATAATCTTTTTCCAAAGTGCAGCCGCATCGATCTCTTTTACGGTTGTCGGTTCAGACGAATTAATCGGATACTGCTGTTTGTAGGGTGTCCCATTGACAACTGCCTGCATAAATTCATCATCAATCTTTACAGATACATTGGCCCCCGTAACCTTGCCTTCCGTCATCTTGGCATCGATAAACGATTCTGAATCCGGATGCTTGATAGAAACACTAAGCATTAAAGCACCACGACGGCCATCCTGGGCCACTTCGCGAGTTGAGTTAGAATAGCGTTCCATAAAAGGCACAAGGCCTGTCGAGGTTAATGCCGAATTTTTCACAGGAGATCCCTTTGGACGGACATGCGATAGATCATGACCTACACCGCCGCGACGCTTCATTAGCTGCACCTGCTCTTCATCAATCCGGATAATAGCTCCATAGGAATCGGCTTCTCCGTCCAATCCAATTACAAAGCAGTTAGAGAGTGAGGCAATTTGGAAGTCATTGCCAATTCCCGTCATCGGGCTTCCTTGCGGCACGATGTAACGGAAATGATCAAACAGACTAAAAAGTTCCTCTTCCGACAACGGATTAGGATACTTTTTTTCCACGCGAGCAATTTCACTTGCCAGACGATGGTGCATGTCAGCGGGAGATTCTTCGTAGATATTCCCGAACGCGTCTTTCAAGGCATACTTATTTACCCATACTTTGGCGGCCAATTCGTCGCCCGTGAAGTAGCCAAGCGAAGCTTTAAACGCTTCATCGAAGGTGTAAGTTTTACGATTCACGATTGTTTTAAGTTTAAAGATGTGCAAGTTTAAGCATAGTTTACGGATTGACCAAATTATTCAATAAAGAAAATACATTTTGTTGATAAGTTTCCAACTTCACACATAAACACCATTATTTATCAACATCTTACATCCCACCTCCAAACAAAAAGTTTTCCAAAAAGAAAAGCCTCTCCACTACAAGGTTTCTAAAAACAAAAAAAAGGACGCCACCCGGAAGTGCGTCCTTTATCCTAAATATCTTATTAAAATCAAGCCTTGAGTAATGCTTCAATCTCCTCTACGGAAGAACGGAAAGATTTATTAGTTTCGATCTGGTCTTTCACCGTTTTGCAGGCATGCAATACAGTTGCGTGATCGCGCTTACCTACAATTTTCCCAATGTGGGAAAAAGAACTATCGGTATATTTCTTTGCCAGATACATCGTAACCTGGCGAGCCTGTACAATTTCTCGCTTACGCGAATTTGTTTGAATAGCAGCCAACTCCAGATTATAATACTTACATACTACATTCTGAATGGATTCAACAGAAACTTGCTTCTTTTCCAACTTTACAACGCGACTCACGACTTGTTTAGTCAGAGGCAGGTCTATCATCCGGTTGAATGCCGTAGAATAAGCCAGTAAAGAAGCAACGATACCTTCTACATCACGTACATTCTCCGTTACATTGCTTGCAATAAAGTTGAATACGTCATCCGGTATCACCACACCGTCGTGGCTGATCTTATTTTTCAGAATCTTTTTACGCAAATCCAGGTCCGGACGATCCAGTTCAGCAGTCAACCCCCATTTCAAACGGGTAATCAAACGCTCTTCCATCCCCTGCAAATCCACAGGAGCCTTATCGGAAGTCAGAATTAACTGCTTGCCCAACAAATGCAAGTGATTAAAAATATGGAAGAAAGTATTCTGCGTCTTATCCTTTCCGATCAGTTCCTGAATATCATCCAGAATCAACACATCCACGCCCTGATAGAAATACATGAAATCATTCGTCGTATTCTTCCGGATTGCCTCCGTATACTGAACAGTAAACAGATGAGCTGAAATATACAGTACTTTTTTCTCCGGATGGATTTCCTGAATGCGATTACCGATCGCATGGCATAAATGCGTCTTTCCTACACCAGACGCTCCGAACACAAACATCGGATTAAAGGTCTTTCCCGGCTCCTGTGCGATCGCTTCACTGGAAGAACGCACCAGACGGTTACTTGTTCCCTCAAAATAGTTATCGAAGTTGTATTTGGGGTTCAAATGCGAATCCCAGTCCTGACGGGCTTTCGATTCAAACAGAGAAGGGATCTCTGCACCTTTTTTAGCAGTACGGGGAGCGTCATTACTTGTTGGTAAAGTAATCATGCCATCATCCTTCACCTTATCAACCACCTTGATACGATAATTCAAGATCGTACCCTGCCCAATCACACGATACAATGTTACTTTCAATACATTCACATACTTTTCTTCCAGATACTCATAAAAGAACTGGCTCGGTACCTGAATCGTGAATTTATTATCCTCGTATGATAATGGTATGATAGGTTTGAACCATGTGTTAAAAGCGGCCTCAGGAACGATATCCTTAATGACAGCGAGGCATTTATTCCACAAAGTTTGATATTCCGTTTGCATGATTTTTTTATTCTCCCAACTATACTTACAACTTCAATTTTTACTTTACGACTACAAAGTTTAGAAATTAATTCCGAAAAAAAAAGTGCTTTTTTATTTGGAACTCTTGATTGTTTAATATACTGTTTACAGTCAAGCAGTTAATCACAACAATCTGATTATCTACAACTTATCACGCATCCATTATAATAAATCCTTTATTAATGGGCATTCTTTACAATCCTGTTACATGAGGGCAAGGCTATCAAAAAAGGCCTTTCGATTCAGTTACACACCTCTATCTAAGAGCCTTAGACAAGTCAGTCAAGCGTATTTTATATTTTTCTGTTTAATTGGAATAATTCTAAATAAACAGTTTACACAAGAATTCTTATGCAATATTAAAATACAGAAAAATGCACATATCTTTTAGGATTCTGCTTCAAATCGAGCAAGAGCTTGGAAGCATTGTCCGCCGTACTATTCAGATTATCATAAAGTGCACGATCATTCAACAAAAGCCCCATACTATTATCCTTTGAGTTCAATTTCCGTGTCATCTGCTCCACATTATCCAATGTCGCATTTACAGCATTCACCGTCGTTGCCAAATCTAACTTCTTCAAATCTGTACTGACATCCGCAAAATTACTGGTAATCACTTTCAAATCCCCCATAATACCCGGCACATCTTTACTCAACATCTGATTAAGCTGACGGGAGGAAACAGCTAAGCTATTTGTCGTTTTTTCAATATTATCCAAAGATTGGGCAAGCGCGGGATGATTAACCAACGTCTGCAATCCACCTAAGATAGAATCGATCTTAGGAAGAAGCAGTTCGACTTGCGGCAAAATCTTTTCCTGTACAGACTGCATCATATCCGATTCCATCCGACCTTCAATGGTAGCACCGGGCTTCAGATAATCATCTACATACTTATTCAAATGGATATGCAATTCACCTCCACCCAAAAAACTATTCACAATTGTGATATAGCTACCTTTATTAATCTTCATATGATCTTCCAGGCTGATATCAATCGAAATCTTATCAGTCGCATCATAATCATAGACAATATCACGAACCAATCCCACCTTGAAACCTTCTACAAATACCGGACTCGAAATTGTCACTCCTTTCACATTCGTACAAGCCACCACATAATGATTGGTTGGTTTAAACAAATTTATCCCTTTCAAATAATTAATTCCTAAATACAGCAATGCCAGGCTTATTATGGACACGAGCCCGATCTTTGCCTCTTTGGTGAATACATTTTTCATTTCTTCTCTATATAATATAAATTCCTATTACTACTAATATTTTACTTTTTTCCCATCCTTAAAGGCGACAATAAAAGCATCTTTAAAGTCTTTTGCCACCTGACGGCGCATCTTACGAATTGAGTCAAAATTAGTTGTCTCGCCATACGTATATTTATAAATACCTTTCTCGACAAAGTAATCAACATTCTTATATCCCTTAAACAATTTAGAATTGGGAGAAAGTTTTTTATCAGAGGTCAATATTTGTATTTTGTAGACAGTTTGTCCTTTTTTCACTTGAGTAGCCATCTGCGCTTCCGGAGTGGCAGACTTCGATTGACGAACAGTTTTTACCTCTTCCGCCTTATTTTTCTGGCGAATATATTCTTCACTTCCAGGAGGAGCTGTAACAACACTTTCTTGATCATCTACGACCTGCAGAACAGGCGCAGCACTCGCATTTCCCGATAGTGCCCCACGTTTACGATCATATTCCCATTTATATTTCGTAAAAGCATTATATATAGCTGTAGCCAACTTATCCTGCCCATCTTTCGTCTTCATAAAACGCTCTTCCGCCGGATTCGAAATATATCCCAATTCTACAAGAATACTCGGCATACTCGTTTTACGCAACACAAGAAAACCAGCTTGTCGCACACCACGATTATTACGCTTTGCTGAAGTAAAGCATTTCTGAACTTCCGAAGCCAGACTAATACTTTGCTCCATGTGTTTATTCTGCATAAATTCGAAAATAATATACGATTCGGAAGATTTAGGATCGAAGCCTTCATATTTTTGCAAATAATTATCCTCCAACAGAATAGCGGAGTTTTCCCGCATAGCGACCTCCAAGTTTTCATCACTCCGGGCCAAACCTAACGTATATGTTTCCGTCCCAGACACAGAACTGCCCCGCTTCACGGCATTCGTATGAATGGAAATAAACAAGTCGGCCTTATTCCGGTTAGCAATATTTGCACGTTCGTCCAGCTCTATAAAAACATCTGTCTTGCGCGTATAGATAACTTTCACATCACTATGCTTTTCTGATATCAAACTCCCCAGCTTTAAAGCGACAGCCAAGTTAATAGCTTTTTCATTAATGACCGTTCCCCGTGCTCCAGGGTCTTTTCCCCCATGTCCGGCGTCGATCACTACTGTAAACGTTTTTTCCTTAGCCTGCAATACAGGCAAAACAAAAAACAAAGCTATTACCAAATTGATATATAGAAAAGTACTTTTTGCCACTTTCTAAATTTCTTGCAAATTTGGGACAAATGTAATGCTTTTTGATGAGTAAAACTTGGCTGATCTGAAATAAAAAAAGGGCAATTCAATATGAATCGCCCTTTTTGTTACTATATTCAGTGACTATATTACTCTGAAACTACTTCAAAAGGAATTTCCACTGACACTTCTTTGTGAAGTTTCAGGATAGCTTTGTAACTACCTACTTCCTTAACAGATTCTTTGATATAGATAATTTTACGATCTACTTCGAAACCAGCTTTTGCCAAAGCTTCAGCAACCTGGATGTTCGTTACAGAACCGAAAATTGTACCAGTTGAACTTGTCTTTGCACCGATCGTCAGCGCTACGCCTTCCAACTTTGCAGCCAAAGCCTGAGCATCTTCTTTAATCTTAGCCAACTTGTGAGCACGCTGTCTCAAGTTTTCAGCCAATACTTTCTTTGCTGATTCAGATGCGATAACTGCCTTACCCGTGGGGATTAGAAAGTTACGTCCGTAACCGTCTTTAACTGTTACGATATCGTCTTTGTAACCTAAATTGATTACGTCTTCTTTCAAAATAACTTGCATATTCTGTCTCCTCTCTTTTTATTATTTCATTAAATCGGTTACGTAAGGAAGCAACGCCAAGTGACGAGCTCTTTTAACAGCCTGAGCGATACGACGCTGAAACTTCAAAGAAGTACCAGTAATACGACGCGGAAGAATCTTACCCTGTTCGTTCAGGAATTTCTTCAAGAATTCAGGATCTTTGTAATCGATATACTTGATACCGTTCTTTTTGAAACGGCAATATTTTTTCTTTTTAACGTCTACTGAAGGCGGAGTCAAATATCTGATTTCTGATTGAGTTGCTGCCATAATTAATTCTCCTTTACTGTTTCTTTAGATGATTTCAAACTTCTTCTCTTAGCGGCATATTCTGCTGCATATTTGTCCTGGCGGAAAGTCAGGAAGCGAATCACACGTTCGTCACGACGGAACTGGACTTCCAGAGTCGCAATCGTTTCAGGATTTGCTTTGAATTCAACCAACTGGTAGAAGCCTGTTGTTTTCTTGTCGATAGGATAAGCTAATTTGCGCAAACCCCAATTTTCTTCGTTCACGATTTCTGCACCCTGTTCTTTCAGGAGGTTCGTGAATTTTTCTACCGCTTCCTTCATCTGTGCGTCAGACAAAACGGGAGTCAAAATGAAAACGGTTTCGTAATTGTTCATAAAACGCTGTTTTGTATTGTTATTACTAATAATTTTTGCGGTGCAAAGGTAGATACTTTTTTTTATTCTGCAAACAAATGACGGTCTTTTTAATCATATCAGCCAAATCCACAGCTTACAACAACCAATGGAAGAGACAGTCAGCGTCAAACCAACCCATGTCTCATAAAGAATCAACCGTAACCGTTGAGCGATCGGAACTTCGACACACCCGCCTGTTGCATGAAAAAATGACCCGTGTGGCAGATGATCCAAAACCGTCGCACTTGCATTAACCATCGCAGCTCCCCAAACGCCGGACAAGCCGGAGTTCAGTATTGCAGTTGAAAAAGAGGAAGAAGCGATTGTTGCTCCCGCTGTTGTAGAAGCAGTAGCGGCAGACATCAAAACGCCAGCGACTGGGGCAATCATAAAATCGCTGATATGCCAACTGCCCAGCAACGCGAGCAAGTCCGAGTTCAGATCTGAAGCTTTGATAATTCCGGCTATCGTCCCGGTGCCTACCAATAAAATCGCAACCGAGGACATTTTCCCAAGGCCATATTCCAAACTGTCCCCTAATACGCTCCAGCGCCTCATCGCGACCATCCCCGCAAAACCGCCCAACGGCAAAGCGATTAACGGATCTATTGTTATATCAACCAACGGACGCAAAGCCAACAAAAGAACTGTCACAACAGGAGCTGTCATACTTGCCCAAAACGGCGGGAGATCTTCATTCGATTCATTCGAACCAGAGTCTTCCACTTCTATTTTGGATGAATATTTGTCGGGGAACAGCCGTACAATCACCCAAACTGTTATAACAAAACCTATCAATGCCGGCACAACATTGGCAGCCATGACAGAAGACAGCGGTGCGTTAAAATTCTCAGCTGCAATAAGCGTATTAGGATTTGGAGAAATAATATTCCCACATTTAGCACCGCCAATCATTGCCAACAGCAATTTCAGACGTGAGATTGAATGACGGTTTGCAATCGTCAGGGCCACAGGAGCAACCGTAATGACAGCCACATCCACAAACACCCCGATAGCCGTTAACAACATTGTCGAGAAAGCCAGAGAGAAGAAAACATGTTTCACCCCTAAACGCCTGACAATTGTTTGAGAAATTGATGCCGCAGCCCCAGTCCGGATCAGTATTCCCGACAAAACTCCCGCAGTCAATATACGTATGATTGCCGGGACAAGAGCCTGAATGCCGGAAACCATGGATGTAACGGTTGTGGTCAATCCCAGACCACCAATTAAACCTCCGACCAGGGCGCCTATTATCATACTGTAAACGGGCGACGCCTTTCGTATGATCAATACGATACAAAGTAATAGCCCTATAAGAGCTCCACACGTACTCATAAATGATATTTTGCCTCCACTTCTTTCCAAAAAAGCTGGCATGCTTCTCCATATTTGGGAAGATCCTGCTGCAAAACGTAAAGCATGACAATGACTCCGTCCTTAAAATAAAATCTGGAATCCGTACCATAAGCGCCAGCGTGCCCGATCCAATCATCCGAAACAGCCCATCCCAACCCACGTTGTTCTTTCACATTCTTATCCGTCTGGTCTTTTCCCAGTTCTGCAACAGAATTTTCCGTCAGCAATCTTTTCCCGTTAAAAAGGCCCTTATTTGCAATCATCTGGTAAAATTTCACTAAATCGACCGGCGTCGAGAATAATCCTCCGGCAGCTTCTGCAAAACGTTTGCTTTTATCGTCCAGCGGATATTGCAATTGGTCGATAATCGTCTCTTCCAATTTCCCGTCCTTACCTTGTTTATAAGGAATAACTAACTTTTCCAACTGTCTCCCTGCCGGCCAAAAGGTTGTATTAGTCATGCCTAAAGGCTCAAATATCCTCTTTTGCAAGAAATCGGCATACGGCATTCCGGAAATCCGTTCAACAATAGTGGCGGCAATATTTATACTCTGGTTGGAATATGAAAACTTCTCTCCCGGTTCAGCTATAAGAGCCGTCATCGCCGTTACATAGAGACTGAGACTAAAAGGCAGCACGTCTATTTTTCCCGTCCGCTCCTGTACTCCGGCAACCCAGGACATACCGCTTGTATGCGTAAGAAGCTGTCTTAAAGTTATAGGCTGTGTAACTCGTTCGGTTACTTGCCAATTCTCCCGGCTCACACGACTGACCTTCATATCTTTCAACTCAGGAAGATAAGTCGTAATTGGTTCATCCAGATTTAATTTCCCCTCATCGACAAGCATCATGACCGCCGCCCCGGCAATGGGTTTGCTCTGAGAGGCAATCCAAAACAGGGAATTAGGCTCCATCTTCTTGTTTTTCGCAATATCCTGATAACCGAGACATTCCATGCTAAGAACTTTGTCTGCCTTAGCCACAACAGTAACAAAACCAGGTAACTCGCCCGAATCAACATAAGGTTGCAATACTTTACTGACACTCTGGGAAACAACCGACACAGGAGTCAGAACCATCATTGATAGTAAAAGAAATAAAGAATTAACACTTTTCATTTTTAGCCATTTTAATCAGTTTAAAGCTTATTATTAAATTCACACATTCGATTTCAGTTACAAATCACCCACTATATAAATCTACACTTTGTTTTACAAAAGATCGCTATACAGACTTTGTATTCAATCGGTTAAAGATATAAATATTATTCAAACAAATAGAATTATTCATCCAACAATGAACAATTTTAATTTAAATAGCAAGTATAAAAAGACTTCTGCTGTAAAAGATATTCTATTTATGTTCCGAGAATCAATTCCTCCATATAAATTCTATTTCTCTCAAATCGTATCTCTATCACGAATAAGTTTGAAAGAAACTGAATATATGCTCTTTTAGAAATATATTGCTTTATCAATTTGATTGTATTTAATAGATTCTTTCTACCATGGAGCATTGGGATTGACTAAATAAACTCGAAGTAAACTAACTCACTACTATTGTCACTATAATAATGTATAATGATTTGCGATGAAGAGAAAAACAACTAATAGTACTATATCTATGAAATACTCCATAGACATAGTACATTCTTCAATTAAAATACAGGCTTTAAACCTTCCCATTTAACACTCCACTTGCCATTATTAGGAAATCCTGGATTCACAATTTCACATCCATCCCATCCTGCGCACATCATAGCTACGACTGATAATAATCCTCCATTACCAGGTAAATACAGGGGAAGCTCTGGCGTCTGATAATTATGTCCATTTGGTAAATATGTATTTTTGGGTACATCCATAAGTAGTGCATCTATAGCCAATTCTGGTTCATTTAAACGCACAGCCGTCATCGCAATCAAGGGATAATCCCATCCCCATGTGTCTTTCCAATCCCAATTGTTCATTACATGAATCAATGTATTACGCATTACCTCTTTATTCAAAAACGGGCTTTCAGGCAAGAAACCATAGGCTGCCAATTGTGTAGGATGCCCTCCATCCCTCTCTATCACAGACTCTGCTTCTACATAAATATTATTCACAATAGGCCAAGGAGACATTTGTTCGGCCATTCGATCCCAATTGGCATTCCGTTTTAAACCCAACCGTTCCCTCCAATCATTTGCTTTCTTTAATCCCCAACTCCAATAAGCCAGTTCAAAAGCTGGATTCATATTGCTTTTATAAGTAAAATGATTCCCTTCACGAGCCGAAATAATTGGAGGACCTAACACATAACATTTTTTCACCGTATCCCAATTGGCATAATCAAACATAAAATCAGCTGTTGCTTCTATCAGATTACGATATTTATTCACAAACTCCAAACTCTGATTTTCTCGGTATAACAGTTCACAATAAAAAATCAAATGAGGTTGTTGCCAAACCAATAAGGGACCAACCTTTGATGGAGACTCTACACCATTCGGTCCTATCATTTTAGGCCAACGAACTCCCTTATAGCCTTGCTGAGTCGTATATGATTTTGCTACATTAAATATATCTTCATACCAATCCAATGTATTCGCTAAGTAAGTCGATCTATTCCACAATGTAAAATGCACAGAATGCCACCAATGCATCTCCAAATGAAATTTTCCATACCAACTATTACATGTCAATCCAGTCTCCTGAGGTGGATATTTTTGACGAGATTGAATGGCTGTCAAATATTGAGATAAAACAATTCGACGTTCCAGCTCTTTCCATCGAGGGTCTTTACTTCCCGACAAATCGACGGCTCCGCCGTCCATCCAAAAATTAAACCAAGCAGTTCTATTCACATTCAATGTCGCAGCAAAATCATCCATAGAATCAACACCCGGATCCTCTTGCTGGAAATCAACTAATAAAGTAAACTCATCTTCATCCAAAGTTTCTATAAAAAAATCATGCTTGGAAACCTCCTTTAATGTAGCCTTTACGGAAGTTTGTATGTGGCAATAATAAACAAGATCATCAACTTGGTGCTTAATCACCCAAGATTGTTCGCCGCCTCTCACCATCTCCGACAGATGAAGATCATCTTTTTCTAAGATAGCCGGATCTTTACTATGTACCGCACTTGGAAAAGGGAAACGAACCCGTATCCCTAATTTATTCGAAGAAAATAAATTGGATTTCAGTTTATAAGCCAATCTGTCTATATAAGGATGGCAAAGTGTCGTTACTTCAACTGATTCACCAGAGATTTTGAATCGGCTATCCAATGAGCCCTCCCACAAATTCAACGTCTGAACAGTTTCTTCTAAGTCATCAAGAGACATACTCCCTCCTATCTTTTCCAATCCGATCAAAGCTAACCCCGTTTGATGGGGGTTAGCACGCAGGAATTCATATCCAGAAGTATTTTTTGTCGGATAAGGAACACGTTTACCAGATGCTTGCAAAAAATCAAATGTATCAAACAACTTATAATTATTTACATTAGGGAAACTATGCCATCCCCATTCCGACATAATCGACAAAGGAATTCCTTGTTGATAAAACTCCGGAAAAGTCTGCATTCCAGTAAGATCAACCGTACTACAAAAATGACCATTCCCCACAGATAAAGGAGATAAAGCCTCAGGTTTTGTCAATACAACATTATGTCGCAAAACAAGACTCATCCTATCTATTTTATTATTTCCTAACAGACTACAAATACAAGAAATAACAAAAGTGAATATTATTGCTATTTTTTTCATTATCAGCCCTTTTAATTGGTATAACCTGGATTTTGTTCTAATACCGCATAAACGTTCGATTCTATCTCTGAAAATGGTATTGGCCATAAATTGTGATAATCTTTTATTGTTTTACCAGATAATGGATTATATTTTTTATTGCGATCTGCCAATTTTCCCATTCTACATAATGTACACATACGCAATTCTTCAAATGACAATTCTCTCAACCGCTCATCCAATAAATAATCAATATCGATTTCAGACGATTTTACTAATTTAGCATGTGCCCGAGCACGTACTACATTTATATCAGAAGTCGCATTCTCTACATCAGACTTTGCAAGATAAGCTTCAGCTCTCAACAAATAAGTTTCAGCTAAGCGAAACACATAAGTTTCTCTATAAGAAGAAGTCGTATTACTCATAACAATATGTTCTCCATATTTGGTAAGTTTAGGATTTCCATTGCTATCCTTTTCCCACAATTCTTCCGGAACATCTCCTGTCACTTTCATAAAGAAAGGATACCACATTCGAATCGTATCAGTCTGAGAAACAAAACCATCCGCAACAAACCATTTTCCAAATGCAGGAGAATTCTCATTATCAATCCTCATGTCCCGAACAATATTATATGAAGAATTTCTTAAATCAGTATCATCCGTCCACACCCCATGAGTCATATGATAAGTCGGCTGAGCCCAACCAATCCCTCTACCTCCTTTTTCTGCAGTTAAATGAAAAGCAGGTGTTGTTACCTTCTTGCCTGTTTCATCTTCCACTGTGATATTTATAGCATTATAGTAAGGCAAAATCATTCGAGGTCTTTCGTCGCCTGCTGTAGATGCAAAATTCAAATAATCCCATTGAAGTGCCCATAAAGTTTCCTTATTTCCAGAAGTACTTCTATTTTGATTACCAGTCTTGTGCAGATCAGAGCAAACATCCCCAGGTTCACCAATTTTAGTACCAAAACGTTCTGTCATCAGCGCCATAGCTGGGTAATTAATCACAGAAGAAAGGACAGATATCGCTTCTTCATATTCTTCCAAAGAAATAAGAATTTCTCCCAATAAGTGTTGGGCTGCTTGCTTTGAAATTTTACCATCTTTTACGTTGTCTATATCAGCTAATAAAGAGACAGATTCAATTAAATCTGTTTTTGCTTGTTGATACACTTCAATCCGAGTAGCCCTAACAAAATCTCTTCGAGGACTTGTGATCTCTTCCAATAGAAGAGGTACTCCACCATACAAATTTGCTAAAATTCGATATCCAAAAGCTCTAAAAAATAAAGCTTCCCCCCTTATAGCCGTTGTTTCGTTATCCGATAATCCGGAACTCTTTAAACGAGACAAAATCAAATTCGATTGATTAACTATCGCATAAGTATACCTCCAAAAATTTAAGACTCCCGGTTCCGTTGGAATCATTGTTGCTTCATAATTATTTAATCTGGAGTTTGCATAATAATCAGCTGCTCCAAAACATAAATCTGTCCCATACCAAAACATATATCTTTCATGAGCTGTTTGCTCATGAAATAACCAACGAGTTTTATTATATAGAGTATTAACTGCACCTTGAAAATCTTGTAATGTCACCAATGAATTTTCAGGTGTATAAATAGAAAGAGGTTTTTCTTTAAGAAAATGACTTTCATTACATGATGAAGCAATCATCATAAACAGTATAAAACCAAATAAATATTTCATATCAAAATCATTTAAAAATCAAAATTAACGCCAATTGAGTAAGTTCTTAACAACGGGTATCCACCTTGAACACCTACACCTGTTTCTGGATCCATTCCATCCCATTTAGTAATGGTAAACAGATTCTTTCCACTAAGATAAATCTTAAAATTATTTATACCCACTTTATTCAAGACTTTCTTTGGTATTCTATAAGAGAAAGTTAAGTCTTGTAATCGAACAAAACTCCGCTGTGTATAAGGATGGAAAGCATAACCCACAGAGGGCGAAAAATATCCCAATTGCCTATATTTTGCATCAGGATTCTCAGGTGTCCAATAATCAAATTTAAACATGTTATTTTGATATGCACCGTCTGGTTCGAGTATCGCGGAACCTGAATTTGCCCAATAATAGTTTTTACCTCCTTGAATAGAATTAAGTAAAAATTTCAATTCAAAATCTTTATATCTAAACGTATTCTGAATACTGAAACGATAAGAAGGATCCGAATAACCTAATATTTTACGGTCATTAGCAGC
Organism: Parabacteroides sp. AF17-28; assembly: GCF_003479205.1. NCBI lineage: Bacteria > Pseudomonadati > Bacteroidota > Bacteroidia > Bacteroidales > Tannerellaceae > Parabacteroides > Parabacteroides sp. AF17-28. The sequence continues at coordinate 92,223 of NZ_QUGV01000005.1, read as the reverse complement.
GGTAATATTACCATCTTTATCTATATCTTCTATTTTATATGTACCATACATAAATCCGTTAGGTATAATACCAGCATTATAATCTTCAATTTGCCACATTCCAATAGCGTTGAAGTCATAACAAACCCCATAAGGCTTATCTATAAAGATTTTGCTTGAGATCAGATCATCTTCTTTTCCATCTCCATCTGCATCGATTCCTAAAATACTTTTCACTTTGTTTCGATTTAATGAAAAGTTAAACGTAACATCCCAGCTAAAATATTCATTACTAACCGGAACCCCTGTTATTTTTAACTCTGTACCCCAATTGGATAATTCTCCTATATTAGTTGCAATAGAATTAATATTATTGTTCATATAGGGAATATTTACATCATATAGTAAATCTTTCGTTTTTGACTTATAGAATTCCAGAAATCCGAATATTCTATTATCAAAAAATGAGAAATCGCTTCCTATGTTAAAGGTCTTTGTCGTTTCCCATTTTAAATCACTATTTGCCATTGTATTTAAAAAAGAACCTTTCTCAGCAGGGGCTCCATCTCCATACAAATAAGAGTCAACAAATTTCATTGTTGCCATCGTTTGGTAACGTGAAAGCGTCCGGTTCCCATTTACTCCATAAGAAAAACGCAATTTTAAATCATCAATCCAATCATTCTTATCTTTAAGAAACTCTTCTTCGCTAAGACGCCAAGCTACTGCAGCAGAGGGAAAAACCGCAAATTTATTTGAAGAACTAAATCCAGAAAATCCATCTCTTCTGACTGTCCCTGTAAAAGTATAACGGTCTTTATATGTATATCCTATACGAAACATCGTATATAAACTCGTCTCTTGCCATGCTGAAGATGCTATTTTTTGCAATGCAGCATCAGCTGCACCCAAGTTATTGAAACCTAAAACATCATTACTAAAATTACTTCCAGAGGCAGACGTTGATTCATACACACGTTTTTCAGCACCATATACAAATGTCGCGTTTACATCATGCTCATCAAAACTACGTTTATACGTAACAATATTATCGATCGTCCAGCTATATTGACTATCGTTTACCTTCGATCCGCTTCCTGTTAAATCACTCCCCCAGGGATTAAATTGAAAATCCTTATTGTTTATCAAATTTTGCGAAAAATTCAATCGATAGTTCAATCCTTTCACAAACGGAATATCAACATCTACATAAAAATTCCCCCACAAATTATACCTCTTATCAATGTTATCTTGCTGAAGGTCTAATAAAGGATTTAGTTGTGTCTTATATACATAAACTATGTTTTCCCCATTCTCATCCGTAACAGGGCTCAAAGGAGGCAACTGTCTTATTTTGTCGTAAGACAAATTTGTCCCTGAATAATCACTAAATGTAAAGAACGTCTGAGCTCCAATCTTCAACCAATCCGTCACTTTCGTATCTAAATTCATACGAATATTATATCGCTGATACTCATCTCCTTTCATCAGATTTTTCTGGTCTGTATATCCGATTGAAAAAAAATAGCTACTTAATTCGTTCTTCCCTCTTATACTCAAGTTCTGAGTGTTGATATACGGGAGATTGTTTGTACCCAAGTCCCACCAATCCGTATTCCTTCCATTCAGAAAACCTTCTGTTTCCTGATTATCTTGAAAATATTTAGTCACATCCCAATCCGGATTCGGAGTAAGCAAATCTTCTCCTACTCTACTCTCTGAAATTTTAACATCTGCAATTTGTTGCAAATAACCTTCCCGATCATTTAAATTTATTTTATTTGCTGACTGTTGAATAGAAAATGAACCACTATACTCAATAACCGGTTTGCTCATTGCCTTTACAGTTTTTGAAGTAATAAGCATCACTCCATTACTAGCTTGAGAACCATAAATTGCCGCAGAACTTGCATCTTTTAGAATATCTATAGATTCGATATCATTCATATTTAAGTCCACCAAATTTCCTCTATAAATAATTCCATCTAATACTATCAAAGGAGAGTTCGCACCTGAAATAGATGTACGTCCACGAATCGTCATTTCAGGATCTGTACCTGCTTGCGTCACAGCTCCTACGTTCATTCCAGGGACTGTTCCTTGCAAAGCAGATGCAAAACTCACGTTCGGAGATTCTTTCAATGCATCCAAATCTGCACGAACAACAGAACCCGAAATATCCTTTTTTAACGCCGTGCCATATCCGACAACGACAACTTCATCCAAAGCCTCGATATCTTCTTTTAGCACAACATTATATAAAAGGCGATTATCTACTTTTACTTCTTGTGATTTATAACCTATATAAGAAAATACCAATGTTGCGTTAGACGCAACATTAAGGGAGAAACTCCCTTCTAAATCAGATATAACTCCATTAGTCGTCCCCTTTTCTATAACATTCACTCCTATAATAGGTTCACCTTTTTGATCCACAACTTTTCCTGATATATTCTTATCTTGCTGTTGAGTAACCAACATGTTTTCTTCTTTCCGAGTAAGAATAATATTCACTCCCTCTATTGTAAAAGCTAGTCCCGTATTTTTTAATACTTCATTTAAGACATCCTGGACTAACTTATCTGATGCAGATACAGATACTTTTTGTTTCAAATTGACATCCCGATTCGAGACAAACAAATAATCTGTCTGATTTTCTATCTCATTAAGGATATCTTCTAATTGAACTTGATTTTTATTCAAACTAACTTTCGCATTCTGAGAATTTGCCTGACCAGCAAAAGCGAAACATGAACATAATAGTAAAGACCAAGTAGTCAATTTCATAACTCTGCGTATTTGATTCCTCCCTGAATCTTTTTTTCGAAAAGTCTCAGGTAAAAAATAATTTTTCATACCTTTGTAATTGATTTTAAATTAATAAGTATATTAAATAATGTACTGGAGAGCCGGTGGTTGTTGGCGCAACTGCCGGCTCTTTTTTACGTGTTTCTCATGTGTCCTTTCCCATAGGCATTCCCGTTTTTATCAGTTAATATATATGATGTTTCTCTCTTCATCCCGCTTATATTTGAAAGGGAAGTCTTTTTGCAAAACGCGCAAGGCATGATCAACTCCATCAGATATCCGAAGCTTCCCTCGATATCCCAAATCTTTCACAGCTTTATTGTTAACTACGATCTGCACATCATAGAACTTTTCAAACAGTTCCATAATTGCATTAAAAGATTTATCTTCTATATAGATCAAACCGTCTTTCCAGCGGTAACTATTCACATCGGTTGTTGCCGACACCAGTAAAGAATCCCCGAGAAGCTTGGCTGTTTGTCCCGGAGATAAAAAGACGGCTTTCGGACATCGAGAATTATATAATTTGACTTTACCTTCATAAAGACTCGTTCTAAATTGCGACTTGCCTCTATATGCCTCTACATTAAATATAGTTCCCAGCACTTCCACATCATACTTATCCGTTTTTACAATAAACGGTTTCTTATCTTTCGCCACCTCAAAATAGGCTTCTCCATCCAATGTAATTTCCCGGTTCTTTTTGGCAAAAGCCATCGGATAGCGGATCGAGGTATTGGCGTTCAACCAGACGTTCGTCCCGTCCGGCAATAAAATATTGGTTCGGTTTCCGGCCGGGACGCTGACACATTGATAAGATTCAGACAACCGGCCTATTCTATAATTATCATACAAATAAAAACTTCCCAGCAGAAACAGAACGGATGCCGCTATTTTCAGACTCCAGCTTAACCAAGGCTGTATGCGTAAATATCTTCCGACCTTAGTATTAGGCTTATCCACAAGAATAGAAGCATCGAAGCGAATCCGCTCCCGGATAAACCGTTTCCGGTTAGCCTCATCATGCTCGATCCACTGGTGAATAGTCTCTTTCTCTTCCTCGGAAGCCTGTCCAAGAAAATAACGGATAAATATATGCTGATCTATATTCATTGCTCTCTTTTTAGTGTTTCTAAAAGTAGAGCAACTCAAAGGGAGAAAATCCTAACCGTAATAGTACTTTTTTTGCAAAAATTTAGTTCAGAAATAAAAAGATAAGCGGAATGTAGTCTTTCAACCTTTGCAAAAGATGGTTGTTCGCCTTATTTATGTGATAATCTATTTTTTGCAAGGAGACGCCCAATATGCCGGCAATCTCTTTTCGGGACTTATTTTCCAGACGGTTGAGCACAAATATATTCCGGGTCTGATCAGACAATTCGTCTAAAGCGCCCATCACTATTTTCATGATATCTTTGGAAAAGATCGTACCATAAGTCTCATCTTCCAAGGTCTGGATACGGGTTACGATTTCCCAGTCATACAACTTTGTGTGGTTCTTACTATACTCGATCTCAACCTGAAGGTGTTTCAGATAGTTCAGGCATTTATTCTTTACGGACTGCAAAATATATCCCAACACATCGGTATCGATCGGCAGCCGGTGCTTATTTTCCCAATAATACAACAGTGCATCGTGGGTCATATCCTCCGCTGTCGGTAAATCATTGACATAATAAAAAGCGTATCTTACAAAACGCTGATAGTACGTATTGTAAAAAACGCCAAAATTCATCTCCGAATTTATATCAAAGGGATTTATTATGTTTCTCCGATTCTCCAAGTAAGTATGTTCTAACTCCACAAAAATAGCTTTTACCTGTGGAATTATCCAAATCCCACGACACTATTTTTCACCTGCCCCTGTAAAATCTTATGTATTCCTGTACATCAGCCTTCCAACACATAAACCTCGCCCCGCAACATATCTTCCGCCTCCTGCTTCATTACTTCCGGGATGGGGGTCACAGCGCCTTCGTCTATCTTGCGGATAAAATCAGGATATTCTTTTTTATAAACATCAAACATATAATTGGCAAAAACAAACATCACGGTGAAGCGGAGGTTCGCCAAGCGGTCGCACATCTTGACGAACGAGGCGAATTTCGTCTCGCATATACCTTTATAATAGGCAGCATTCGCACGCTCGTCGCGATTGCGGCCTTTCTCATTGGTCAGAGCGTAGACAATTTCCGGAACCTGCCGGTCGAGTTGCTCCTTGCTTGCGTCCGGCAAGGTTGTTCCTTCCGGCTTGAAACTGCGGACAAACTTCACGACATCGTTATAGGTCATGCGGGCATCTTCTATCGTGTCGTGCAGATAGGCCGAAGCATAGAGAACAAGCACATCCGCTTCCGTTTCCGCTACCAGATGGCCGTAGCGGGAGACATACGAAGCTGTCAGTTTCAGGTGAAAACCGTAGGGAAGGAATTTCCCATAGCGCTGATTAACACGGTCATGGATGGCAAAAGCCTCCTTTTCCATTGCACGTAGCCACTGCTGGTTAGCCTGCACTGTCTTAACAAAATCAAGTTGTTCCATTGTCTATCTATTTAGTTCCGACAAAATTGTCTGCAAAGATAAGCGGTTTCATCCTATTTCCTTATCTTTTTTATGCAATACTATTAGTCCTTTCCGAAGCATTCGTAACTTGTCCGCTTGGCGGCGAACGATCGTTCGCTTGGCGCCGGACGATCGTTCACCAGCAAGCGGACGATCGTTCACCGCCAAGCGGACAACTAATAATAGACGATGGAAGAGGTAACGGATCGGATAGTACGGCCTAATCTATACCGATCACACGGGGAATATGACGCTGAAAGTGGAGCCTTTCCCCAGCTCAGAAGAGACTTCCATACGCCCTCCGAGTTTTGTCACCAAAGCTTTGGATATGGCCAATCCCAAGCCGACGCCGGTCGTCCATTCCGTTAGCTTGACAAAGCGGTCGAAGACACGGCCCAACTGCTCTTCCGGTATGCCTTCGCCGGTATCCGTCACATAAAAGACGAGTTCCGAGGCTGTTACCCGGTAGCCAAAACGGATGGAGCCTTCCTTGGTATGTTTGATGGCGTTTGTCAACAGGTTCGTGAGCACTTGCGTCAGGCGGCTGCGATCGGTATGAAGTGTAAAGTTAGGGCAATCGTCCAACTGCAACATCACGTTTTCAGGCATTCGCAACAATATTGTACTGTAAATATCTTGCATCAGCACCGGCAAATCCTGATCACTCAAGACAAATGCAAGCGTGTTCGACTCTATTTTCGATATGTCCAACACATCTTCTATCAACCTCTGCAACAGATCATTGTTTTTCTGGATAATCCGGGCAAACTCCCGGCGAGTCTCTATATCTTCTTCCTCTGCAATTATTTGCGAAAAGCCGACTATTGCATTCAACGGCGTACGAATCTCATGGTTCATATTAGCCAGAAAGGTCGACTTCAGGTTATCGGCTTCCTCTGCTTTTTCTTTTGCAATTTTCAGGCGGGCTCCGGAGCGTTGGCGGGAATAAGCCAGCAAGCCTAATGCTGCACAAATCAGGAGCAAGACGATCACTCCACCACCGTAAGCCAAAGCCTTGGCATGCGATTTCTCTGCCTCCAACTCTAACTTCTTGCTTTGCAGTTCCAGTTTATCCACTTCCCTTTGCGTCCTTAACTTTGCCAAATCTTCATAATATTGGGCATGGACAATCGAATCGCGTACAACTTTCGAATCTCTGTAAGCTTTGGCCGATTCCATTCCTTTTCCCATCTTATAATAGATATCGGCCCTGAAGTCTTCCACTGTAACCCAGTCATTATAACGTTTATTACTCAAAAGGATCTGTTCCAAACGGTCGATCACAGCAAGCGCCTTATCATAATCTCCGATCAGATTATAATATTTCATCCAAAGGAATTGCGCCATGATCTTTTCCGTATTCATATTATACTGATTCTCCAGCTCATCTAATTTTTGCAAATGGGAATAAGTAAGCAAAGCATTCTTTTGATTAATATAATACTGTGCGGAGTAAAGGTGAAAACTCTGTTTCAGAAAAGCTAACGTGTGCTCCTCATCCAGCCGGAAGATTCCTTCCTTTTCACAGTTCTTTATACAAGTATCGAGTTTAAACAAGTATTCCTCTTTCGTCTCTTTGTTCAATAACAAGCGCAACAGATAGAATCGACGGATACGGGAAACTCCCCGCTCTTCCATGCCCTGCAGAATCTCATTACACAAGTTGACGCCTTCTGCTTTCAAACCGATACTGAAATAATAGTTTGCCAAAGCCTGGTTAGCCATATCCACTCCTTCCGGATAATTAAAACGGACAGCCAGTTTCTTCATACTTTCGACTTCTCCGAGAACTTGTTCGTGGGTTCCTTCATTTGTCAAGGTGTAAATATTCCAGCCTTTCACTCGGCACAAATCTTCTATCCGGTTGGTTGCGATATATATAGGTTCAGCTTGTTTTAGGTAAAAGCGCATACTATCCGGGTTTCTGGCATAATAATAGCGCATCAGCAATAACAGAGCATTGCCTTTGTAAAAGTCGTTATTCTGTTTCTGGGCCTCTTCCAATAGCAGGTCCGCATATATTTTATACACGTTGTTACGATTATTCTGATAAAGCAACTCGTTTAGTTTTATCAATTTGCTGCTATCCGGCAAGCCCATTAACTGCTGCCGCAAACTGTCTGCCGTATTTGCGACAATCATACTTACAACAAATAGTTGTGTAAGGATAAGACATATTAAAATTCGCATTTCCCTCATTTAGAACTCCAGAGTTTCAACCCCTTTATATTTTGCGACGCAATTTAATCATTAGAAATAAATGTTACAACAAATACTCGAAGATATAAAAGGGGAAGATTGTATTTTTGTCGCGCTTGCGGGCAACAAACACCCGGATAAAGACGTTATAGTAAAGAAATCAAACAGATATGACACGGAAACTATATTTTATTATCTTATCACTGCTCTTCTTCTCAGCCCTTTATGCCCAATACGTTCCAGACGTACTGGGCGACAGTTATCTCCGCCGGACTATCCAAATGCCGGACGATTATGAGGGGAAAGTGGTCTGCACGCTTGTCAAGAAGCCGCAACTGCCGGACACCAAACAGGCTATACTTTATATACATGGCTACAATGATTATTTCTTTCAGAAGCAACTGGGCGACAGCGTGAACGCACATGGCTACAATTTCTACGCCATGGACCTCCGCAAATACGGCCGCTCGATCTTGCCGGGCCAAGATCCTTTCTTCTGCAAAAGCTTGAAAGAGTATTTTGCAGATATCGATACGGCCCTGGCCATTATCAGGGAAGAGGGCAACGACAAAATATTGTTGATGGCGCACTCTACGGGAGGATTGATAACTCCTTATTACCTGAACAGCAAGAAAGGGGAACTGCCTGTAGACGGACTGATACTGAACAGTCCTTTTCTGGACTGGAACTTCGGCTGGATGATGGAAAAAGTCGTAATCCCGGTCGTTTCCTTTATCGGCAAGCTCTTTCCGAACCTGACTGTACAGGGATATGGCGACGCTTCATACGCGCACAGCCTGCTAAAACAGTTCAAAGGGGAATGGGAATACAATACGGACTGGAAGATGATAAACGGCCATCCGAAAAAAGCGGGATGGATAAACGCCATACAGGAAGCACAAAAAACTGTTCAAAAAGGGATTGACTTGGATTGTCCGGTCCTGGTGATGTCGTCAAATAAATCATTTCCGGAAACAAAGGAATGGAACAATGAATATCTCTCGTCCGACATCGTACTGGACGTACACGATATCCAGAAATACGGGCAAAAGCTGGGCAATTATGTCACACGCGATACGATCCCAAACGGCATCCACGACTTGATACTGTCCGAAAAGGCATCACGTGACCATGTATATCGCACGGTGTTTGATTGGCTGAGTTTTTATCCTTACCTTTGTCCGGTAAAAAATTAATTTGGAATGAAAGCCTTACAAACAATCATTATAGCTATCACCCTTCTATATTCAGCAAACATTTTTGCACAAACGGAGGAAACGAAAGATGCGACCTCATATAAAGCCGAAGCGTTCGGCTCGGTTAGCAGTGGTTCGACTACTCCATTCTGGATGGTGAGCAACCGGTACGGAATTGTTCCTTTGGATGCCAACAACGGTTATCTGAATGCAGGTGTGTTCCATCAGCAACATTTGGGAAAAGGTTTCCGCTGGAGCGCAGGACTGGATCTTGTTGCTGCGGTTCCCCGCTATCACAATGTGTTCATTCAACAGATTTATGCAGAGTTAGGATACAAGAGCCTGCTTTTGAGCATCGGCAGTAAGGAGAACCGCCATTCGCTTTGGGATCATTCCCTTAGTTCCGGCGACATGGTACTTTCCAACAATGCCCGCCCGATTCCGGAAATAAACTTGAGCATGCCTGAATTTACAGTTGTCCCGCTGACGAAAGGTTGGATGCAGGTAAAAGGGGATTTTGCCGTAGGCAGGTCTTTTGATACCGGATATCTGGAAGATTTTTCCAATGGGAAGCAAACTTATATAAAGGATGTACTCTGGCATCATAAATCCCTTTACGTCCGTATCCAGGATACGAAAAACGATTTTCCTCTCTCCGGTATAGTAGGTGTGCAGCACTGGGCACAATGGGGAGGAACCTCCAGTGATCCGAAGATAGGCGTGCAGCCCCATTCCCTGAAAGACTTTATCCGGGTCGTTTGCGGCAGCGAGGGTGGCGGCGATGCCACGTTGTCTGATCAGATCAATGTATTGGGCAACCATTACGGTTCGTATGATTTCAAACTGGAATATACGATGCCTAACTGGAAACTGGCTGCTTATTACCAGCATTATTTCGAAGATAAATCAGGAATGATATTTGTGAATGGTACAGACGGATTGTGGGGAACGCAATTGGATCTTCCGCACTTTTCCTGGCTGAAGAAGGTTGTAACGGAATACCTGGTCACCCGTAACCAAAGCGGACCGTTCCATTTTATCCTGTTCGACCACGACAAATATAAAGGTCCGGGAGGCGGAGGAGACAATTACTATAATAATATCGAATATATAACAGGCTCGTCCTACTTCGGACGCGGATTGGGCTCCCCTCTTCTGACTGCTCCCGAATACAACACGAACGGGGATGTCGACTTCAAGAACAACCGTGTCCGTTCCTGGCATCTGGCTTTTGAAGGAGATTTATCACCGATGGTATCCTACCGCCTCAAATACACGCTTATGAATAGTTGGGGGACACCTTACGGTCCGTTTCGGAATAATAAGCGCAGCAATTCGGGACTGGTCGAAATCAAGTACCGCCATCCTCGCTTGCAAGGCTGGGAATTCACAGGAGCGATAGCCGGGGATACGGGTTCCCTGTATGGAGACAATGCCGGTTTCAGCCTGAGTGTCTGCAAACGCGGCATACTTAAATCCTGGAAATAACTTATTTATATTGTTCCCATAAAGCAGAAGCGATGATCTCCTGCGTTTGATCGGCCATTTGCTGCAACTCTTTATGGGAAGCCTCCATTCCTTCCGTTGAAATAGGCGGATGGATAACCATTTCCATTTTATGCCGGTGAATATTCAAAGAGCCGATCGGCAATACGTCAAAAGGCCCGTTCAAGGTGATCGGAACAATGGGTAAATGTTGGTCGACAGCCATTTGGTATGCACCTTTCTTAAAACGGATCATTTTCCCATCATAGGTACGCGAACCTTCCGGGAAAACAATCACAGATGCTCCGTTCCTCAGACAACGTTCCGCTTCCTGTACACTACGCGTAGCAGCTTTGCGCGTTGAATTGTCCACAAAAATAAAGCCGGCAGCCCGGCAGGCTGCTCCGACAAACGGGATTTTGGAAATCCCCGCTTTCATCACCCATTTGATAGGAACACCCAAAAAACCATATATAAGAAAGATGTCGAACGCTCCCTGGTGATTGGATACAAATACATACGACTTCTTCCGGTCTATATTCTCCCGCCCTTTAACTTTCACCGGACAAAGCGCCAGATGGCATGTCAGCCACGACCAAATCATTCCGGGGTAATAGGCAAATATCCGTTCCCCTCCCAACAGACAACCCACAATCACCGTCACGGCCGTAAGTATGGTGAGCACGACAAATACCGGCACCATAAACAGCCACAAATAAAGTATGTAAAGAATTCTAACCATATATAAATGCTTTATTATGCAAATATAAAGGCTAAATTCAATGGTTTCATTATTTTTCTCTCAAAATATTTTTACAATCGGGTTATTATTGCTTTATTTGCGGTAGAAAAAAATAATATATAAAATATCTATCACCATGAACGAATTATTGAAAAATCTGGGGGTAATCGTACTCCTTATCGGTGTTATCATTTTAGCAGTACCGGCTATCAGTGGAGGTATGTCAAATACGATTCTTCTTACCGGTTTAGGAATCATTATCCTGGGTTATATCGGTCATATCGTTATTAACAAAAGACTCGGATAATCTCACACACACTTACAAATAAAAAAGACCGCTCAAAAGAGCGGTCTTTTTTATTTTCTACCAAAGAGATCAGGCTTCACCTTTCACGCCTCCGATGGGAGGAACAAAATCTTCAAACTTTGCAGTCTTGCCGCTAACCTGCTCTTCGAACTTTGCCAAATTATCCTGCAAGGCAAACAGCAGGCGTTTAGCATTATCCGGAGTAAGTATCACACGACTTTTTACCTGTGCTTTCGGTGCCCCCGGTACGACCCGGATAAAGTCTAAAATAAACTCAGACGATGAATGCGATATAATTGCCAGATTTGCATACGTTCCCTGAGCCATCTCTTCTGACAGCTCTACCTGAATTTCATTTGTCGGTTTGTTATTTTCCATATCTCCTATTTTCATTTATAAATATTCTAAGACAAATATACATATTAAAATCGGAATGCCAGCAAATAAAAAGGGCCACCTTCACAGGCAGCCCTTTTTCAGTTGTGTTTTTAATTCTCAATTCTTTAGACCAATGTAAAAAAAATACCTTATTGTGTTTAATATTTTCTAATCAAGACGCTTAAACTAAGGCCATTCGTCTTAGTGAATTCGTTGTTTATTCAACATTACAAAGATATGACCAACAGAATTAACCACCAAATACTATTTTATCATTATATGATACTATTTCGTCAGATAGAAAACTTCCATTCTGTGAATTAGTTTAAAATCATGTTTTAAACCCTAAAACGAGTTCGTGCATATTTTTCACGATATTCGGTAGGAGTACTACCTTTTCGTCGCTTAAAAGCTCGATTAAAATTCGATAAGTTATTAAAACCGGACTTATAACATATTTCTGCTATTGTATCGCTTGTATCGATCAGACGACAAACGGCTTCCGATATACGAATGTCATTCAAATTATCAATAAAAGTTTTTCCAGTCCATTTTTTTAAGAAGCGGGTAAGCGATGCTTCACTCATATTTATTAACGAAGCAAGTTCAGGTAAAGAAACCGGACGCTGATAATTTTCGTGCAAAAATAGCATGATCGTATCCAAACGATCATTATCTATATTCCGGAAATTTTCCACTGTATTGACAGCATTTAACTTGCGGGCTTCTTCATCCAGCGATAATGTCTTGAGTATATCTATCAAACGTAACAAATTGTGAAAAGAATCCGATTCCTCACTCGACAGCTTTTTCAATTCCGGCTGAATATGCAAAATCATTTCCCGGCTAAAAACTAATCCGCACGATGCCTTATCAAACATATCTTTTATCGTCTTAAAATGACGCTTATTAATTAAACTGTCGAATAAAGAGGCATGGAACTGGATCGTAATCTCCAGCATATCCGTGCAAGAACATTTGTGATTAGAATAAGCATGCTTAGTTCCTCCGGCAACTAAAAGCAAATCAAGATCTTCCATCTCCTCCACCGAATCTCCTACTATACGGATCGCTCCTCCGGCATTCTCCAAATAGTTCAGTTCAAATTCCGGATGTATATGAAGCGGATAAGAAAAACCACGCTTAGGTCGCTGCATCACCATAAAACAATCTTCAGGTGAAAGCGGCGTAATCTCTCTTAATACATCTACGGAATCCATAATCTGTTTACTGAATAAGTATTCTTGATATAACCGGACAATGGTCTGAAGGATACAAATTTCCCAGACTTTCAGCCAACACACCGTGACGAAGGACCTTTATATTGCCTTTCACAAATATATAATCGATCCACTCACGTTTCTCCAAGGGAATACGTCCGAAATCATGAAAAGTCCACTCCGGACCATAACGTAACGGAGCCACTGTACGGGTATGCGTTAAGCAACGCGGATCATTAGCGTCCGTCAGAACTTTGATCGGATCATCTTCCGGAACTGCATTAAAATCACCGGTAACAACCACCGGTAAATTTCCGGATAAGCTTTTTACCTGCGCAAGAACCAGAGAAGCACCTTCGTGACGAGCCACCTTTCCCATATGATCCAGATGAGTATTCAGAAAGAAAAACTCTTTCCCGGATTCTTTATCTTTAAAGACAGCCCAAGTTGCCACGCGCTCACAAGCAGCATCCCAACCTTTCTTTCCTACAGCATTTATATCTTCTGCCAACCAGAAATTGCCACTTTTCACAACGGTAAAACGATCCTTCCGATATATGATAGGAGCATATTCTCCCTTAGTTTTGCCATCCTCACGCCCTACCCCTACATATCCATAATCAGGCAGACGCTCCAATAAATCAGTTAATTGATTATGCAGCACTTCCTGAGCACCAAACATATCCACATCGTAAAACTTAACCACATTTGCGGCCAGATCTTTCCTGTGTTCCCACCAATTATCTCCATCCGCTTTCGTACTCAAACGAATATTAAAAGACATTACATTCATTTCATTATCAGGATGCTTGGCAAAAGCAACATTCATAGATAAAAGAAAAGCAAATAAATAGAGCAGAACTTTTTTCATATATCGCATATTTTAATTATCAAGTCAATACACAAATATAAGGACTCTGACCTTATTAAACAAATTCCAGAAAACAAAATAGGGCTACCGAATAAAAATCCGATAGCCCTATTTACTATTTTACTTTCGTATATTACTCGTCGTCTCTGTCCATAGCATTAAAGTCTACGACGTTCTTACGATTTGCAAAAATACGTTCGAATTCATCTTTAGCACCAACAACCAGCTTGTCGAAATCACGCTGACCTGTACCGGCAGGAATAAGATGACCACAGATAACATTTTCTTTCAAACCTTCCAAGCGGTCTACCTTTCCATTGATAGCAGCTTCGTTCAACACTTTCGTCGTTTCCTGGAAAGATGCGGCAGACATAAAGCTATTTGTCTGCAGAGCTGCGCGGGTAATACCCTGGAGAATCTGATTGGCTGTAGCCGGAACCGCATCACGCACTTCAACCAACTTCAAGTCGCGGCGTTTCAGCATACTGTTCTCGTCTCTCAACTTACGAACCGTCACGATCTGACCAGCCTGCAATGTCTGGGAATCTCCCGGATCCGTAACAACTTTCTTGCCCCAGATACGATCGTTTTCATCCATTACTTCCAGCTTGTCTACAACCTGCTGTTCCAAGAAGCGAGTATCTCCCGGATCGATGATTTCCACCTTACGCATCATCTGGCGGACGATTACTTCGAAGTGTTTATCGTTAATCTTCACACCCTGCAGACGATATACGTCCTGGATTTCATTTACGATATACTCCTGAACTGCCGTCGGCCCCATGATAGCCAGAATATCAGACGGAGTTGTTGCACCATCAGACAACGGCATACCGGCACGGATATAGTCATTTTCCTGAACAAGCAGCTGCTTAGACAGAGGCACCATATATTTCTTAACTTCACCCAGTTTAGAAGTGACGGTAATTTCACGGTTACCACGTTTGATCTTACCAAAGCCAACCTCACCATCGATTTCTGAAACGACAGCCGGGTTAGACGGGTTACGAGCCTCGAACAATTCTGTTACACGAGGCAAACCACCGGTAATATCACCTGCTTTACTTACAGCACGCGGGATCTTAACCAAAACCTCACCGGCCCGGACCATATCGCCCTCGTCTTTCACAACGTGAGCACCTAACGGCAATGAGTAATTCTTCAGATAATTTCCGTTTTCATCCACAATGTGGGCAGCCGGAGCTTTCGTCTTATCCTTGGATTCGATAATGATCTTTTCCTTCAAACCGGTTGTTTCGTCACTTTCAACATTGTAAGTTACGTTTTCAACCAAGCTCTCAAATTCGATTTTACCGGAAACCTCAGATACGATAACGGCATTGAACGGGTCCCATTCGATGATAACATCACCTTTCTTGATTGTATCCCCATTCTTGAAGAACAATTTGGAACCATAAGGAATATTATGAGCCAACAAGACAATCTTCGTCGTAGGATCTACAATACGAAGTTCAGCCAGACGGCTTACAACAACCTGACATTTCTTGCCTCCCTCTTCACTGTCTACGGCACGAAGCTCTTCGATTTCCAGAACACCGTCATATTTAGAAGTAATGCTGTTTTCTGTAGCGACGTTAGAAGCGATACCACCGACGTGGAATGTACGCAATGTCAACTGAGTACCCGGTTCACCGATTGACTGTGCAGCAATAACGCCGACAACCTCACCTTTCTGAACCATCTGGTTCGTTGCCAGGTTACGGCCATAACATTTTGCACAAACACCTTTCTTGGATTCACAAGTCAATACAGAACGGATTTCAACACTTTCGATCGGAGAATCTTCGATCTTCTTGGCTGCATCTTCACGGATTTCCTCACCGGCACGGACAATAACTTCGCCTGTCAACGGATGAATGACATCATGAACCGACACACGTCCCAGGATACGTTCTCCCAAACTTGCGATCACTTCATCATTATTCTTTAATTCCGTACAGATCAAGCCACGCAACGTACCACAGTCTTCTTCGTTGATGATCACATCGTGCGAAACGTCAACCAGACGACGAGTCAGATAACCGGCATCGGCAGTCTTCAAAGCCGTATCGGCCAAACCTTTACGAGCACCGTGAGTTGAAATAAAGTACTCCAACACAGACAAACCTTCCTTAAAGTTTGAAAGGATCGGGTTTTCAATGATCTGACCGCCTTCCGCGCCACTCTTCTGCGGTTTTGCCATCAAACCACGCATACCGGACAACTGACGAATCTGTTCCTTAGAACCACGGGCTCCAGAATCCATCATCATATAGATAGAGTTGAAACCGTCGTTATCAGCCGTCAACTGCTTCATCAATGTATCAGACAGCTTGCTGTTGACATGTGTCCATGTATCGATAATCTGATTGTAACGTTCGTTGTTGGTGATGAACCCCATATTGTAGTTGTTCATAATCTGCTCAACTTCGTCATAACCTTCTTTCACCAATTCCTCTTTCTGAGGCGGGATCAGAACGTCGGCCAAGTTGAAAGACAGACCACCCTTAAAGGCCATGTAATAACCCAAATTCTTGATATCGTCCAAGAACTGAGCCGTACGGGCAACACCACAAACCTTAATCACCTTACCGATGATATCGCGCAGTGCTTTTTTACCCAATACTTCATTGATATAACCTACTTCTTCCGGAACGAATTCATTAACCATCAAACGGCCGACAGAAGTTTCGATCATTTTCTTAACCGGATTGCCATCCTTGTCGATGTCGTTCACATACACTTTGATCGGAGCGTGGATATCCACCTTCTTCTCATTATATGCAATCGTTGCTTCTTCCGGTCCATAGAATACCAAACCTTCGCCTTGTGCCCCCTTGCGCATCTTTGTGATGTAGTACAGACCCAATACCATATCCTGGGAAGGAACGGTAATAGGCGCACCGTTTGCCGGGTTCAGAATGTTATGGGAAGCCAGCATCAACATCTGTGCTTCCAATACGGCTTCGTTTCCTAAAGGCAAGTGAACAGCCATCTGGTCACCGTCGAAGTCGGCGTTGAAAGCCGTACATGCCAACGGGTGCAGCTGAATAGCCTTTCCTTCGATCAGCTTCGGCTGGAATGCCTGGATACCCAAACGGTGCAATGTCGGTGCACGGTTCAGCAATACAGGATGACCTTTCATTACATATTCCAGAATATCCCAAACAACCGGTTCTTTACGATCCACGATTTTCTTTGCAGATTTAACCGTCTTCACGATACCGCGTTCGATCAATTTACGGATTACGAAAGGTTTATAAAGTTCGGCTGCCATATTCTTCGGCAGACCACATTCATGCATCTTCAATTCAGGACCTACGACGATAACCGAACGAGCTGAATAGTCAACACGTTTACCCAACAAGTTCTGACGGAAACGACCTTGTTTACCTTTCAAACTGTCAGAGAGAGACTTCAGCGGACGGTTGGCATCTGTCTTAACGGCACTCGACTTACGAGAGTTGTCAAACAGTGAGTCCACAGCTTCCTGAAGCATACGTTTTTCATTACGCAAAATCACTTCGGGAGCCTTGATATCGATCAATCGTTTCAAACGATTGTTACGGATGATAACACGACGATACAAATCGTTCAAATCGGAAGTGGCAAAACGTCCACCATCCAACGGAACCAACGGACGCAGTTCGGGCGGAATAACCGGCACCACCTTCACGATCATCCATTCCGGTTTGTTACGGCCTCTGGAAGCACGGAAAGATTCAACGACCTGCAAACGTTTCAACGCTTCGTTCTTACGCTGCTGTGAACCGTCCGTACTTGCACGGTGACGCAATTCGTAAGACAAAGAATCCAAATCCAGACGGGCCAGCAAATCATAGATTGCTTCAGCACCGATCTTTGCGATAAACTTATTGGGGTCCGTATCTTCCAGCATCTGGTTTTCCTTTGGCAGGTTGTCCAGGATCTGCAGATATTCTTCTTCCGAAAGCAAGTCCAATTCAGCAACAGTGTCTACGCACCCCGGCTGAATCACCACATAACGTTCGTAATAAATAATAGAATCCAGCTTCTTGGTCGGCAAGCCTAACAAGTAACCGATTTTATTGGGCAGGGAACGGAAATACCAGATATGAGCGACGGGAACTACCAGATGGATGTGTCCCATACGTTCGCGACGCACTTTTTTCTCTGTAACTTCCACCCCGCAACGATCGCAGACAATCCCTTTGTAACGGATACGCTTGTATTTTCCGCAATGGCATTCGTAATCCTTGATCGGACCAAAAATACGCTCGCAAAAAAGACCGTCACGCTCAGGTTTGTACGTACGATAGTTAATCGTTTCCGGTTTCAAAACTTCACCACTGGAGTTTTCAAGAATTTCTTCAGGGGAAGCCAGACCGATGGTTATTTTTGAAAAGTTACTCTTTATCTTGTTTTCTTTTCTAAAGGCCATATTTTTTATTTATAAAGAGTTATCAATGAGTAAGCAGATGAGCCGAAGCCCATCTACTTATATTGTTTTTTGAATTAATCCAGAGTGAAGCTTAAACCAAGACCTCTCAGTTCGTGCAGCAATACGTTCAGAGATTCAGGGATACCCGGTTGTGGCATCGGATCACCTTTCACGATTGCTTCATAAGCTTTGGAACGTCCGACAACGTCATCAGACTTGATTGTAAGGATTTCCTGAAGAACATGTGCAGCACCGAAAGCTTCCAGTGCCCAAACTTCCATTTCTCCGAAACGCTGACCACCAAACTGTGCCTTACCACCCAGAGGCTGTTGAGTAATAAGAGAGTACGGACCGATAGAACGGGCGTGCATCTTATCATCAACCATGTGACCCAATTTCAGGAAGTACGTAACACCGACCGTAGCCGGCTGGTCAAAACGTTCACCGGTTCCACCATCATACAGGTAAGTTTTACCATAGCGGGGCACACCGGCTTTATCCGTCCATTCGTTCATATCATCCAAAGTCGCACCATCGAAAATCGGAGTAGCAAACTTCACACCCATCGAGCGACCGGCCCAACCTAACACAGCTTCAAAGATCTGTCCCAAGTTCATACGGGAAGGCACACCCAGCGGGTTCAAACAAATATCAACCGGAGTTCCGTCTTCCAGGAACGGCATATCCTCCTGACGAACGATCTTGGAAACAATACCCTTGTTACCATGGCGACCGGCCATCTTATCACCTACCTGAATCTTACGTTTCTTTGCAATATAAACTTTCGCCATCTGAACAATACCAGTCGGCAGTTCATCACCGATCGTAAGATCGAATTTCTTACGTCTTAACTCGGCATCCAGTTCTTTATATTTCTTCAGATAGTTCAGGATCACCTGCTTGATAAGTTCGTTCTTATCTGCATCAGCAGTCCATTTGCTTACCTGAACAGCATTGTAATCCAAATCTTCCAGAGCCTTACGAGAGAATTTCGCTCCTTTCGCAATGATCTCTGTATTCATATAGTCTTTTACACCCTGAGAAACCTTACCAGTGGTCAAAACCAACAATTTGTCGACCAACAGATTCTTCAGGTCGGCCATCTTCATTTCGTATTCCTCATCCAGCTTCGGCAGAATAGCCTTATCAGTCAGTCTGGACTTACGCTTTTTAACAGCTTTCGAGAATAAAGCAGTTTCGATAACCACACCACGCAAAGACGGAGTCGCCTTCAAAGAAGCATCCTTCACATCACCGGCCTTATCGCCGAAGATCGCACGAAGCAGTTTTTCTTCCGGAGAAGGATCCGATTCCCCTTTCGGAGTAATCTTACCGATCAGGATATCACCCGGTTCAATGCGGGCACCTACACGGACAATACCTCTCTCGTCCAAATCCTTGGTTGCTTCTTCGCTGACATTAGGAATATCGGATGTCAACTCTTCCATACCACGTTTCGTTTCACGAACTTCCAAAATATATTCGTCAACGTGAACTGAAGTAAAGAAGTCCTCACGAACCATACGTTCGTTCAGAACGATAGCATCCTCATAATTGTATCCCTTCCAAGGCATATAGGCCACTTTCACATTACGTCCCAGTGCCAATTCACCATTCTGGGTAGAATAGCCCTCTGTCAAAATATCACCGGCTTTCACACGCTGGCCACGATGGCAGATCGGACGCAAATCGACAGTCGTACTCTGGTTCGTCTTACGCCATTTCGGAATCGTATATGTCTTAATTGAATCTTCGAAACTTACGAATTCTTCGTCTTCCGTACGATCATATTTGATCTTGATGCAAGTAGCATCCACAAATACGACTTCACCTTCGCGTTCAGCCATGATCTGTGTACGTGAATCGCGTGCAACCTGTGCCTCGATACCGGTACCCACGATCGGAGCATCCGTACGCAACAAAGGAACTGCCTGGCGCATCATGTTAGATCCCATCAATGCACGGTTGGCATCGTCATGTTCCAAGAACGGAATCAAAGAGGCCGCAATAGAAGCAATCTGCTGCGGAGCAACGTCCATCAAGTCGATTTCAGAAGGCGGTACAACAGGGAAGTCCGCTTCAAAACGAGCTTTCACCCTATCAAGTATAAATTTGCCATCATCATTCAAAGGGGCATTACCCTGTGCGATGGTCAATTCTTCCTCTTCCTCTGCCGTGTAATATTGTAAACCTTCGTCAGAGAAGTCGACTTTACCATCCACAACCTTACGATACGGAGTAGAGATAAAGCCCAGATCATTGATCTTTGCATACACACAAAGGGATGAGATCAAACCGATATTCGGACCTTCAGGAGTTTCAATAGGACAAAGACGGCCATAGTGTGTATAGTGTACGTCACGAACCTCAAATCCGGCACGTTCACGAGACAGACCGCCCGGTCCCAGGGCAGACAAACGACGTTTATGCGTAATCTCAGCCAGCGGGTTTGTCTGGTCCATAAACTGCGACAAAGCATTCGTACCGAAGAAAGAGTTGACAACCGAAGAAATGGTCTTCGCGTTAATCAAATCGATCGGGGTAAACACTTCATTATCGCGAACGTTCATACGTTCACGAACCGTACGGGACATACGGGCCAGACCAATACCGAACTGGTTATACAGCTGCTCGCCAACTGTACGCACACGACGGTTACTCAAGTGGTCGATATCATCAACAATCGCCTTCGAGTTGATCAACTCGATCAGATACTTGATGATCTCGATTATATCTTCTTTCGTCAAAACCTTAATATCATCGCTGGTAGTAAGGTTCAACTTCTTATTAATTCTGTAACGGCCTACTTCACCTAAGTCATAACGCTTTTCAGAGAAGAACAGGTTCTGAATAACTTCACGGGCACTTGCTTCATCTGCAGGTTCTGCATTACGCAACTGACGGTAAATATACAGGACAGCTTCCTTTTCAGAGTTACTGGGGTCTTTCTGGAGCGTATTATAGATGATGGCATAATCCGAAAGATTCTGGTCTTCGCGATGCAACAGAATGTTCTGCGTACCAGACTCCAGGATAGCCTCTATGTTGTCGCTATCAAGAACCGACTCACGGTCGATGATAACGTCATTACGTTCAATAGAAACAACCTCACCGGTATCTTCATCTACGAAATCTTCCACCCAAGTCTTCAATACACGGGCAGCCAGCTTACGGCCGATCAGTTTCTTCAGGTTTGTCTTTGAAACTTTTACTTCTTCCGCCAGATTAAAGATTTCGAGAATGTCTTTATCGCTTTCAAAACCAATAGCTCTTAAAAGGGTTGTTACAGGCAATTTCTTTTTACGGTCGATATACGCATACATCACATTGTTGATGTCTGTTGCGAATTCGATCCAGGAACCTTTAAAAGGAATGATACGTGCTGAATACAACTTTGTACCATTAGCGTGTGTACTCTGTCCGAAGAACACACCGGGTGAACGGTGTAATTGTGAAACCACAACACGCTCTGCACCATTTATCACGAAAGTACCTCTCTCCGTCATATACGGAATCGGGCCCAGATACACATCCTGTATCACGGTATCGAAATCCTCGTGATCAGGGTCTGTACAATACAGTTTTAACTTCGCTTTTAAAGGCACACTATAGGTTAACCCGCGAGCGATACACTCATCAATCGTGTAACGGGGCGGATCAATATAGTAATCTAAGAACTCCAACACAAAATTGTTACGAGTATCTGCTATCGGAAAATTCTCAGCAAATACCTTATACAATCCCTCCTTTTTTCTCTTTTCGGGAGGTGTGTCAAGTTGAAGAAAGTCTTGAAATGACTTCAATTGTACTTCGAGAAAGTCCGGATACGGGAACTGATTTTTAATCGAAGCAAAATTAACTCTTTGGTTTTCAGCTGTTGAAGACATCTAGTAAGGAATTTATTGAACTTATTGAAATTATAGACACAAAAAGGTTAAGAATCTCCTTGGAGGGAGACTCTTAACCAAATCACCTGATTACCAGGTTATAAATACTATTTAAGCTCAACTTCAGCTCCAGCTTCTTCCAACTGTTTCTTCAATGCTTCAGCATCAGCTTTAGCGATTCCTTCTTTGATAGCGCTGGGAGCACCATCTACCATATCTTTAGCTTCTTTCAAACCAAGACCTGTTAATTCTTTTACCAACTTAACGATAGCCAGCTTGTTTGCACCAGCTGCTTTCAATACTACGTCAAAAGAAGTCTTTTCTTCTTCTGCAGCAGCAGCGCCGCCAGCAGCAGGACCAGCAACAGCAACAGCTGCAGCTGCAGGTTCGATACCATATTCTTCTTTCAGGATTGTAGCCAGTTCGCTAACTTCTTTTACGGTCAGGTTTACTAATTGTTCTGCAAAAGCTTTCAAATCTGCCATTTTTGTATGATTTAAATGTTTGTTTATCTGTGTAAATTAAAAAAATTATCTTTCTTCCAGAGTCTTCAACAGACCATGGATAGTTTGTCCTGATGACTGAAGAGCAGAGATAACGTTCTTCGCCGGAGATTGCAACAGCATGATAACATCTCCGATAAGTTCGTTTTTGCTCTTGATATTTACCAGTGCTTCAAGGTTCTCTGCGCCGACATAGAAGCTTTCCTGTACATAGGCAGCTTTCAATTCCGGTTTAGCAACAGTATCTTTCTTAGCATCCTTGGTAAAACTCTTAATCAGACGAGCAGGTGCGTTAGCAGTCTGTGAGAACATCACAGCTGTATTGCCTTTCATTGCAACATGCAGAGGAGAAAAATCACCACCTACATTTTCCAATGCTTTCTTAAGCAAGTTATTCTTTACAACAACCAACTTGATCTCATTCTTGAAACATTCCCGTCTCAATTTGCTTGTTTTCTCAGCATTCAATGCTTCGATATCAGTCAAATAGAAATTAGGATATTCCTTTACGATTTCAGTCAGTTGATCTATGACTAAGCTCTTATCTTCCTTTTTCATTGTCCAATAATTTTAATTAGTTTTCTTCAACTGATTTGGGGTCTATTTTAATACCCGCACTCATTGTACTTGAAAGATAAATGCTCTTTATATATGTACCTTTAGCTGCAGACGGTTTCAACTTCAGAAGAGTTGAAATAAATTCCTTAGCATTGTCACGGATTTGATCGGGGTTAAAAGAAACCTTACCGATTGAAGTGTGAACGATACCGGATTTGTCTACCTTAAAGTCGATCTTACCTTGCTTAACTTCTTTCACAGCGTTGCCGATCTCATTGGTAACCGTACCACTCTTCGGGTTAGGCATCAAACCACGCGGGCCTAATACTCTACCCAGAGCACCGATTTTACCCATGATAGAAGGCATCGTGATAATTACGTCAATATCAGTCCAACCGCCTTTAATCTTTTCAATATACTCATCTAATCCTACATAGTCAGCTCCAGCAGCAGTTGCTTCAGCTTCCTTGTCTGGTGTACATAATGCGAGAACCCGAACTTGCTTACCAGTTCCGTGAGGCAGTGAAACCACGCCTCTTACCATTTGGTTAGCTTTACGAGGGTCAACACCTAAACGGACATCAACATCTACGGATGCATCAAACTTAGTAGTAGTAATTTCCTTTACTAAAGCTGAAGCTTCTTTCAATGTGTATGCTTTCCCAGCTTCAATCTTGCCCAAAGCCAACTTTTGATTCTTTGTAAGTTTACTCATCTCAATTGAAGTTTATTAATTATTACCCGGGAATGTCCCTTTAACAGTGATACCCATACTTCTTGCTGTTCCGGCAACCATTTTCATAGCTGACTCAACAGTGAAGCAGTTCAGATCGACTAACTTGTCTTCTGCAATAGTTTTTACCTGATCCCAAGAGATTTCTGCAATCTTCTTACGATTCGGCTCAGCAGAACCACCTTTCTGTTTGGAAGCTTCCAGTAATTGGATAGCTACAGGAGGTGTTTTCACAACAAAGTCGAAAGACTTATCAGCATAGTAAGTAATTACCACAGGTAAAACCTTACCAGCTTTGTCTTGGGTTCTGGCATTAAATTGCTTGCAAAACTCCATAATATTAATACCCTTAGAACCTAAAGCAGGTCCTACTGGGGGAGAAGGGTTTGCTGCTCCTCCTTTAATCTGCAATTTGATTTGTCCAGCAACTTCTTTAGCCATTGTTTCTAAAATTTTTTAGATATATAACATCGATAACTTTAAGAAAGGAGTACTTTTCGTAACAAGAGTACTTATTCTTTCTCTACTTGCATATAACCCAACTCAAGCGGTGTCTTACGTCCGAAGACCTTAACCATCACTTTGAGTTTCTTTTTCTCGGCATTGACCTCTTCGATTACACCGGTGAAACCGTTGAACGGTCCAAAGGTGATTTTCACATTCTCGCCAACATAGAACTGGACGTCCAGGTCTTCCTGCTGTTCCTGCAGTTCGTCGACCGTACCTAAAATACGGCTTACTTCTGCCGGACGCAAGGGAACGGGATTATCCGATCCACCTAAAAATCCGATCACATTGGGAATGTTTCTCAATCGATGAGCAACTTCTCCGACCAATGCAGCCTCTACCAATACATAACCCGGCAAGTAAGCTCTTTCTTTCATCACTTTCTTACCATTACGTACCGTGAAAGTCTTTTCCGTAGGAATCAGCACCTGGTTGACATATTCACCCAGATCTGTATTCTTCAGTTCAGCCTCGAGGTATTCTCTGACTTTATTCTCCTTGCCACTAATGGCGCGCAGAACATAAAATTTCTTTTGAATATCAGACATACTCTAAACTGATTAAAAGATTTTCTCGTAGAAGAAACGCATCACGCCTTCAAAGCCTAAATCAATAACAAAGATTAATGCGGCGATTATAAGGGAAGCAAACATAACAACCACAGCACTATTGGAAAGCTCTGTTCTCGTAGGCCAAGAAACTTTATAAACAAGTTCGTTATAAGATTCCTTAATATAAGTAATTATCTTTTTCATCGAATCTATAGATTTTTAGCACGGAAGGAGAGGCTCGAACTCCCGACACCTGGTTTTGGAGACCAGTGCTCTACCGACTGAGCTACTTCCGTAAAATAGCCAGTCCTTTAACAAGACTGGCTACACTTTGTATGTATTTGAATTAGTTTTCTAATTCTGTGATCTGACCAGCACCTACTGTACGTCCACCTTCGCGGATAGCGAAACGAAGACCTACGTTACAAGCTACCGGGTAGATCAGTTCAACTTCGATTGTTACGTTATCACCAGGCATTACCATTTCAGTTCCTTCCGGAAGAGTGATTTCACCTGTAACGTCCAATGTACGGATATAGAACTGAGGACGGTATTTGTTGTGGAACGGAGTGTGACGACCACCTTCTTCTTTTTTCAGGATATAAACCTCAGCTTTGAAGCGAGAGTGTTCTTTAACCTGACCCGGGTGGCAGATTACCATACCACGTTTGATTTCGTTCTTGTCGATACCACGCAGCAACAGACCTACGTTGTCACCAGCTTCACCCTGATCCAACAGCTTACGGAACATTTCAACACCTGTTACAACAGATTTCATGCCGTCAGCACCCAGACCGATGATCTGAACTTCTTCACCAACTTTTACGATACCTGTTTCGATACGACCTGTAGCAACTGTACCACGACCTGTGATAGAGAACACGTCTTCAACCGGCATCAAGAAAGGTTTGTCAACTTCACGCGGAGGCAGCGGAATCCAAGTATCTACAGCTTCCATCAGCTCCATTACTTTTTCTTCCCATTTTGCGTCACCGTTCAAAGCACCCAGAGCAGAACCACGGATGATCGGAGTGTTATCGCCGTCGAAATCATAGAAAGAAAGCAATTCTCTCATTTCCATTTCAACCAGTTCCAACATTTCTTCGTCGTCTACCATGTCACATTTGTTCATGAAAACAACCAATCTCGGAACGTTTACCTGACGAGCCAACAGGATGTGCTCGCGAGTCTGAGGCATAGGACCATCAGTAGCAGCAACTACGATGATAGCACCGTCCATCTGAGCAGCACCAGTTACCATGTTCTTTACGTAGTCGGCGTGACCCGGACAGTCTACGTGAGCATAGTGACGGTTTGCAGTCGAATACTCTACGTGAGAAGTGTTGATTGTAATACCTCTCTCTTTTTCTTCAGGAGCGTTGTCGATAGAATCGAATGAACGCAATTCTGAAAGACCTTTCTTTGCCAATACTGTTGTGATAGCAGCTGTCAAAGTTGTTTTACCGTGGTCAACGTGACCAATCGTACCAATGTTCACATGTGGTTTCGATCTGTCAAATTTCTCTTTTGCCATAACTTTAATT
Organism: Parabacteroides sp. AF17-28; assembly: GCF_003479205.1. NCBI lineage: Bacteria > Pseudomonadati > Bacteroidota > Bacteroidia > Bacteroidales > Tannerellaceae > Parabacteroides > Parabacteroides sp. AF17-28. The sequence continues at coordinate 65,773 of NZ_QUGV01000005.1, read as the reverse complement.
GTTCTTTATTTGATTAATGATCATGTTCTAAAATATCATTTTTGAGCCGGTGCCGAGACTTGAACTCGGGACCTCTTCCTTACCAAGGAAGTGCTCTACCGCTGAGCTACACAGGCAATAAATAAGAGCGGAAGACGGGGCTCAAACCCGCGACCCTCAGCTTGGAAGGCTAATGCTCTATCAACTGAGCTACTTCCGCAATTTAATTGCCAATTGTCCATTTTCAATTAGCAAGTGGGCAGTGATGGATTCGAACCACCGAAGTCGAAAGACAGCTGAGTTACAGTCAGCCCCATTTGGCCACTCTGGTAACTGCCCAATATGTTGTTTTGAGCCTCTTGTCGGATTCGAACCAACGACCCCGAGATTACAAATCACGTGCTCTGGCCAACTGAGCTAAAGAGGCATGTCCGCTTCAAAAAGCAGCCGTTTCGTCACCAAGGCGAAACGGCTGCAAATTTAGGCATTATTTCTTACATACCAAATTTATCTACCGTTTTTTTTATTTGGCTCTGATTTTTTCCTTGAATTTAACTAATTGCTTTTCCAGCGCTTCGACACATTCGTCGATTGATCCTTCAAAAGTGTCATTTACCTTCTCAGCAAAACAGTCTCCATTCTTAATTTTCAGTCGAATAGCAGCTTCTTTATTCTTCGCGGTCTCAGGTTTGACAACCTTCAACGTTACTTCTGCTAATATTATGCCGTCGAAGTATTGCTCCAACTTACTAACTTTCTTCTGAATAAACGCTTCCAGTTGAACTGTTGCGTCAAAATGGATTGCCTGAATTCTAATGTCCATAATTAACCTCCTTCTTTTTGTGCTCTTGGATGAGCATGATACACTTTTTTTAATTCCTCAAAGGTTGTATGTGTGTAAATACTGGTTGAAGCCAGACTGCTGTGTCCGAGTAACTCTTTCACGGCGTTCAGCTCCGCTCCGTTATTCAACATACTTGTCGCAAATGAATGTCTTAATACGTGGGGACTGCATTTTGCCAATGTCGGAATGTCCGAGAGCTTCTTTTTTACTATTGTATAAAGAATGCTGGTGGACAACTGTTCTCCGTTCTTCCGAACCAAGAACCATCCGCTTCCTGAGCCAACTTCACGATTTCGGACTTCAGTGTATGCAAGCATCAAGTTTTTCAATCTTTCTGCAAAAGGGATCAACCGTTGTTTGTTGCGCTTCCCCGTCACCTTGATCTGCATGGCATCGTAGTCTATGTCGGCATCTAACAAGCCGACCAACTCCGAACGCCGCACACCGGTGTCGTAAAGCATTTCAAGAATCAAGCGATCCCTCACACCTTCAAAATCCTCATCAAACCCGTCTCCATCCAGCAATTGTTCCATATCCTTCTCTTTTACAAAAGTAGGTAACGGCTTCTTTGTTTTCGGACCGGTTACAAACCGTAACGGGTTTACAGAAACAAATCCCTGCTTCATAAGGAATTTAAAAAAAGACTTCAAAGAACTTAATTTCCGGTTGACCGACACGGGCGAAATCTTGCTATCCAATAAGAATATAATCCAATTCCGTACAATATCCGTATCTACTTCTTCCGGTATAAATGCGCCTTCTTTCTTCTCTTTTACAAAACCTTCAAACTGATGCAAATCCTGAGAATAAGCATCAATCGTATATTCGGAATAATTCCGCTCATACCGAAGATAATCTAAAAACGAATCAATCTGCACATTCACGTTGCATCAACTTTTATGCAACGAAAATAGGAATAAGAATCCAATAAAACAAGCCTGGCAGATAGATTTTGTATTTTTATTCTTCTACCTGCTGCAATTGCTGAACGTAAACAGCGCGCATAGTCTGTTTTCTCTTTGTAACAGAGGGTTTTTCGAAAGCCTGACGGTTTCTCAATTCTTTAACTACACCTGTCTTTTCAAACTTTCTTTTGAATTTCTTCAGCGCTTTTTCAATGTTTTCGCCTTCTTTCAATGGAACTACGATCATAATTTAATTTTATTATATTGTTTATTACTATATCCACAAATTGGGCAGCAAAATTACTGATTGTTTCGGGATTAGCAAAACTTTCGAAGAATATTTTTTATAAATCATCCAACCGGAAAGGCGGATAAGCAATCCCCTTTTCCGTTATAATCGCAGTTATCAGTTCGTGGGAAGTCACATCGAAAGCAGGATTATAGGCTTTCACTCCTTCGGGAGCCATCCTCGAAGTGTACCACATATCCGTAATTTCATCAGGGCTACGTTCTTCGATGACGATCGAATCTCCGTCCGGACAAGCCAGGTCGATCGTCGACGTCGGCCCCAGCACATAAAAAGGAATGCCGTAATGACGGGCCAGGATCGCCACGCCTGAAGTTCCGATCTTGTTGGCCACATCACCATTAGCCGCGATCCGGTCGCAACCGACCACAACCGCCTGCACCCAACCTTTTTTCATGACGATCGACGCCATATTATCGCAGATCAGCGTAACGTCCACGCCGGCCTTATGCAATTCGTAGGCCGTCAGGCGCGCTCCCTGCAGCAGCGGGCGTGTTTCATCGGCAAACACCTTAAATCCGTACCCGCGTTCTTCCCCCAGATAGACCGGAGCCAATGCCGTCCCATATTCCGAAACAGCCAAATGCCCGGCATTACAGTGTGTCAGGATTCCCATTCCCGGCTTGAGCAAGGAAAGGCAGTTCTCCCCTATCTTACGGCAAGCGGCTGCATCTTCTGCCCGGATAGCCTCCGACTCGGCATGTAAAAGCCGCAGAAGTTCCGCCACCGGAAAGTCCGGATGACCGGTTACGACCTTCTCCATCCGGTTCAGCGCAGCAACCAGATTGACTGCCGTCGGACGGGAAGAGGCCAGATAGTCCTTGATCTTCAGAAATTCCCTGTAAAAATCATCGAACGCAGCAGCCTGGATCTGCCTGCTACAGACGTAAATGCCATAGGCAGCCGCAATCCCGATGGCAGGTGCTCCGCGTACCTTTAACTTATATATGGCATCCCAAACCTCGGCAGCCGAAGCGAGGGAAATGTAAACTTCTTCACCCGGCAAACGGATCTGATCCAAAATAATGACAGCGCTCGCATCTTCACTCAGGCGAACGGTCTTTAAGGCGGCAATAATTGTATTCATCTTTTTTATTTACTGATCAAAAATGGCTCGGCATATCCATAGAGGGCTTATGTGTCACAATAAGGATTATAGAAGTAAGTGCAGAAACCCCTAAAGCCGCATATCCGATAATCCAACCGGTCGTTTGACCACGCCGGTTACAATAATAGGAGAAATTGCCTTCCTCGCTCTGCCCGATCCGGATGCCCGAAGGAGACATCTTTCCGGCATCTACCCATTCGGAAAGATAGAAAGACGATTCATAAACGGATTTATGTTCTTCCTTTCCCGTATAAATGGTCAGATAACTCCTGATATGCAACGGACTGTTTCGCTCCGTGAACTCCATTACTTTCAGGTTTGTCCTGTTGCCGTCGGATGTCACAAAAGAGCGTTTCGTAAAGCTGCGATCAGGAATCTGGTCCAGAAACTCCCGTCCCAAACACAAAGCTGAAGATTCGACCCTTGACTTAGGTGGAATAAATTCGACTCCTCTCGGCAACTGCACTTCCCCGAAAAAGGAACCGCTTGAATAACCGCTGACCGTACCATCTTGCCAGGTAGAAGAGTAAGATTCCACCTTCCCATGTACAGGCATTACATCCTGATAATAGCTTATCGCTTCGTCTCCCAGAACCAGGGAAGAACGTTGCCAATCGATATACATCGGCTCGTCCAATTTATTATACACTGTCACATTCACCGGCGCATCTTCCCCATAAAAATTATAGATGATGCACACGCTGTCGTTCTCCTGCACGAAATCATTATATTCGTTCATTCCCGAAATACCACTATTGGCACTCAACATCGAATAGTAGTACGACGAACAGGAGCTTAAACAGAAAAGCAAGCCCAAGAAACAGGTAAAAACAATCAACTTCTTCATGGCTTTCTATGTATTAAAGTGTGTAGAGGCAAATATAAGCATTTAAACCGATTTCCGGTTTAAACGGCATCGATTTATTTGTATTCATTTCCATGGGCATGGAAAACAGCTGTCTATATGATCAAAAGCAATTGTCTTCGCATTCAAAAGTAATTGTTTTTGTGGTTACAGACAATTGTTTTCTTTTCCGGATATCATTATCTAAATAAAAGAAAAAAAGAACTGTATATATTTTATATTATATATATATGGTAGGGAAAAACCGCTTTCCGTTCAACATATGCCTATAAGCATTGAACATCAACTCCTATATAAAACCGCTTTCTGTTCAGTATAGAAAAACAATACAGTATATCCTATTTTGCCTTATATTATCATATTTGGTATGATTACAAGGAAAAACAGTGCTACTTTTGTACAACAAAGCGTAGTTCTTGCCAATTTGGATAGACAGCTTTCAACCGGGTTCAAAGATAATCCCCGCCAGGTTCTTTCGTTATCCGGGAATTTTATAACTTTGCAACTATAGTAAACGTTGACAAAATAAATAAAATGCGATGAAAACAAACATTCCTGAACGCATTGCCGCCCTGAGGGACGCAATGAAACAGCATAAGATTGATGCTTACATCATTCCGACTTCCGATCCGCACATGAGCGAATATCCGGCCGACTGCTGGAAATACCGTGAATGGATATCCGGGTTCACCGGTTCGGCCGGTACTGTCGTCATTACAGCCGACAAAGCCGGATTGTGGACTGACTCCCGTTATTTCCTGCAAGCTACGACCGAATTGGAGGGAACGGGTATCGAACTTTACAAAATGATGCTGCCCGAAACACCGACAATCCCGGAGTTCCTGTCGCATGAGCTGAAAGCCGGGCAGACAGCCGGACTGAATGGCGAAACATACAGCTTAGCCGAAGCACGCGCTTTGGAGAAATCACTGGCTGCAAAGGATATCAAACTGGACACAAACGCTTCCCTGATCGATCCTATCTGGAAAGACCGGCCAGCCATCCCGGAAGCTCCGATGTTCGAAATGCCGATCGAGCTGAGCGGAAGATCGGTTGAAGACAAGCTGCTCGACATCAACAAGATGTTGCATAAAGCCGGTGCCGACTGCACCATTCTGTCAGCCTTGGACGAAGTGGCCTGGACATTCAATATCCGGGGAACGGATGTTACTTACAATCCGGTCGTCGTCAGCTACGCCTTTATTTCCGAAAAGGAAAGCGTGCTCTTCGTCAATCCAAAGAAACTTCCGGCCGACATAGCCGAACATCTGAAGAAAGAAGGGGTGACATTGGCCGACTATGGCATGTTGGCTACTTATCTTTCACGCCTGCCCGAACAGACACGGGTTTTCATCGACGGCAAACGGACGAATGTCGCCATCTGCAATGCCTTACCGAAAAGCAGCATCCTTATTGAAGGAATTTCGCCTGCCAACCACCTGAAAAGTATCAAAAACGAAACAGAGATAAAGGGATTCCGCAATGCAGTCCTGAAAGACGGTATCGCCATGACCAAGTTCTTTTTCTGGCTGGAAAACAGCCTGAAGGCCGGAGAAAAAGTGACGGAGTTGAGTGCAGCGGCCAAACTGACGGCTCTGCGCGCCGAGCAACCGCAATATGTGATGGACAGTTTCGCCAGCATCTCCAGCTACGGTCCTCATGGGGCAGTCGTGCACTACTCTCCTACTCCTGAAACAGATACGGAATTGAAAACCGACAGCTTATACCTGCTCGACTCCGGTGCCCAATACCTGGACGGGACAACCGACATCACCCGCACAATCGCCCTTTGCGACGAGCCGACCGAACAGATGAAGAAAGACTTCACCCGCGCCCTGAAAGGGACGATCGGTATCGCCAAATGTAAATTCCCGGCGGGCATACGGGGTTGCCTGATCGACGCTTTCGCCCGCAAGGCGCTTTGGGATGCCGGCATCAACTACCTGCACGGCACCTGTCACGGCATCGGCCACTGCCTCAACGTGCATGAAGGGCCGCAGAGCATCCGCATGGAAGAAAACCCTGTCATCCTCGAACCCGGCATGGTGATGAGCGACGAACCGGCCATGTACCGCCCCGGCGAATATGGCATCCGGACGGAAAATATGATCCTGATCCGCGAAGACAGTGAAACCGAGTTCGGGAAGTTCCTTAGCTTCGAGACATTGACTTTATGTTACATCGACACCAAACTGGTCATCCCGTCCATGCTCTCCGTACGCGAACATGCCTGGTTGAACAAATACCACCAGATGGTGTACGAACTGGTAAGCCCGCATCTGAATGAAGAAGAGAAGGCTTGGCTGAAAGAGAAAACAACAGAAATTTAAACAATGGACAATTGTCAATTATATTATTATGGCTTTAATTAAATCGGTAAGGGGCTTTACACCCAAAATTGGTAAAGATACATTCCTGGCAGACAACGCCACGATAATAGGTGATGTCGAAATAGGAGAAGGGTGCAGTATCTGGTTCGGAACGGTACTGCGCGGCGATGTCAATTCCATCCGCATCGGTAATGGCGTGAATATACAGGACGGATCTGTCCTGCACACGTTATATGAGAAATCGACCATTGAAATCGGCGACGATGTCTCGGTCGGCCATAACGTGACGATCCACGGGGCGAAAATATGCAACGGCGCCCTGATCGGGATGGGTTCGGTGGTGCTGGACCATGCCGTGATCGGCGAAGGGGCCATTGTGGCTGCCGGATCAGTCGTGTTGAGCAAAACAATCGTCGAGCCGGGAAGCATCTACGCCGGCGTACCGGCCAAATTCGTCAAGAAAGTGGACCCGGAACAGGCGAAAGAGATCAACCAGAAGATCGCCAAGAATTATCACATGTACTCATCCTGGTATAAAGAAGAAGGGGCGGAATAGATGAAAAAGATTGGATGGGCAATACTACTGCTTGCCTGTTGCATAGGAGGTTTTTTAGCATTGCCCTCCAATTATTACCTGCGCAGGGCGCTCACGCATTTCCTCCCCAAGATCGACCAATACCCGATCTTTGAGAACCGGATCGTGAAGGCGGGCGATCCGTCTCCCTGGAAACAGGCGGAGGCATACAACACTTGTTCGATTCCGGAGAAGTATCTTCCGGTCTTTGACGAATTAGGAACGGTGGCGTATGTCGTCATACAGGACAGTTCGTTGCTTTTCGAGCAATATTGGGAAGACTATTCGCCGGAATCGCACAGTAACTCGTTTTCGATGGCCAAAAGCATCGTGTCATTGGCTATCGGATGCGCCATTGATGACGGTTTGATCCGGGATGTGGACCAGCCGGTCAGTGACTTTTTTCCGGAATTCAACGGATATAACGGGAAAACGCTTACCATCCGCCACCTGCTGACAATGAGCGCGGGCGTCGATTTCCAGGAGGCTTATTCTTCACCTTTCTCCCCCACGACAAAACTGTATTACGGGAATGACCTGCACAAGATCGCGTTCGGCATGAAAGAGATAGCCGAACCGGGCGTAGACTTTATCTACCAGAGCGGCGTCACCCAGCTACTCGCTTTCTTAGTGGAGAAGGCGACAGGAGAAAGCGTCAGTTCGTATGTCTCCCGCAAACTATGGACCCCGATGCAAGCGGAAGAGAATGCCTTGTGGAGCTTAGACAAAAAGGACGGTATGGAAAAGGCCTATTGTTGCTTCAACAGCAATGCACGCGACTTTGCGCGTTTCGGTCAATTGCTCCTGAACGGGGGAAGCTGGAACGGCAGACAACTGATTTCGGAAAGCTACCTGAAAGAGGCGACGACGCCGGACAGTACGCTCCGCTTTGCGGAATACGACGAACCGAACCGTTGCTATGGTTTCCAGTTCTGGCATCTGAACTACAAAGGCATGGATATTCCGTACATGCGGGGAATACTCGGGCAATATGTCTTTATAATTCCCGATAAGAATGCAGTTGTCGTACGCCTTGGACACAAACGTAGCGACACCCGCACCGGACAACACTATCCGGATGACATCAACACTTGGCTGGACGCAGCATTGGAGATAATGGAACAAGGAAAACAAAACAATCATTGATGAAAGAATACAACTATCTCCTGATGGATCTGGACGGCACGATTACCGACCCAATGATCGGCATTACCCGGTGTGTCGAATATGCGTTGAACCATTTCGGCATACAAGTCAAGGACCTTCGGGAGCTCTGCCCTTTTATCGGGCCTCCCCTCTTGGATTCATTCCGGGAATTTTACCATTTTACGGATGAACAGGCGAAAGAGGCTGCGGCGAAATACCGGGAACGTTTTGCCGATACAGGCATTTACGAAAACAAGCTATACGAAGGGATGAAAGATTTTCTGGAGGAGGCAACCCGGCAAGGGCGCACCCTTATACTGGCAACATCCAAACCGACAGTCTTTGCCAAACGCATCCTGGACTATTTCGATATAGACCGCTACTTTACTTTTGTCGCCGGAAGCGGCCTGGACGGTTCTTTCTATACAAAAGGAGATGTAATCCGTCACGCATTGCAGAGCAATAACCTGACGGACCTCTCATCTGTTGTCATGATCGGCGACCGCAAGCACGACATCATCGGAGCCAAAGAAAACCAGCTCGACTCCATCGGTGTGCTTTACGGATATGGCGACCGGGCGGAATTATCTGCGGCTGGGGCCGATTATATCGTGACCGATATTGCAGAACTGCGCCGGCAACTCTTACATCAATAGCATAATCTTATCAGATACCGGCAGATAACATCTCCGCCGAACACTCCGACGCAATAAAGGATTCCCAAACGGTAGCCCTTCAGGTTACAGGAGACTTTCAACGCCTGGAACATCCAGACAAGTGTCCAGATCAGAAAGACAAAGGCAACAAGTGACAACCATATTCCGACAAGGAATCCGGGCTGTTGCATCATTTCTACCGGAGATCGGTTCATATCCATTTTTGCCAGATTCTGCATGGGAGGCAGAAATTCAAACAGATTCATAATGATCAACGGCAGCTGTGCAAACGCTACTGTTCCCAACACATCTATTAACCGGATGTGCGAACGGGACAAAAGCAAACCGCCCAGATAAAACAGAGCAGCAGGGACTAACCATACGACAAGATGTTCCACCGCATAACACCACCATGCCGGATTAGGAGCCGGCCCGAAATGTAATAACCCATGATAATGCCATGCCGAAAAATAACAGAGCACTGTTGAAACAACCATTCCCGTCAATCCCCAAAGTAAGGAATCTAACCCGGCAACCCGCTCAAACGGATTTACCAATCCGTACAAATACTGCTTTTTCATAATTTATTCCATTTTATTCAGTTTATCAATCAAATCATCCAATATATTCCGGACAGTAGGATAGCTGACACCGATATTCTTTGCCATATCCTTCAAACTGCCGCTCGACTTGATAAAGTCTACCACAAACTGCTGCTCTTTATCCGTCAGCTTGGCAAGTACAGGCAGCTCGAATGTGCCGCAGACTTCCGTTTCACACTCTCCGCAAAACATCCGGCTGACTAACAGCGGAGCATCGCAGGCAGGACATTGTAAAGGCAAACGCCTCTTTATTTCACTCATACATTTCACCTCCTATGATTATTTATATTTGTAATACTTCGCATCAAAAATACATATTACTTTATAAATACGCAAATATAATTGAATATTATTCATTATAAATTCAATATTATTAAACAGACATTAGATTTACAAGCAAGAAGGACTTATATATTCATCTGGCATAATATGCCGGTATTTAGAGAAATTCAACTACATTTGTGACAAAACTCATAAAAACTAAACAAGTTATATCATGAAAGTAAACAACCTGTGGATAACAGCCTTAGCATGCGGGCTTTCGTTATCAGCTTACGGACAACAGACAGGAGGCGGTATCTCTTCCGATATGTTGCAGGAAATCAAACAAGCTTACAAGGGAACACCGGCTGACAAAGCGATTCATAACGCTATCAGCAACAACGACATCAACAAGCTGGCAGTCAACAATGACAGTAAAAACAATTTCGACACCTACTTTTCCCATAAGGTGAATAGTAAAGGTATCACGAACCAGAAGTCATCCGGCCGTTGCTGGTTGTTCACAGGACTGAATGTCATACGCGCCCGGGCTATCGCTAAATATAATCTTCCGGAATTCGAACTGTCACAAAACTATAACTTCTTCTGGGACCAGTTGGAAAAGGCGAACCTCTTCCTGCAGGGAATCATCGACACACGGGAGAGGCCGATGGATGACAAGATGGTGGAATGGTTGTTCAAGAATCCGATCGGAGACGGCGGACAGTTTACCGGCATATCCGACAACCTGATGAAATATGGCGTTGTCCCTTCTGAAGTAATGGTTGAAACACATAGCAGCGACAATACCAGCCGTATGGCAAACCTGCTCGGACTGAAGTTGAAAGAATACGGATTGGCTTTGCGCGACGCCAAAAGTTCAAAGCCGGAAGCGTTGGCAAAACGTAAGACCGAGATGTTAGGGGAAATCTACCGTATGCTGGTCCTCAACCTGGGCGAACCACCTACGAAATTCACTTGGACCCGCAAGGACGCAAACGGCAAACCGGTGGAGACAAAGGAATATACGCCGCAATCATTCTATCAGGAATTTGTCGGCGAAGACCTGAAAAACAATTATGTCATGCTGATGAACGATCCGAGCCGCGACTACTATAAATTATACGAAATCGATTATGACCGCCATGCTTACGATGGCAAGAACTGGACGTATGTCAACCTCCCGATAGAAGATATCAAAGAGATGGCGATCGCTTCCATCAAGGACAGCACGATGATGTATTTCTCTTGCGATGTGGGTAAGTTCTTCGACCGCGAACGGGGTGCACTCGATGTAAACTATTATGATTACGGTTCATTGATGGGCACTACCTTCGGAATGGACAAGAAACAGCGCATCCAGACTTTCGCCAGCGGCTCCTCCCATGCCATGACTCTGATGGCTGTCGACCTGGACGCAAACGGCAAGCCTAAAAAATGGATGGTGGAAAACAGTTGGGGACCGGGTGCAAACAGCGGCCACCTGATTATGACGGACGAATGGTTCAACGAATATATGTTCCGCCTGGTCGTAAACAAAAAGTTTATCACCAACAAAGTAAAAGAGGTATTGAAACAGACTCCGACACGGTTACCGGCTTGGGACCCAATGTTTGCGGAAGAGGATTAATACATTACTTTTGGCTTGATCCAAACTATTATATAGCAAAACGACCAGCTCAGAAAGCATCTGAACTGGTCGTTTTTTATGAATAATTTATTTGCCTATCATTCAATCTCGACCCCAATCCGAAGGTTTTGCTCCCATTTGCAAAATAAGAGTTCCGCCAGCCATCAGATCGGCATGTGTCAGATAGCATTTATTATATGCTTTCCCGTTGAGTGTTGCATGCTGGATATAGATATTTTCGGGGCTGTTATCACGCGTCTCGACGACAAAGGTCTTTCCGGTTGCATATTTCGAATCCAGGCGGAACTCTACACGATCGAACACCGGACTTGTAATCTCGTAGCGCAAGTCACCCGGACAAACGGGATAAATACCGGCAGCAGCCAAGACATACCAGGCCGACATCTGTCCGACATCTTCATTTCCGACCAATCCAGTGACGGCATTGCGGTAAGCATTGCGGCAAATATCACGTGTCCATTTCTGGGTAAGCGCTGGTTCGTTCAGACGATTAAAGAGGAAAGGAACATGATGGACAGGCTCGTTGGCATGGTTGTAGTAAGCATTCCACAGATAATCATGCGGAGTCTTTTCAAACATATCCGTCAGGTCGGCCAGTACCTTTTCACGACCGCCCATGAGTTTGACCATACCGTCTATATCATGAGGTACAAACCACCCTTGCTGGTAAGCATTGCATTCCATACATCCGTACCATTCTTCCAACCGTCCCTTTTCCGGTAACGGGATGAAAGCTCCTTTCCCGTCACGCGGCCGGAACCATCCGTAGGCCGGATCAAAAAGCGAAGCGTAGGTCTGCGCCTGCCGGTCAAAGCGCTCCCGGTCGGCATCCTTCCCCAACCATCCGGCAAGCCGGGCCATGCACCAGTCAGTATAGGCATATTCCAATGTGTATGAAATTCCGGTATTTCCCGGAGTATATCCATCCGGCCCATTTCCAAACAGGCGCGAGGTATTAACAGCGTATTCGTATGCTTTCTCCACATCATAATCGCGGATTCCTTTCGAATAGGCATCGCATAAGACTGAGATCGCCGGATTACCCAGCATACATCCGGAGAAAGCATTCAGCAGTTCCCAACGTTCCAGATACTCATTGCCGCTTTGTGCGGCTATTTCGACCAGTGAGTTAATCAGGTCGTTCACCAATGTCGGATTGATAATTGTCTGAAGCGGCATCTGGCTGCGGAACACATCCCAGCCGCTGAATATGGTCCGTTTATTGAAACGCTCCGTCTGATGTACCTTTTTATCCGCTCCGGTATATTCACCGTTCACATCGCTACAGATACGCGGGTCGATCATTGTATGGTACAAAGCCGTATAAAAGGTTGTCTTATCGTCATCCGAACCACCGTCTATTTTCACTTTCGCCAGTTCGTTATCCCAAAGCCGGCTGCAAGCTACATACGTCTTATCGAAGTCCCAGTCTTTCATTTCAGCAGACAGGTTCTCTTCCGCATTCTTCAGGCTGGTAAAGGAGATACCGCTTTTAAGCAGGATTTCCTCGCCGGGTTTTGTTTCGAAATTGGCATAGAAGCCCAGGTGTTTGCCTTCAAACGAAGAAACGGCCGGATGGATAGCAGCCTGGCGGATCACTTCATGGTAACGCTCGCTTTCTATATCTTCCCGTTTACGGCTCCAACCATCGGGAATATCGGCCGACCAAACGCCATGTTCCCCGAAAGGACGTGAAAATTGGGCATAGAAATAAACGGTATAATCGGCCTTGCCATCTCCGTTTCCCCAACCTCCGCCATCGGGTGTGCACTGCATCCAGCCTCTGATGGTATGGTCGTCTACGACCTCTACCGACTGCCGGACGGAAGTTCCTCCCACACGGCGTGCCAGATCGATTTGTATGCGTGCTTCCTTACTTTCCGGGAAAGTGAAACGCAGCATCCCGCTATGGGGCAAAGCGGTTGCTTCCGCTTGAATCTGATAGTCGGTCAACCGGACGGAATAATATCCGGCCGCCGCTTTTTCCGATTGTTTATCATAACGCGAACGATAACCTCCATCCGGATTATCCGCCGTTCCTGCAAAAGTATGAAGAGGACCGATTGTCGGCATCACCAGGAAATTCCCTAAATCACCGTACCAACCGATACCGGACATCTGCGTAAAGGCAAAGCCTTCTATTGAAGTATGTTCATAGCTGTAACCGGAACCATTATCTCCACCGGTTATGGTATTGGGGCTGACCTGCACCATTCCGAAAGGGGCGGTCGCTCCGGGAAAAGTCTTCCCAAGGCCGTGATAACTCCCGGCTGCTTCGGTATTTGTAGTCGCACCGATAAAAGGATTTACATAAGATGATAACGGGCGGTCGCCGGCTTCCTGTTTTGGAGTATTACAGGAAAAGACTGGAACAGTCAATAATAATCCGAATGAGAATTGTCTAATAGTCATAGCTTACCAGATTTAAGAATATTATTAAAAACACAAATTACAGCAAGGGAGCGCTTTCCGGCACTCCCTTGAAAGAGCGGCCTATAAAGACAGCTCTTTTAATATTTTGTCTGTGACCCCGGCATTGCCGCTCACGAATTGCCCGGCACTGTTACCGACAGCATCCAAAACGTCATGATAGGCCAACAGCTCATTCATCTTGCCATCGAACTCGTCTTTTGAAGAAACAGAGAAACCGCCTCCGACCTGGATCAGGTCGCGGGCTTCCTTGAACTTCTGGTATCGCGGACCGAACAAAACGGGAATGCCGTACACAGCAGCTTCCAACGTATTATGGATACCGGCACCAAAACCGCCTCCGATATAAGCAATCGTCCCATACCGGTAGATGGAGGACAACAGCCCGAAACTGTCTATTATCAGACAGTCCTTTCCTTCCATCAGGCTCTTATCCTGCATCGCGTCGGACAGGCGGACGGAGGGACGCTTCAACAGCGATTCGATATACATCAGATGTTCCCGGTGTATCTCATGCGGAGCGATGATCAGTTTGATCTCCGTATGTTCATTGAAATACGGAATCAGAATATCCTCATCATGCGGCCATGAACTTCCGGCGATCAGCGTAGGTTGCTTCTCTCCGCCTCCATTGGTCACGAACCGTTCTACATTCGGCAATTCACGCGCCTGGTTACGGACATCCAACACCCGGTCGAAACGCGTATCGCCACAAACAGTCACATTCTTGATTCCATACTTTTCAAGCAATTCCCTGGAACGCTCATCCTGCACGAACAGATGATTGAAGCAATACAGCATCTTCCGGTAAGGCGCTCCGAACCATTGGAAAAACAATTGGTCCGGACGGAAAATAGCCGAAATGATGTAAACCGGTATTCCCCGTTTCTTCAACTCATGCAGATAATTTCCCCAGAACTCATACTTGATGAAAACGGCAACCGCCGGATTTGCTAAATTCAGGAACTTCTTTACCCGATAAGGCGTATCGAAAGGCAGGTAGCAGATCACATCCGCCCCGTTATAATTCTTCCGCACCTCATAACCCGAAGGGGAAAAGAAAGTCAGCAGTATCTTATATTCCGGATGCTGCGCCTTGATTTTCTCAATCAGCGGGCGCCCCTGCTCGAACTCTCCCAATGAAGAAGCATGAAACCAAATATACTTCGCCTTCCTGTCTATCTTCTCACGAAGAATACTATTGGTTTTCCACTGTCCGAGACGCATCATGCGCGCCTTCTTATGGAAAGGGGAAATCAATGCGACAATAAAGGCATAGAAATGTATGAGTATGCTATACATGAATTATTTAAGTATTTCGATAGCCCGCTGGATACGGCGGATAGACTCTTCTTTACCCAAGGCTTCCGTGATATCGAAGATATGCGGGCCTTTACCTTCGCCGACAAGGGCCAGGCGGGTTGCATTCATGATGTTCCCTAAATGATAGCCTTTGCTTTCGATCCAGGCTTTTACCTCTTCTTCCGTACCTTCGATATCGAACGGTTCGCGGGTACGAAGCACTTCTATCAGTTCCGCCAACTGGACGGCGCTATCTTCTTTCCAACGTTTCTTACGTGTCTTTTCATCATATTCGGTCGGAGCGATAAAGAAGAAAGAGCAAAGCTCCCACAAGTCTTTGATAAAAGTAGCGCGGTCTTTCATCATCGCAACCACCTTTTCCACATAAGCCGGTTCAGCTTTCACACCGTGGCTTTCGAGAATCGGCATAAAGAGGGTGGCCGCTTCCTTATTATCCATCATCTGGATATAATGGTGATTGAACCATTTTCCTTTTTCATAATCGAACTTGGCGCCACTCTTGCTGCAACGGCCCAGATCGAAATATTTGATCAGCTCGTCCATGCTCATCACTTCCTGGTCGTTACCCGGGTTCCAGCCCAGCAGGGCAAGGAAGTTCACGACTGCTTCCGGCAGGTAACCGCTTTCACGATAGCCGGAAGAGACTTCGCCGCTCTTCGGATCATGCCATTCCAACGGGAATACGGGGAATCCCAGACGGTCACCGTCGCGTTTGCTCAGTTTACCGTTTCCTTCCGGTTTCAGCAACAAAGCCAAATGCGCAAACTGCGGCATCGTATCCGCCCAACCGAAATAACGGTACAGCAGCACATGAAGCGGAGCGCTCGGCAACCACTCCTCACCACGAATCACGTGAGTGACTTCCATCAAATGGTCGTCCACGATATTCGCCAAGTGATAAGTAGGCAGCTGGTCGGCTGATTTGTATAATACTTTATCGTCAAGGATAGAAGAGTTGATAACCACTTCGGCACGAATCAGGTCGTTCACATGGATATCTTCGTCCGGTTCGATCTTTACACGGACTACATATTGTTTACCGGCGTCTATCAGTGCTTTCACCTCTTCTTCCGAAAGAGTCAGCGAGTTACGCATCTGCATACGGGTGGATGCATCATACTGGAAATTGGGGATTTCCTTCCGCTTGGCTTCCAACTCTTCAGGCGTGTCGAATGCAATATAAGCACAGCCATTGTTCAACAGCTGGTCGACATACTTCTTGTAAATATCCCGACGCTCACTCTGACGGTAAGGGCCGTAATTGCCTCCGAAGCCCACACCTTCGTCGAACTTGATTCCTAACCAGGTAAGAGCCTCGATAATATAGGCTTCCGCTCCGGGGACGAAACGTTGTGAATCGGTATCTTCTATACGGAGAATCAAGTCTCCACCATTCTGTTTGGCAAACAAATAATTGTATAAAGCTGTACGAACACCTCCGATATGCAGCGCTCCCGTAGGACTCGGTGCAAACCGGACTCTAACTTTCCTTTGAGTCATAATTCTTTCATTCTATAATAATGCGGCAAAAGTAGCCCTTTTTTTTCTCTTAGTAAACTTTTTTATGTACATTTCGCCTTTCAATGGATTTTACCGGACGCAGACGGGCACAGACTACGCAGAAGAACGCAGATTTATTTTCTTTTAAAACAAATTAATGATCTGCGTTCTTCTGCGTCATCTGCGATATCTGCGTCCGGTAATACAAACATAGTAGTCAATTACAAAAACAAGTTTTATGAAAGTAAAGAACTATAGCATACATCCCAGCGTCTATTTTATTGTGGCGGCATTGTTGATCGCTTACTTCTTTCCCCGGGAAGGGAAGTTCCGTTACCAGTTCTACGAAGGGAAACCCTGGCGATACGGACTGCTCACAGCTCCAAGCGATTTTCCCATTTATAAAACAGATGCCGAAATACAATCCGAACGCGACAGTGCGCTGAAGAAATTCGAACCCTATTACCGTGTGGATGCCACCATCGAATCCACCGAAATAGACAAGCTGCGTACGGACTACCATAACACGCTCAAAAACCGGGCGACTCCGACTTATATGCAGTACATCGAAAACAGCCTGCAAAAACTATACCGGGACGGCATCGTTTCCGCCCAAGACATGGAAGAACTCAAAAAAGAGGGATATCCCCGTATCAATCTGCTCGATAACAACGTGGCCCATCCCCGCCATAGCAGCGAGTTATTCACAGTCAAAACGGCCTACGAGTTCATCATCAACAACTGTCCCTCTTATCTGGAAAAGTCGGTATTGCAATCCTGCGATATCAATAATTACCTGACCGAGAATATCACGTATGACAAAACAACGTCGGACAAGGTTAGAGAAGACATTCTGAACAGTGTCCCGTTGGCAAACGGGATGGTGCAAGCCGGCGAGCGCATCGTCGACCGGGGTGAGATCATCGACAACCATACATATAACGTATTACGTTCTCTCAAGATCGTACATGAAAGCAAATCCGGAGGGACCCAGCGGCAAAGTATAATCCTCGGAGGCCAGTTCGTATTGGTATTCGGGATTCTCTTCTGTTTCTGGCTTTACTTGTGGTCTTTCCGGGTGAAGATACTACACAACAGGAGGAATGCACTGTTCCTCATCTTATGCGTATTTGTCAGTTGTATCATGACAGAACTCTGCGTGACCTACGGACTGTTTAATGTCTACATTCTTCCGTTTGCCATTGTGCCCATTGTGGTGCGTACGTTTTTCGATTCGCGTACAGCCTTGTTCACGCATCTGATCATTGTGCTGATCTGTTCGCTGATGGTTCCTTTCCCACATGAGTTCCTGTTGTTGCAGGTCATTGCGGGCATGGTGGTCACGTTCAGCCTGAGGGATTTGTATGAGCGCTCGCAGCTGATCCGTTGTGCTTTCTTCATCTTTATGTCGTATGCGCTCTGCTACATCAGCCTGTCTATTTACCAGGAAGCGGATTTCAAGAAAATCAACTGGATGATGATGCTCTATTTCGGTATCAACTTCATCTTGCTGATGTTTACCTATATATTAGTGTATATGTTGGAAAAAACGTTTGGCTATGTGTCGAGTATCACACTGGTCGAACTGTCCAATATCAACACGCCGATCCTGAAAAAGCTGTCGGAGACATCACCCGGGACTTTCCAGCATTCCCTGCAGGTCTCCATCCTTGCATCAGAGGCTGCGGCTGCCATCGGAGCCAACGCACAGCTTGTCCGTACGGGAGCGATGTATCATGACATCGGGAAAATGGCAAACCCGGCCTTTTTCACCGAAAACCAGAGCAGCGTCAATCCGCACAGCCAGCTCAGTTTCGACCAAAGCGCCAAAATCATCATCAACCATGTGAATGACGGAGTAAAATTTGCCGAAAAGGCTATGCTGCCGAAAGCAATCACCGACTTCATCCGTACCCATCACGGACGCGGAAAAGCCAAATACTTCTATAACTCCTTCAAGAACCAATATCCCGACCGCGAGATCGACGAAGAAACCTTCACCTATCCCGGCCCGAACCCGTTCTCGAAAGAAACAGCCGTTCTTATGATGGCCGACTCCGTCGAAGCAGCCTCCCGCAGCCTGAAAGAACACACCGAAGAAAACATCCGGGGGTTGGTCGACAAAATCATCGACGGTCAGATAGCCGACGGCTTGATGAAAAACGCCCCGCTGACTTTCAAAGATGTGGAAACCGTCAAGAACGTATTCGTAGAGAAACTAAAGATCATGTACCATACGCGGATCAGCTATCCGGACCTAAAGAAGTGAGATTCCCTCGAGCAGCCCTCCACAGGCATCCTCCAGCAAATCGAGGACCAGCTCGAAACCTTCCGCGCCGCTGTAGTAAGGATCGGGGACATAGTCATACAGCTTATTACGGGAATATTCCGTCATTTGATGTATCTTGGCAACCGATTCCAGATCCGGAGCTTTCCGTTTCAGGTCGTCTATGTTCCGATTGTCCATGCCGATGATCAGGTCGAAATCGAAAAAGTCTTCCGTACACACCGGGCGGGAAATGGAATCCAGCTTATATCCCCGGCGGGCAGCATGTGCACGCATACGCGGGTCTGCCTGTTCTCCTTCATGATACCCGATTATCCCGGCCGAGTCCACCTTGATCCGGTCACTCAATCCAGCATCCTGCACCAGCTTTTTCATCACTGCCTCCGCTGACGGAGAACGACAAATATTGCCTAAACAGACAAACAAAATCTTATATTCTTTTTTCTTTTCCATAATTTATCATCTATTAAGATAAGACGCACGGCCGTGCGTCTCTACGCCGGATCCACGTCGTAATGCACAATCAATTGCTTGAATGGCAGGTAACGTTGCATCTCCGCATGCACGGCTTCCAGAATCTCGCGAACCGGAGCGATCGCGGCGGCTATTTCTATTTTCAAAACGATCTTTCGGATATGAAGCGTCTGCACTCGTGTAATAGGCGGGGTAACCGGCCCCAAGACGCGTTCACCCAAACGACGGCGCAAATTGTCGGCATATAAAACAGACAATTCCTGCAAGATCGAGTCATTGCGGCTACGCAACACAATCACGATCAGCCGGTAATAAGGCGGATAGCGAAACATACTGCGCTCACCCAATTGCAGGCGGACCATCTCCTTATAAGCAAAACGCTCCACCATCCGGATCAACGGATGATCCGGCCCGGACGTTTGCAAAATTACTGTTCCGCGTTTATCCCGCCGGCCGGCACGTCCGCTGACCTGCACCATCAACTGGAAAGCCCGTTCATGGGCACGAAAATCCGGGAAGTTCATCAGGCTGTCGGCATTCAGGATACCGACCACACTCACATTTCCGAAATCCAATCCTTTCGACAGCATCTGGGTTCCGATCAGTATCTGCGTCTTTCCCTTCTCGAAATCGGCGATTATCCGTTCATAAGCCGTACGGGTACGCGCCGTGTCGAAGTCCAGGCGTTCCACTTTGGCTGCGGGGAAAAGCGTGTCTATCTCCTCTTCCACCATTTCCGTTCCGAAACCCATCGTCCGCAATTCCGGACTTTGGCATTCCGGACACTGGCGGGGCAACTGGATCTTATACCCGCAATAATGGCAAACCAGTTCGTTACGGAACTTATGGTACGTCAGGCTGACATCGCAGTTTACGCAATGGGGCACCCAACCACAACTCTTACACTCGATCACCGGAGCAAAACCACGCCGGTTCTGGAACAAAATCGCCTGCTCTCCCCGTTCCAACGCCGTATTGATCTTTTCGACCAATATCGGAGAGAAAAGCGTATCTTTCATAATTTTCTTACGCCGCAGCTCCTTGATGTCGACCGGCAGTATCTCCGGCATCAGACAGTCGCCATAGCGGGTGGTAAGCTCGACCAAGCCATATTTGCCGGTAGTCGCATTAAAATAGGAATCGATAGACGGGGTGGCAGACCCTAAAAGTGTCTTCGCCCCATGCATACCGGCCAATACAATCGCGGCATTGCGGGCATGGTAGCGCGGAGCCGGATCTTGCTGCTTATAGGTATTCTCGTGTTCCTCATCCACAACAATCAGTCCCAAATCCTTAAACGGCAGAAATAGCGAAGAACGGACACCCAAGACCAGCATCGGCCCACCCGTATGCAGCAGGCGGTTCCAGACTTCCACCCGCTCGTTATCGGAAAACTTGGAATGATAGACCAGCAACTTATCGCCGAACAACTTAGCCAACCGTTCGGTAATTTGCGTAGTAATGGCAATCTCGGGAAGCAAATATAAGACCTGGCGGCCCATCTTCAGTACCTCGTCTATCAGGCGGATATAAATCTCCGTCTTTCCGCTGGATGTCACGCCATGCAGCAGGCAAACATCTTTCGTGCCGAACACATCGTGTATCTCCCCGTAAGCCTTTTCCTGTGCCGGACTGAGCGGACTGGGCGTCTGCAAACGGCAGACCGGCACCTGAAGGCGGCCTACCTCCTTCTCGTAGCTTTCCAAAACGCCCCGCTTCAACAAACCGTCCAACGTAGCCGGTGAGCAATGGCTGTTTTCGAGCAACTCTTTTTTCGATAGTTCCCGCGTCAGAGCCGGATTAAGCGCATGGCTTAAATCCAGAAAACAAACCAACAGCAGCTCCTGTTTCTTCGCCCGCTTAAGCTCATCAAACACAGATTGTAGAGACGCACGACCATGCGTCTCTACATCCTTATAGGCTTCGGAAAGACGGATGAAAGTCTGCATCTTCGGCGCAAAACCACGTTTCAGTTCCTCGCTGACTTCGACTGCCCCTTTCGCCATCAAGGAGGCGACAACAGGCACAACATTACGGAGCCCGGTTTTCTTTTCCAGTTCGGACACCGTCAGTTTCAAGACTCCCGCAAAGGCATCCAGCACCACCTGTTCGTTCGGGCGCAACGGCCCGTCCGCTTCAAAGGCTTCATTATAAGTGACAGCCGTCTCGCTTTCCAGTTTCAACCCGGAAGGCAAGGCGGCCTTATAAACATCTCCTAACTTACAAAGATAATAAGACGCAATCCATTTCCAGAAACGAAGTTGCGGCCGACGAAGCACGGGAGTGGCATCTAAAAGGGCATAAATCTCCTTTGTCTCGTATTGGCTGTCCGGCTTACGCTCATGCACCTCCATCACGATAGCCGTATAGTAGCGCTTCTTTCCGAAATGGACAATCACCCGGCAACCCGGTATAACCGCCTGTTCCAAATCGGCCGGAATACTATAAGTATAGCTATTCTCTAACGGCAGGGGTAATATGACATCTGCGTATTTCAAAACAAGATCGCCGCCGTAATCGACCATCCGCGGTTCTTACCGTTCAAATCAAGTTTGGATGCGCTATAATCTTCTGTCAATCCCAGGGCATAATTGAAACCGACCTGCAAATGCTTGATCAGCTCCACACCGCCACCCAGATTCAAACCGGCATTAAAGTTCTTCGCCTTTAACTGGTTTCCAACCGAACCTGGGATATCCCAAAACTTATCACCGCCCACACGGAAGCCCACATACGGTCCGGCAGCCAGATATCCCTTTATAATCGGGAGACCAAACTTCCATTTCAAGTTGACCGGTACATCTATATAATCGTTTTTAAGGTCTTTTTCTCCCTTCGCCCCGATTCCCTTCTGCGAATAAAGGATAGCCGCATCAAAACCGACACCCATCACCGGAGCCATCACTTCCATCATCGGACCGATATTAAAGCCTGTCACATTGTCTTTCCCGACTATTTTTTCATTGAAATGCACGGACGAGATGTTCAAACCGCCCTTTATACCGAACTTAATCTGGGATTTCGCAGGCACAGCAACCAATGCCATCACAGCCAGCAACATAAACCCTACAATCTTTTTCATACTCTTTCTTTATTTAATTAATACCGATTACAAATAAACACACTTTTCCAGTAATAAACAAATCTCGCTTGCAAACAGTTTATTCAGTATTATTCAACCAACCACTTTTCGATATTGCGTGTCTGCGCGCTGAAATTGATGCCGATACGGAACAACGTACGCGGGTCGGAAGCGAACGGAAGAGCGTAACCTTTGTCATCGATTTGTTGCAATGCTTCTTCGGCCGTACCGTCGAGTTTGAACTCCATGACGTAGATGAAACGATCGGTTTGCAGGATCAGATCTATACGGCCTTCCGACGTATGGTATTCTGCTTTTACATAGAAGCCCAGCAGCTTAAAGACAATAAAGAGTACATTCTGATAATGCAGTTCCAGGTTGCGAACCAACTCGTAAGGTGTGTCGGCAAAGAAACTTTGCAGGCGGCGTAAAAAGGCATCGTAATTGCCGTCGTAGACTTCCCGAGCAAACTTTTTGATCTCGAAAGTTGTATCGACCGGACTTACCGGGGTGTAATAAGGCAGGAGATATTTAATGAACCCTTCCTCCACCTCCTTATTCGGGAAACCTAAACGGTAGAGACCGAATATCTTGTCGTATCCTTTGATCGTCAGGTAACCGCTTTGATAGATAACCGGTATGGGGTTCTTTGAGATGGCATCGATGCTGTTCAAGACATCGGCATCCGTCTCGGTATGCGCCATCCGATAGAGGTCGTAATTCGTGTTTTGCAATAACTTCACCAGATAGGTGGGCGTCCCGGTTTCAAACCAATAATTATCAAATTTCCGGTATTTGAATGTATTAAGCAGGCTGAACGGATTGTAGATACCAGGAGAGTTCTCGACGAAGTGATAACCGTCAAAACTGGTTTTCAACTCCGTGCAAGTCTCTTCGTATGTCATATCGAGCGCAGAAGCCAATACATGAACGTCACCGTCAAAATCACGATGCAATTCATCTTCACTAATACCGCAAATGGAAACATAAGGTCTTCTCATCGAAAGATCATCCAGATTATTCAGATCGCTGAACACGCTCACTTTGCCGAATTTGGTCACACCGGTGAGGAAAGCGAACTGGATATACCGGTCCATGCTCTTCATCACCCCATAGAACGCTTTCAGGGTGTTGCGGTATTCGTTTTGCAATTCGTCGTTATCGATGGCCTGTAGCATCGGTTTGTCGTATTCGTCTATCAGGATGACCACCCGCATACCGGTCTTCTCCGAAGCGCGCTCGATCACGTACGAGAAGCGCTCTTCCGGGCTACGGTCCTTTTTCTCGTCGCCATACAACAACTCCCACCTTTCCAGATGCTGATTGAGTATAGCGGTCAAATCCTCAGGAGAAACATATTTCTTGGCGTTCAAATCCAGATGCAACACCGGATAGGTCAACCAGTCTTTTTCAAGTTTTTCGACAGCCAGCCCTTCAAATAGCTCTTTCTTTCCCTTGAAGTAGGCTTCAAACGTGGAGATAAGCAGGCTTTTACCGAAACGACGCGGACGACTCAGAAAGTAGTAGCTACCTGTCTTCACCAATTGATACACCAGGTCGGTTTTATCAACATACAGGTAGCCTTCTTTTCTGATCTTCTCGAAATTCTGTATCCCGATGGGATACTTCCTGATAAATGTCGTTTCCATATATCCGCTGTTTTAAAAGTATGAATACAAATTTACGGAAAAACCTTCGACTTTCATGCGAGTCAAATCAAAATCATTAAAATAACTGCAAAAGGAAAGCATGAACCAATAGCGGAGCTCATCCCGCAGACTGATCCATGCTTCTTTTCCTAATTATTATGGCAAAATAATTAAAAACAAGTACAATAGAGGCTACGGGGAACGGGTAAAGAATATGCAAGCGGAAATGCTCTGATGTTCTCTTCCGGCCTTTCCTCGAAGCCGTCGAAAAAAAATGCGTTGCAGGTCTTCTGACTTGCTTCCGGTATGAGCGCCTTCCCAACTTTCGTCAGTGGCAAAAAGAATTGCCCAATCCGTTTATGAAGCTTACAGCAGCGGGACTGTCCGGGATTTGCACCCGATTCCCTTTTAATCCTTTTCCGCAGAGTGCGAAGCAGGAACAATGCATGCGACAAATATAGGGATATTTTCCATAAATATCTCATCTTCGCCTAAAAAAAGCTGAACGCGTCTTTTTCTAACGAAAAAAGAGTCTGACATACGGTTGTTGGCCGCACATCAGACTCTCTTTAACGATCAGGGGTGAAAACCTTTTACTGGATCACGCCTGTTCCATCGGTGAAGTCGAGTATCGCTTTCTGTCCGGCTTTGACAGGCACAGCAGGCTGGTCGCCTCCATTGCCACGATATTCGATCTTTCCTTCGTAAATATTAAATTCGGCACGCCACCAATCAGGCAAACCCGGATGTTTGATACACATGCGCAAGTCACCATCAGCCGCAAATGCAGGAGATGTGATTTTCTTGGCGGCATTATCAACCGTAAATTTGCTTGCCTCATCGTAATCCCACGTACCACCGTTGACATCGCCAAACAGATAGATATTCACGTCTGTCACGGAAACGGTATTGTCTTCCAGATTGACATAGATCAGATAATAGCCCGGAGTCGTCACGTTGATATTGTTTCCGCCTTTGGTATATTCCCCAATAGCATCGGCGTTCTCTTCGGCAATACCGAAGTCACCGCCCCAACCTAACTTAACTGTAAACTTGAAGCCGCCGGGATTTAGATAGGCGATCTTCCAGAATGAACTCGGCGTTCCGTTGACCGGAATGCATTCTTCCGCATCTGTTTCGGGCGTCCATCCCTGGAAAGCATCCCCGACAATAAACAGATTTTCGGGATAAGCCGGCGGAACGACCGGCTCACCGGTCAGGACATAACGGGCGCTGAACTGCCCGGCACGGATATCATATTTCATATACACGCTGAATTGTCCTCCGATATTCGTAACCAGGTTGGCACCTCCCGTTTCCATGCTACTAAAACCTTCGGTCAGGACATTATCCGTTCCTTCCTTCGTTCCTGTAACATCGGTGAAGATTTTCACTTTGCTGGCCGCATCGTATGGGATTTCATACCCCCAGTTACCACTATAACGGAATTTGAACTCACCGGCATTCAGTGTCGTCGACATCTCCCATTCCACTGTCGTACTGGTCGCATCGAACTTCGGAGCGTTGAAAGGAGTCTCCTTATCCCATGCGCCTTCTGTGGCGGCACCGATAATCCCCCAGCTCACCGGCAGGATCGACACCTGGTTCAGACTGGTATTAACGATTATATTATACAACCCGTCGGAGGCGACTGTAAAAGCCGGACCTCCGGCAGACAGATTGCAGATGGAGATTACATCGGGAACTTCCTCGACGACTTCCCCTTTACCATAATGCACCGGCTCTTCTCCGACCGCTTTACATACGGAGATATTAAACTCACCACCGGCTTTCAACCAGGTATAAATACCGATTATCTCCGGCTTCGTTTCAGACAGACCGTCACCAAGATCCAGCTTGACAGGCTTCAAGGCTGACGTAGAAGCCTCACCGCTGAATATGGTGGCACTACCGACCACATACGTACCGGGTTGCGCCTCTTCGATAATGGTCCAGTTATCGTTATCCTTACAACTTGTCACCGCCAGCAACAGGAGGATAAACATGGATATATAGTTGCATATCTTTTTCATATCATTGTCCTTTTATATGAATCTGTTTATAATAGTTTATCAATATCCTTTATTCTGTGAAAGGTTTTTATTCAGCAAGACTACATCATGCGGAATAGGGAATACGGTGCAATAGGGTTGTGTCGCCGGACGGCCGTCCACCGCATCGCAGAACTTGCCGAACCTGACAAGATCCTGGCGGCGTACACCTTCCCAGGAAAGCTCGCGGGCACGTTCGTCCAACAGGTCGTTGAGAGTCGCTTTGGAAAGTGCATCGGCACCTACACGTCCGCGTACTTCATTGATTTCATTGTCACCGCTTTCCCCTTTACGCATTTTAGCCTCAGCCTTCATCAACAGGACATCGGCATACCTGTATAATACGAAATCGACACTTTGCAATTTGCCTGCCGACTGGGAGGCGGGATCGATCTCATACTTTTTCCAGCGTGCACCGGCCGTTTTTTCATCGGCTATACCCGAAACATCGACGGCTACGGCATCCGGCTTATATTCCAGTTCGTTATCACCATCCATGATCGGAGCTCCGTCCGGTCCGGTTACTTTGCCTGTATAGAAACACAATTCCAGGCGGGGATCATTCTTGCTTTTTCTGAAAGAGGCTAATAATTCCTTAGAAGCAGAAGCTCCGTTCCAGCCGTCGATCGAATAAGCTTTACCGTGTGCATAATGGACAGTACGAATGATGTAATAGAATTGGGCACTATACTTAGCCGGATCCATCGGGATTGTAAAAATATTTTCTACAGACTTCTCATTACCAACACTAAAGTTGGATGAGTAAGTGGAAGAAAGCTGATATCCCAAGTTGGAAATAGAATCACAATAAGCGATTGCAGCATCCCAGCAAAGAACCTTCTGGCCGTTCATTTCAAAATCCGTACTTCCGTTAGGAGCACCGCCGTTGTCCGTCCAGTCATCATCCGAATAGACCTGCGCATTCAAGGCTAACTTAGCCAATAGGAAGAAAGCCACCGGACGTGTCATACGACCGTAATACTCTCCTTCTTTCGTACTATTTGCCGTATTCAGATAAGGCAAAGCCTCCTGTAATTCCTTCCGGACAAAATTGTACACTTCGCTTCTTTCGGATTGTTTGACATCCGAAATCTGTACATCCGACTTTTCGACCAGAGGTACACGGCCGAAGCAATCCAGCAACTGGTAGTAGTAGAGTGCACGGATCGCCTGTACTTCCGCTTTGTAAACGGGAAGATATATATTCTCGGGATCCGCTTCCATCAGACTGTTCAATTTGTCGATAGACTGATTGCTCAAACCGATCACCTTATAAAGATAATCCCAGACGCTTTTGAAAGGAGCTTCGGACTTATCCCAAGTATGCAGATACAACCGTTGCCATAATTTCCCGTCTTCCCAGTCACCACCACGAGTCGGAAGCAAGGCTTCGTCGTTCGTAAATGTCTGGATGTCGTACAAACCACGGTCTGTCCCGGCCAGTCCTTCCCCTCCGCCGGTCGCACCGATCTGGGTATAAAGATTGGCAACTGTATTGAGGTAAATCAATTCCGGGCTTTTGTAAGCCTCTTCTTCCGGCATCTGGTCTTTCGGGTTTTCTTCCAGGAAAGAGCTACAGGAAGGAAGAGCGAATGTGGCGGCTGCAAGCAAGCAGCTATATATTATATTCTTTTTCATGTTTTTATGCTAATTAGAAGGTTATATTTAATCCGAGAGAATAGGTCCGCGTCAACGGATAGAAGCGTTTGTCATCGACACCCATATCACTACCGACAACGGTATTGTTGATCATCGGCGACAAACCTGAATAGTTCGTGAATGTATGCACGTTATTGACAGAGGCCGTCAACCGTATGTTCTTAATGACTTTGTCGATCTTCTTTACATTGAAGTTATAGCCCAATGTGATGTAATCGATATTCACATAATCACCTTTTTCCAGCCAATAGTCAGTGACCGTATTATCCTTGATGTTCATGGAAGGAGCATCCGGCAAAACGTTATATGTCGGGAAGGTATTCATGTTCATATAAGTCAGAGAGGTTCCGTTATAGATCTTATGTCCGAACGCTCCGCTCATCTGTACCTGCAAGTCAAAGCGTTTATAACGCATGCTGATATTGGCACCCATGAATACTTTTGGAGTTGCCTGTCCTGCCACGTAGCGGTCGTTGCCGTCATTGATATCGACAGTACCGTTCTTGTCGAGGTCTTCAACCTGGTACGTGTAGCTACCCAAACCGTCGTTCACCAGACCTCTTGAATGAGGCAGATAGAATACACCTACAGGCTGTCCTACCATCTGGTAGATAACTCCCGTATTACCACCGATAAAACCGGCGCCGTTGATGCTACCCAAACGCATATATTCGGAAGTAGACAATTCCTGGCCCATATAAGTTCCGCTCAATGATTTCAGTTCATTCTTCTGATAAGAGACATTGGCACTGATCTTCAGGTCGAAATCCTTTGTCTGTACCGGTGTGCCGCTCAAAGCGATTTCCACACCATTGTTCTGCATTTCCCCTAAGTTTGCCAAGAGCTTGTTGTAGAGGAACGGAGGAACCGGAACGGCATATTCGTACAACAGATCTGTCGTTCTGGAATTGTAATAATCGACAGAACCGGAAATCCGGCTTTCCAACAGGCTGAAGTCAACACCTACGTCGAACATCTTCTTGGTTTCCCATTTCAAGTCCGGGTTTGCGTTACGGGCATACCCGTAAGTAACAGTCTGCTGACCGTTGACAGTCGTGATACCCGTAGGTTGCATCAGGGACAATGAGTTGTAAGGAGATATGGCATCCTGGTTACCGGTCAGACCGTAGCCGGCTCTGATTTTGATGTTCGTAATCTGTTCGATATCCTTCAGGAATGCTTCGTTACTGATTACCCATGCCGCAGAAGCGGAAGGGAAGAAGCCCCACTTATTGTTTTCACCTAATTTGGAAGAACCATCGGTACGCAGGTTGACCGTTGCGATATAACGGTCGTCAAACATATAGTTAAGACGGGCCATGAAAGAAGAGATATTGTAAGAGTTGGCATAAGAAGTAACGTCGCCATACTTCACATTTGCTCCTGCTTTCAGGTTGTCATATCCGAAATAGTTCGTACCGAAGCCGCGTGCGTCAGCACCGAAACCGTTGAACTTATAGCTCTGCCCTTCCATCAACCCTAAAACATCAACATGATTCTTTCCGAAGTCTTTCTTATAGGACAACGTGATATTTCCCATCAGTACATCGCTGTTCTTCTGCGTCTTGCTGGCCTTACCGCTACCTTCACGGATACCGGCTTTGATATTATTCGGAATGTAGGTCGAGTTGATCTTCTCATTATAGGTATAAGAGCCGAATACGCTCAACATCAGATCAGGGGTAAAGTTGAACGAGAGCTTACCGTGTGCATTCAGGTAGGCATTGTCTTCCTTATCCTGTATGGTCAGACGTCCTAACGGGTTGTCTATTTCGTTTGCATTCGGATCTTCCGGCCACGTTCCGTCTGCATTTTGGGTAGCAGGCAGAGTCGGATTGAAAGAAGCGGCGGAATAGAATGTTTTCTGGTGATCATTCACATAGTTATTCACCTTCTTGGAACCGAACATGCCGAATTCTATTTTCAGACGATCGTCGAACATCCGCTGGTTCGCATCCAACTTAGCGGTATAATTGCGCATATCGCTACCGTCAATAATACCGTCCTGTGCAATCACGCCGATCGAAGCGCGGTAATTGGATTGCTCGTTTCCGGCACCGAAAGAGACGCGATGGTTCTGCGTGAAACCGGTACGTTGCATCTCCTTCATGAAATTCGTACTCGCACCGCCGTCAAGGGCATTGACATACCCACCGGCCTCTACGGCCGACCGGTATTGTGCGGCATTCAGCATATCGATGTTCTTATAGACGCTTTCCACGCCGAATGTCCCGTCATAGTTCAGGCTGACGGCTCCCGCCTTCCCTTTCGTCGTAGTAACGACAATTACACCGCTGGCACCACGTGAACCATACTGGGCAGTTTCGGAAGCATCCTTCAAAATCGTAAAGGTCTCGATGTCGGAAGGAGAAAGTGCATTCAGCAAGCCTAAGTCACCAAAAACACCGTCTATCACAACCAACGGATCGTTACCGCCGGATAATGAAGTCGTACCACGCACACGGATAGAGGGAGTGGAAGCCGGGTCGCCTCCCTGTTTGTTGATGACCACACCGGCCACTTTTCCCTTTATCGACTCGAGCGGGTTCGTTACGACTCCGACATTCATGTCTTCTTTCTTAATCTTTTCAACGGCACCGGAGATTGTCCGCTTACTTCCCGTAGCGTAACCGACAACAACCACTTCGTCCAGCGCTTCCACATCCTCTTTCAGGATGATATTAAAAGAAGTCTGTCCATTAACAGCTATGGTCTGAGGGATATAGCCGATATACGAAATATTGATCGAAGAGTTTCCGGGTACGGTTAAAGAGAAATTACCGTCTACATCGGTAATGATCCCGTTTGTCGTACCAACCTGAAGAACACTGGCACCGATAATCGGCTCGCCGGTCACATCTTTTACATTACCTCTGACTGTAATGTCTTGCGCAAAAATGCTAAAGTTACACAGTAAGCCTATTAATATTAATAGGCTTACTCTTGCACTGCAAGAGTAAGCCTATTAATATTAATAGGCTTACTCTTGCACTGCAAGAGTAAATTTTTTGTTTCATGCATTAGAGAATTTAAGATTGTTATTACTTATGTTTATTTTGTTGCAAATTAGAGAAATACCTATTAAAACCTATTTGTCTTCAACCTATTGAAGCTATTATAACCTTTTCAATCCTTTTGCCTCTGATTTATCTTTTACTTCTTTGATACTGATGGCGTAACCCCCTCCGCTTGCTGCCCGCAAAGTCAGTTTGCTTTTATTGGTCAGTACGCCTTTGCTTATCGTATAGGCCTGCGGATTATTCTTCCAGTCGGCATCTTTGGCATCGGCATACACCGTTGCAATATATTGTTTTCCCGGTTGCAGGAAATCAAATGTCAATTTGGAAGTATGTCCGTTTTCATCAGCCGTACAACCGATAAACCAGTCATTCGTACCTTTGGCCCGACGGGCAATCGTGATGTAGTCTCCCGGTTCAGCTTCCAGATACAGGCTTTCGTCCCAATCGACGGCGACATCCTTAATAAACTGGAAGGCATCCATAAAACGTTCATAATTTTCAGGAATATCGGCAGCCATCTGCAGAGGGCTGTACATCGTGACATACAATGCCAACTGGCGCACCAGAGTGGAACGGACCTGGGAATTATTATTCGGATTCATCTTATTGCAATGCGTTTCAAAGATGCCCGGCGTATAATCCATCGGTCCACCGACCAGACGGGTAAAAGGCAGGATAGTCGTATGGTCCACATTGTTGCCGCCAAACGATTCATACTCTGTTCCGCGTGCAGATTCATTGCCGATCAGGTTCGGATAGGTACGGCAAAGCCCGGTAGGACGAACCGCTTCGTGTGCATTTACCATAATCTTATAACCGGCCGCTTTCTTGACGGCAAATAAATAGTGGTTGTTCATCCATTGCCCGTAATGGTATTCCCCGCGCGGGATAATATCGCCGACATAGCCGCTCTTAACCGAGTTATATCCATTGTCGACCATGAACTGGTAAGCTTTATCCATATGACGTTCGTAATTACGGACGGAAGCGGATGTTTCGTGGTGCATCATCAATCTCACACCTTTACCGGCAGCATAACTTTGAAGTTCTTTCACGTTGAAATCGGGATAAGGAGTCACAAAGTCAAAGACATAATCCTTACTTTTCCCGAACCAGTCTTCCCAGCCTTCATTCCATCCTTCAACCAGAACCTGGTCAAAACCATTCTGAGCGGCAAAATCGATATATCGTTTTACATTTGCCGTATTAGCGGAATGCCTGCCATTCGGCTTTGTCTTGGAATAGTCCGTCACTCCCAACTTCACACTTGAAAGTTCGTCCGTATAAGCCCAAGTTCCCTTATTGGTAATCATATCCCACCATACACCGATGTATTTAACCGGTTTGATCCAGGAAACATCCTCTAATTTACAAGGTTCATTCAGGTTAAGCGTAATGCGGGATGCCAAAATATCACGGGCATCGTCACTCACAATAACCGTACGCCAGGGTGAGTTGCAAGGAGTTTGCAGATAGCCTTTATCGCCTCTTGCATCAGGGGTGAGCCAGGATTCGAACACCATGTTCTTGTCATCCAGGTTCAGATGCATACACGCATAATCGACCAGAGCGGCTTCATGCAAATTGATATACAGGCCATCGTCGGTCTTCATCATCAAAGCGGTCTGCACGCCTGTCGGTGAAAACGGTGTCTGCGAAGAATTAGGAGTGATAGCCTTCTTCATCAATCCTCTGATTTCAGATAAACGGGAAGTCGTGTAATCGTATTCTTGCGTATCATAATCCCCGGGAATCCAAAATGCCGTATGGTCACCTGCCATACCGAATTGCGAATGTTCTTCTTTGATAACGAAATAGTTCAACTCCTTCTGTTGCGGAAACTCATAGCGGAAGCCCAATCCGTCATTGAAAAGACGGAACCGGATCACAATATGTCTGTCGTTTGCGGGCTGATTCAGCGTCACCGCCAATTCATTATAATGATCCCGGATTTCCTTTTCTTCTCCCCAAACCGGCTTCCAGATTTCATCGAATGTAGATGTCTTGACCTCTCCGATTTCGAAGCCATTATAAAGATTTGTCTTTTTGTCTAATGTCGTAACGTCTTTACGCTGCTTGAACTCGAAGTCGACAGCTGCATCCGCATCCTCTTTTTTCAGTTCCAGTCCCAACGTACTGGGTTTGATGACCTCTTTCTGTTTATAAGTTAATTCATAAACAGGAGCGCCTTCCTGATTCAAACGAAATGTCATTTCCAGATTACCATCCGGCGAGGTAAGTTTTTGCTGCGCATTTCCGATAAATGAAATGCAGAGTAAAAAGACGAGTGAAAGATTCTTTTTTCTTTTCATATTATAAAATGGTATTAAATTATATGCCAACGATATGGTCCGAGAGTTTTTTTCATTTCGGATATGGCAAATGTAACGGTATTGAAACCCGCTAAATGAGACAAGAACAAAAATATAAATGATTTTCAGTCTATATTTAAACTAACACACTATTCTACAAACAATTACTCTTAAACATCTTTTTTAAAAATATAAGTCTTTGTGAACTACCAGAATCATATCCACACCTTTTCTACAGCCTTTAATAAATATTTCTTACCGTTTTCTGCACCTCGGATACTTAATATTTATATATTTGTGAAAAACAAAGTCAATGATGATAATGAAAAATATTACCTGTTACCTTATATTATTACTATTCGCCTGTCCGCTTTGCCTGTTCGCCGAAAAGACAACAAACGAGATTGTCCTGGAAGAGTTGGACGGAATAATAGCCAGAAAACAGACCTTCCATATTAAAAAAGAAAAAGAAATCAACGACCTGAAACAACAGTTATACCAATCAAAAGACGATGAAGAGAAATATAACCTGTACGGTTCGCTATACCACCTCTACCTGCATTATCAGGCCGATTCTTCCTTATATTATATAAACAGCAAGATCAATTTACTCCCTTCGCTGAATCATCCCGAATTAAAAAATGAACTCATTATCAACCAGGCGGAAGTCATGGGAGTCATGGGAATGTATAACGAAGCACTCGAAAAGTTAGAGCAGATCAACCCTAAAGAGCTGGATCAAAAGACCTTGAATTATTATTACGGTACGTTCCGAGCCTATTATGGCTGGTTGACCGATTATACGACACATGATGACGAAAGGCAGAAATACCTGCAAAAGACCAACGCATACCGCGACTCCATCCTGGCAACACCTGTACCGGGAATAAACCAGGACATTGTCCGGGCTGAAAAATGGATAGTCGACGGTAAGCCAGACAGCTCATTGGTGATTCTATACGGCCTTTTAGAACAAGAACCGGATATACGCCAGAAAACGTTTATCTACTATACACTGTCTGAAGTGTACGACGCAATGCACGATACAGATAAGCAGATCTATTACCTGGCACAAACAGCCATATTGGATTTGCAGTCGGCAACAAAAGAATATGCCTCCTTGCAAAAGTTAGCACAACTCATCTACCGACAGGGTGAGATAGACCGCGCCTACAAATATCTGAATTGCTCCATGGAAGATGCCGTTTCATGTAATGCCCGCCTACGTTTTATCGAGGTCACACAGTTCTTCCCGATTATCGACAAAGCCTACAAATTAAAGGAGAAAAGAGAACGCCAGATATCGCGCACACTGCTAATAAGCATCAGCCTTCTGTCTCTTTTCCTGATTGCAACGATCTTCTATCTGTACCGGTGGATGAAAAAGCTATCGGCCATGCGCCGGGATCTGAGCCAGACCAACAAGCAATTGCAAGCCGTGAATAAGGAACTGGAACAGACCGGTAAAATTAAGGAAGTATATATCGCCCGCTATCTGGACCGCTGCGTCGCTTACCTGGACCAATTGGACGCTTACCGCCATTCGTTAGCTAAACTGGCAATGGCCTCACGCATAGACGACCTGTTCAAAGCCATCAAATCCGAACAGTTTATCCGTGACGAACGGAAAGCATTCTACAATGAGTTCGATAAGTCTTTCCTGGAACTGTTCCCCCATTTTATTTCTTCGTTCAACAGCCTGTTGATAGAAGAGGGACGGATTTACCCTAAATCAGGGGAACTGCTGACAACGGAACTGCGCATATTCGCACTGATCCGCTTAGGAGTAACGGACAGCAACCGGATCGCCCATTTCTTAGGATATTCTTTAGCTACCATTTACAACTACCGGAGTAAGATACGGAATAAAGCAATCGGCAACAAAGAACAGTTCGAACAGAACGTGATCAATCTATAAAACTCGGGACCTGTGGCAGGCATCCACGGCATCTTTAACAGAGCAATGCACGACCTGTTTTCACCAATTGCTACTTCAGGGCTTATTGTATAAAACGCATTTTTTAAGCCCAAAAGAAGCCCGAAACAGAATAAATGTTAATCCACTTTTCAGACGTCAAAAAGGGACTCTTTCCCCTTTTTCGGGAGTTTTCTGCCGTGAAGTCAACCTTTATTTCATTTTCCCGGTACTTTATCGCCATGAGGACGGTCGTCATACCCTATGAAGACGGTCGCCATTCCTATGAAGACGGTCACAAAAGCGATGAAGACGGTCGTCATGGCGACAAGGCCCCCAATATTTCCTTGGGATATTTGGAGCTCAGTCCGTCTCCGTTCGCAAATATTCGATTCTCCGAGAGTTAAGCTTTATCACTTTGCCGGCGTTTCCGTTTTTCGGCAATCAAAAAGAAAGCCTTTCGGAACGGGCTGCGCACCTCACCTCATCTTTTGTCAGACAAGAAAGGATAACCAATGAAAAAAGTCAAACCAAAATCGATCAAAATTTCAGACGAAATAGAAAAACGACCAGAGAAGGGGGTTATTGTCATTTTAACATATTTAAAATCTACTTAAACAACCAACGATTCAAATGATTCCCGGGAGCTTGTACAACAAACTTATAGAACTTGGAAGCCGGCAGGTTTTGCAAATCGACCGTATATGTATCCACTCCCCCCGGAAGGTCTGCAAGCTTAATCCATTCGTCCTTTCCACCTTCCTTGAATTTATTGTCGGTGGCAGCATAGACTGTGACCGGAACATTTTCTGTATAAGATTTCCAGGACAGCTCCACCGTATTGTCATAAGGCACGGTTTGCAAATCATAAATATCGGTTTTGCCGATAAACGGAATGCCGTCCTGTTCCCAACGAACAGCCTGCGGGATTTCAAACCCTATATAACGGCAAATAGAAGGAGCAATATCCGTAATAGCTAACGCCCCTTTTGAGAAATGGCTGTTTACCGGAACATTGGTCGATATCCAGGTCGTACGTTCCCGCCAGAACTGGCCTCCATGTCCATGCCCATTCTCACCACGTCCGTGATCGGTCGTAACGACGATCATCCATTCTTCATCGAAATTGGCCTCCCGATACTTGACAGCTTCCCAAACACGGGCAACCTGGTTGTCAGCCTTCCGGACATACTCATCGAAAAAGGCGCTGTTGCCGGCAATATGTCCCGCATCGTCGGTGTACCACAAATAAACCCAACTCAAATCAGGGGCATCCTTGCGGATACCGGCCGCTGCGTCTTTCGAGATTTGCTCGTCGATATCGAAGATATGCAAATCCTTTTCTTTTTTCGGAAAGCGGACCGTATCCAGGTCGTAACCGTCTTTCACATAATCTATTTTAAGATTGTTTGTTTCCTTCTTGCCTTCCCCGATCAATACGGTACGGTTGTCCGTCCAACTGGAATAAATAGCCGTTTTATAGTCCTCCGGCTGTTCTTTTGCGATCCTGAAGATAGTCCAATAGTTATAATTGGGTTTCAGATTGGAATTGCCACCCACATTGTGTTTGTTAAACCAAGTCGATGTCAACAAATTGGTATATCCGATTGCCGAAATCGTAGCGGTTTGGGAATATCCGCCTATCTCGCCTCCGGTATAAGCCCGGCCATAGGCGCCCCTCGAAGCGATATCGAAAATAGCCGAAGGGTGCAGCCTCTCGATTTGGTCTGCCGGAACCCCGTCAATGATTATATACACAGCTTTCTTTGTCTTTGCCGACAAACCTGCACAACATAGCAGCGTCAGTAACAAATAATAAAAACATCTCATGCAATCTCTCCTTTTCATAATATCAATTCAATTATTTACAACATTATTCTATCAAGTAAGTCAATTCCTCTCCGATCCAATAGCATTTTTACTTTAAGCGTTTATGACGATAAGCCTCCACGGCATCCTTAACCGAACCATACATAAGGAGCAGATGCTGGGATTGGCTGTAGGGAAGCCCCAACTCTTCGGCCACCATACGGGTTCCCCGGTCGATGAGCTTTTGATTGGTAAGCTGCATATTGACCATCCGGTTTCCTTTTATCCTGCCTAACTGGATCATGACGGAGGTGGAGATCATATTCAGGATCATCTTCTGTCCCGTTCCGGATTTCATGCGAGAACTGCCGGTGACAAACTCCGGGCCGACAATCATTTCGATCGCCACGTCGGCTTGTGCAGCCATCGGCGAATCGGGATTGCTGGAGATGGAAGCTGTCAGGATACCATGTTCGCGTGCCCGGCGAAGGGCGCCGATGACATAAGGCGTCGTGCCGGAAGCGGCAATGCCGATCACGGTATCCAGAGCATTAATCTGATGTTCCTGCAATTCCTGCCAACCGCGTTCCTCATCGTCTTCGGCATTCTCCACCGGATTACGGAGAGCAGTGTCACCACCGGCGATCAGTCCGATAATCACCGAAGGAGGCATTCCGAACGTCGGCGGTATCTCGGATGCATCCAAAACTCCTAACCGGCCGCTCGTCCCCGCTCCCAGATAGAAGATACGCCCCCCTTGTTTCATACGGGGGACGATCTGCAAAACCAACTCTTCTATTTCAGGGATTGTTTCCCGGACAGCCAAAGCAACCTTCCGGTCTTCGGCGTTTATATCTTCGAGCAACTCCCGGACAGACTTCTGTTCCAGGTCGTTGTAAAGGGAATCCTGTTCTGTTATCTTGATGAATGACATATCTTATTTAGACTTCAGACAAACGGGTTTATCCACCTTTATATCTTTCCCTGTATCTTTCAACAGCCCGGTCTGCGGGTCTATTTCAAAGACCTGGACTACATTGCTGTCACGGCAGGCACACAACAGGTATTTGCCATTCGGCGTAATAATGAAGTTACGCGGATGAATACCCGTCAGTTGATAACCGGTTTTCGTCAGTTTCCCATCCGCCGGATCGATGGAGAAGATGGCAATGCCGTCTCCCTTCAAACGGTTGGAGGCATAAAGGAAACGTCCGTCCGGAGTGAGGTGTATATCTGCACTGCCGGAAACGTGCAACGTATCCGCTTCTATAAACTGAACAGGTGTAAAATTGCCGTTATCATAATCGAGAACCGTTACACGCCCGGAAAGTTCGCTGATCAGATACGCCCGCTTTCCGTTCGGATGGAAAACCGTGTGACGGGGACCTTCTCCGGCCGGCAA
Source organism: Parabacteroides sp. AF17-28 (assembly GCF_003479205.1). Classification (NCBI taxonomy): domain Bacteria; kingdom Pseudomonadati; phylum Bacteroidota; class Bacteroidia; order Bacteroidales; family Tannerellaceae; genus Parabacteroides; species Parabacteroides sp. AF17-28. The sequence goes on along the minus strand of NZ_QUGV01000005.1, from coordinate 27,632 downwards.
ACTAAAGGATGCCGGTTCCCCTTCCTTCAGGCTCAGTCCGCTGCCGGAAGCAATAAGCTCGTACTTATAAATCCGGTCCGTTCCCAAATCGTTTGCATACAGGTATTTCTCATCCGGGGAAGCATAGACGCAATGCAGGTGCGGAACCGCCTGCCGCTCGGAACCCGGCGTTCCACCTTCATACGCATAGACTTTGGCCGGCTGCAACGTGCCATCGGCCGAGATCGGGAATACGCTGATACTTCCTCCGTTATAATTAGCCGTAACTGCCATGCGGCGCTGGCTGTCCACCCAGATATAACAGGGAGCGCTTCCCTCGGTCTTTTGCTCGTTCAACAGCGTAAGCGTCCCCGCGTCCTTGTCAAAAGAATAGGCACAGACTTTGGCATCGCTCTCTCCCGTCTCGCTCACCGAATAAACAAACTTCCCGTCCCGGCTTATCGCCTGGTAAGAAGGGTCCTGAATACCGGAAACTTCTTTCACCAACGTAGCCGCTCCCGTATCCGTATTAAAACGATACAAGCTGATACCCGTATCCGCCGCATCGGCATATGAGCCGACAAACAAATACAATTCACTCTCCTTTTGCGCACATGCTGTAAATGCCATACTTAATAATCCAATTAAAAAATACTTGAACTTCGACATATCTATTATTTATTAAACTCGATGGTAAGCAACCAGCCCGGCAAGCGGACTCTGCACAATTGCCCCCAAACGAATACCCAACTCTCCGGCAACCGCCTCCAACTGCTCCCGGTAATACCAGGCGACGGAGCCAAGCAGATGAACCGGGTAAGACCGATAGTCATACTGCATCACGTTGCGGGTAAAGAATTTCCGGAAACTGTCGTTCACCAGACCACTGATCGCCGGTTCTTCTATATGCCGGATCAGGAAAGGAGACAGACTTGCCAGAAAACGGTTAGGGAAAGGCTGCTTATAGACCTTTTCCATAATGAGGGCAGGCGTCAAGCCGAACTCCGCGAAGAACGCATCCTTCAACGCTTCCGGCAATTGGTTCTTCAGGACATCGCCGACAAGCAGTTTCCCGAGAACAGCCCCGCTCCCTTCATCCCCGAGGATAAAACCTAACGGAGAGATGTTCCGGACAATCCCTTTCCCGTCGTACAGGCAAGAGTTGGAACCGGTTCCCAAGATGCAGGCAATCCCCGCCTCATCGCCACATAAGGCACGGGCGGCAGCTAACAAATCGCTCCCGACTTCCACCGGAACAGGCAGATAACGGTTGATCGCCCGCCGGACCACCTCGTTCTTCTCCGGAAAAGCACAGCCTGCCCCATAAAAAGAGACAGAAGTGACCGTCAGCCCTTCCAAAGCCGGAAGCAAGTTCTTCTCCACTTCGCCGGCAATCTCTTCTTCCGACTGGAAAAAGGGGTTAATGCCCGCTGTCGCGATACGGCGGACGATCTCGCCCTTATCCACCACACACCAATCCGTTTTGGTGGAGCCGCTGTCAGATATCAGTATCATATTTCTTTCACTTATTCTTTTTTCTTTTTCCCAAACTCCGGATCAATCTTCAAACAAGCCGTGACAAGCAATGTCACCAGGCAACAGCCCATCACCCACCAGAAGAAGTTTTCATATCCCATCTGCTCCTGCAACCAGCCTGCCGCCATTCCGGGAAGCATCAGGCCCAATGCCATAAAGGCGGTACAGATCGCATAGTGCGCCGTCTTATGTTCGCCGTCGGAATAATAAATCAGGTACAACATATAAGCCGTGAACCCGAAACCGTAGCCGAACTGTTCGATAAAGACACAGATATTGACGATCCACAGGTTGTCCGGCAAAGCCGTACTGAGATAAATAAAGACGGCATCGGGCAACGAAATAGCCAATGCCATCGGCCATATCCATTTCTTCAATCCGCCGGCAGAAGCGGCAATGCCGCCTAATATGCCGCCCAAGGTCAATCCGATTGTCCCGATTGTCCCATACACCAACCCGATCTCGGCAGTCGAAAGCCCCAATCCTCCCACTTCGCGGGGATCGACCAGGAAAGGCGTGACTAACTTCGACAACTGCGCCTCCGGAAAGCGGTACAACAGCATAAACAGGATTGCAACCAACGTCTGTTTCTTCTTGAAGAATGAGGCGAAAGTCGCGAAAAACTCTTTCAAGATCGTGCCCGGCGTGACCGTGGCGGAAGGTTTGTCCCCTTTCGGAGCAGGCAATATATAGCGGTGATAGAGGAACAAAGCCAGGAACAGTCCCGCCAGGATAAAGAACGTGACAGACCAGGCAAGCGGAATCTTCCCCGTCCGATTCTCCAAGAACCCGGCAAACATCACCAACACTCCCTGCCCGGCAATAATCGCAATCCGGTAGAACGTGCTGCGGATGCCGACAAAGAACGCCTGCTCATGCGAATCGAGCGCCAGCATATAGAAACCGTCCGCCGCAATATCGTGTGTCGCCGAACTGAAAGCCAACAACCAGAACACTGCCAACGAAGCCTGGAAGAAGAAAGCGGTCGGGATCGTAAAGGCAACGCCGGCAAGCCCGGCGCCGATCAGCAACTGCATCGTCACCACCCACCAACGCTTCGTCTTCAACAGATCGACGAAAGGGCTCCAGAACGGTTTGATCACCCAGGGAAGATTCAGCCAGCTCGTATAAAGGGCGATATCCGTATTGGATATTCCCAGGCGTTTATACATCAGGACCGAAACGATCATCACCGCCACGTAAGGGATTCCCTGCGCAAAATAGAGGGAAGGAACCCAGTACCAGGGTGACCTTGCGGGCGTTTTATCAGACAAAGGCTTATGTGGTATCATACTTTTTCTCTTATCTTTCGGATTATCTCATTCTTTTCTGCTTCTGTAATGCTGACCTCCCGCCAGACTTTCTCCAGGTCGGCATACGTCACTTTCCGGAAGTCTTTCTCTAACGGGACGACAAACAAGCCGGACATCTCGACGGTAGCCGGACTGATCAATATATTGTCGTCTCCCTCCGCATAATAGCAGGAAGGACGCAATTCGCGCCGGGGAAAGACACAGGTAATCCAGAAATCACCCTCCTCCCAAGTCAAGACGTTCATCATCGGTTCATAGTCGCCCGGCTTCACTATCAGATGGTCATATAATAATGTAAAGACTTCCATTATTTCCGCCTTGTAGTCCGATACCAAAATAAAAGTTGCCGGCGAATGAATCATCAACGCATAGAGGCGCGTCCGCACACCTTCCCAGGCAATCTCCTTCAAAGTCTTGAGCCAGCTTCCCACAATCGGGAAGTCTTCTTGCCTTCCTGCCTGGAAATGCATATGGTCGGGAGCGGAAGCCCCGCATTTGGGCCCGTTATAAAACAAAGCGTAGCCGGGCAGAGCGGACGCCAAGTCCAGCATATCGCCGTAGTAAGGCGCAATCTGCTGTTTCTCATGCCGCCGCAGCGGGACTGTCAGGTGGTCGTTGAAGATCGGATAAGGGTTGACCAGAATCTCGAAGAGGTCATTAAACACCACGCTCTTCTGTTCCTCCGGCCGGTGGCAGAAGAAACAGGGGCGCGCCGCCAAGGAAGCCTTGTCTATCTTAGCGGCGGACGAGCGAATCCGCTCGGGATTAAACTGAAGAATCGTAAGCCTGCTATCTCCCTCAAAGCAACGGGTCTGCACATGCGTTAGCGAGGCATAATTGTCACACGCCAACTTCCAGTCCTTCTTCTGAGAGAGAAGGAGCGATTCTATTTGTTGTTCCAGATCATTCATATATTTCGTGTTTTCACGGTTGTCAGCACCTTTACCCGCATCACAAAAGTAGTGAAAAAAAACAGGTCACATACTTTTATCCGGCTAATAAGGATGAATTAGCGGATCGTTCGGTATAAATTAGCCCGGAAGAGGCTGCCCATTAGTCGTCCGCCGGGCGCCGAACGATCGTTCGCTTGCCGGCGGACGATCGTTCACTGGGCGGCGGACGATCGTTCACCGCCAAGCGAACGATTTATCTATAGGTATCCTTCCACTAATTCATACCGAACAAACGGCTAAGAGATAGAGGAGAAAGAAATAAGAGATAAAGAGGTTATCGTTCATCGAAAAATACATACCTTTAGCCAAACTATAATTCTAATTACCATGAAACACCTGTTTTTCTGCTCTTCCCTGATTATCCTGAGCCTGTCGGCTTGCAGCGGAAAGCAAAACACAACTGCCGGAACTGAAATCGAGACGCCACCGGCAGACACCGTCGCCATCGAAATAATCCCGGAACTTCCGCCTTTGGAGGCCGGGGAAGTGTTCCTCAAAGGAAAGGAGGTATTCTCCGAAGAGACGGAACTCACGGGGACGCACATCGAGGAACCGGATACGTTCATCTTCAAACCGGTCGAACCGACTATGGTGATCCGGGACAGCCTCTTGATTATGGGTTGCAGAGACGCGCCGTTTTATGTCTTCCGTTATCCTTCGTTTACGCACGTGAAAACAATCGGTGACCGGGGAAACGGACCGGATGAGTTTATGCTGCCGGTCGCCATAGAATCCTCTGACCCGGCCTATCTTTGCTATATGCTGGACGGATACAACGGCAATCTTTACGGCCTCGACTCGCATCTGGAAGAGCATTTTATAAAGAAAGCATTCGACCGGAAGTCGGTCTGGGATTATGTCGAACATGCTTATCCGGCGGGAGAGAAAGCGATTCTCTACCAAATGGGCAGCAACATCTACCGCGTCCCTCTGGAGAATGATTCGATCCAAAGGGAAAAGCTGTATAATCTCCGCCTGCAACATTCCAAAGGCATACCGGCGACAGGCGCGCTTTGCACCAATCCCGGACGCGACCGGATGGTCTTCGCCTATAAATACACCAAGATCATCAAGTTCATGGATATGGAGGCAAAGACTGTCCGGACACTCAACTTCGAGCGATCCGAGTTTGACGAAAAGACGCTGACCGTCAGAGACGGACTGGATGCGAACGTCACCCACTATATGCAAGTGTTGCCGACCCGCGATTACGTCTACATCACCCACTCGGGACGAACGCCTTATGTCGTGGCGGCGGAAGCCCAGAAAGGCAACAACTATATGTATCTGGAGAAATACGACTGGAACGGCAATCCTGTCAAACGATACAAGCTACATGACTTTTGCGTCTATAATGTCATAGATCCTAAAACCGGCACGCTGGTCATGACAACTTATTACCACGACGACCCGTTCGTGGTCTATCACCTGGACGAATGAGCGTTCAGCGCGATCCGGGCCTGTAGTTCCCAGGTCCGGATTCGGTCCTTGTAAGTGTTATGTCCGTTCATCTTCACGATATCGAGGGCGGCATCGGAGTTGTCTTCCCAACGGCGGCAGAGATAGAGGACGTCGTAGATGCGCCCGATCTGCCAGGTGCGGGAGATGCGCAGTCCTAAGGCGTAATCTTCTCCGTAGCTGGTATTCGGAAGATTGATCGTCCGGAGAACCGGCGTGTAGAAAGCACGGGGAGCGCCCAGGCCGTTGATACGCAGGGCGTTGTTGCGTCCGTTCTCCGGCGTCCACTCTTTATGGTCGATCACGCCGGGCGGGATTTCGTTCATCGCGAAGTCCGTCATCCGGTATGTGCCGACAACCATTGCGCAGTTCTGTTCGTAGAAGGCATTCACGATCTTCTGCAACGTGTCGGAGCCGCTATACACATCGTCGCTATCGAGCTGGACGGCAAACTTTCCGCATGCCGGATGATGGACGCCTAAGTTCCAGCAACCGCCGATACCGAGGTCGGAACGCGCGGGGATCAGATGGATCACACGTTCATCCGAAGTGTATTTGTCGATGACTTCGGACGTGCCGTCCGTCGAATGGTTGTCTATGATAATCAGGTTGAAACGGAAAGTTGTCTGCTGTGCCAGCACGGAACGGATGGCATCTTCGATGGTGCGGATACGGTTGCGGACGGGAATAATGACAGAGGCTTCCTGCTCGAAAGTCCCGGCATCGAAGGCGATCGGTTCGAAACGGGGAGCGAGATAGCCGCCGCACCGTTTCAGGTAGGCCGTGCAGGCCGCTTCCATCTCGATTTGCACCGCCCGGTTCTTCGGGTCGACATAATCGAACAACTTCTCCCCGCTCTTGCGCTTGTCCTGTTCCACTTCCGAATACAGATATTCATTGATATGGACCAGTTCGGCCAATTCGGAGACACGAAGGCGCAGGTCGTAAAGTCCGGCAAAGTGATAATCACGGTCCATCGCCGCCACCGCCTGCTTCAATACAGCGGAGTCGAACAGCAGGACAGAACCGAAGTCGAAGTCGTCGCGCAGGCTGCCTTGCTGGTAATCGATCACCGGAGCGGGTTTATAGACGCCGGCTTCCACCTGGTAATGGTCTGCATAAAGCATTCCGGCGTGTGTATCGCCGGCTATTGCTAACATACGTTCCAGGGCGAATTGTCCGGGTTCGAGCGTCGTATGTTTCGTATATAATAATGTATAGGCTGTATCGGCGTGTGAGGCGATAGTCCGGCAAGCGGCAGTGCTGCTGAGCGAACCGACAGATAAAACCTCACATCCCATAACTGTGCCGGAAGCGGGCTCTGCCGACAACAAATATATCTTTTTTATCCGGTCGCAAAGCCTCAACCCTTTGATGGTTTGTTCGGCCTGGGAAAGAGAAAGGTACGGAATAAAACAATTTATCATTTCCATCGTGTTATTAGTTTATACCGGAAGCAAAAATAAGGATAAAATATGAGCTTTTACCGGAAGATAAAAGTATCTTTGTATGCGACACCCAAAATAGAACAAATGAAACACCAGATAATCCTGCTGGGGAAAGACATCACCTCTGTCTACCACGGCATCAAAGAATTCGGGCCGGACCACATTCACCTGCTCTATACGGATGCGACGGATCATATAGAAACGCCTATGTATCCATTGTTGCCATCCTCCATCCGATGCAACCGCTATAAGGCGGAACCTTACAACGGGAATAACGTAATCGACGTATGCCGCCGGATTCACCGGGAACATCAGGGCGAGTTTACATACAACCTGTCCGAAGGTACAAAGGTCATGGCGTTTGCGGCATTCGTCGTCGCCAAAGAGTCGGGCGCCGATGCTTTCTACCTGACGCAGCACGGAGAAGTTGTCCATCTGAGCCGGTTCGAGAACCATCCGTTGCAAAGCTCGCTCAACAACGACGAGATTCTGAGCTTGAGCGGCAACACCCTTTCGGACTATCATGACGCGAAAGAGTTAAGCGATGAAGACGTGAAGGCCTCGAAGCGCATCAAGCAGTTCATCGAACAGTATCCGCAGGAACACGCCCGTATCCAGAAGTTCTTCAGCATCTTTTGCAAGCGGCAGCTGAACCGCCTGCCATCCTCTAAAATCTTCGCTAACAACCTGAGGTTTAAGCATAGGAACGGTTCCATTCTGGTTACGCTGAGGGAATATGTCTTATTACGTCTGCCCCAAAGTAATGCGACTCATCTTTATTTCGAGGGCCGTTGGTGGGAAACGCTTGTGGCAAACCAGGTCCGCAACTGGAGCTTGCAACGGGAAAACTCGCCGGAGGTCTGGCAAAGCGTCATCTTCCAGACAAACGGACAGGATGCACATCCAAAGAATGAGATAGACGTGCTGCTGAACAACCAGCAGAAGCTGATCTTTATCGAATGCAAGTCGGGCAACGTCACGCAGAACGATATTTACAAGATAGACGCCGTACGGGAGACTTACGGGGGCGACATCTCGCAAGCCGTACTTGCCAGCTATTATCCGATAGAAGAAAGTTTACAGGAAAAATGCAAAGACCTCCAGATATATCTCTTTGCTCCGACGTTCCTGACCGAACGAAACACCTATTTAAACAAAATGCCAGCCTGGTTGGACAAGCTGGCAGATGAACTTCAATTATAAGAGAGCGAAGGTCTTACTTTGCAGGATCGTAGAGAAGGCCTTCCTTTTTCTTCCTTTCGAAAGACAGAGGCAACTTGATACGTTCACCGCTTTCCGAGCGGACAGACTGGCTCTTCAATCCAGTGATACGCGAGATCGCTTCGCTTAACAGTAGCTCGTTCGTATCGCCAAAAGGCAACAACTGATTACCGACAACCAATTCCTCGATCGGCACATCCGGGGCAAAACCGTTTGCATAGTCGGCATTGTGCTCCGCATTATAGATGCGCAAAGTGATCGGGGACACCAGCCATTCATAATCTTCTTTTGTTCCGAAGGTATTCGCTCCCACACGTTTGCCAATCGTTTTCTCACCGATAAGCGTGATGTTGCTACGGCCCATATAAGGAATCAGGCAATTGATCACGGCTTCCGAAGCAGAGGCCGTTGTTTCTCCGGTCAAGACGTAAAGGCGTTTCAAATCCAGATTCGCATTCCCTAATTCGGAGTTCTTCTTCATCAATAAGGTTTCATTCTTCGAGGTTTGTTTATCGTTATGCTCCATGATGCAGAATGTCTTCCCCAAAGCATCAGCCGGAGCCAAAAGAGACGTCATCAGCTGGGCGCAGGAAACCAAGCCTCCTTGATTGTAACGCAAATCCAGCACAAATTCGTTCACATTCTTAGCCTTAAAGCGGGCGAAGATCTGTTTCATCAGATCATTGTACGCCTCATTTTCATCATCCGGTCCGGAAGTAAAACTCTTATATGCCAGGTAACCGACAGTCTTTCCATTAATCGTATAGACGGAATCTTTCAGGAAAGGCGTGTCTTCTACGGCACGGGAAGCTGAAATCGATAGTGTTTCCCTCTTATGAAGAATTACGCTATTATTTACCCGTTCCATATCCGCCAATAGGAAAGTCGTCTCTCCACCACTAAAAAAGGCAGACGTGCTTGTCACATTCGGATTCTCACTGCCGACAGCAACAATCCAGTCACCGCGCTTCAAACCGGCTTCGGCTGCCGGAGAGTCGGGCAGCACATACAAAACCCAGGCATAATAATGATCACCACTTTTATAAGAGGCAAACTCAAAACCATAGGAATCGGATTCCGTGATGGACTTCGTTTCTTCCTTCTTTTTCTCTATCCGGGAAAAAGTCAGCCAGCTATCTCCATATTTCACGCCATCCTGATCAGATAACAATGATGCGAAGAACTTATCGGGAGACTGGGAGAAGTTCAGGCTTCCTTTGTCCGGCACATCCTCATACCACAAATAGTAATCCGTCATAATCTTATAAATCCAGTCATTCGTTCCTTCCTCGGAGAGATCGGGAACTTTATCATCTGTCTTGCAAGACGGGACCAGTAAAAGGAATGCTAACAATCCCATAAGGACGGCAAACGTCTTTTTCTCTAAAGCAAACTTCTGTTTCATTGTCTTATCTGTCATTAATTGAAAAAAATAACCGCGCAACTTCCCAATGGAAACTGCGCGGTTTTATTCGGAAAAACTTACGTTTCTTTATTCGCCTAACAGTATATCCAGGATCTGGACAGCAGCTTTCGCTACTGAAGTACCCGGGCCGAAGATAGCAGCGACACCTGCTTTGTACAGGAAGTCATAATCCTGTGCAGGAATAACACCACCGGCAATCACGATGATATCGGGACGGCCTAACTTCTTCAGTTCTTCGATAACCTGCGGAACCAAAGTCTTGTGTCCGGCAGCCAAAGAAGAAACACCCATTACGTGAACGTCGTTTTCTACAGCCTGACGGGCAGCTTCGGCCGGAGTCTGGAACAACGGTCCCATGTCTACGTCGAAACCACAGTCTGCATAACCTGTAGCGACAACCTTAGCACCGCGGTCGTGTCCGTCCTGACCCATCTTAGCGATCATGATACGCGGCTGGCGACCTTCTTTCTTGGCAAACTCGGCAGTCAGCTCACATGCTTTCTGGAAGTCTGCATCTTTCTTTGTTTCTGATGAATACACGCCTGATATAGTTCTGATAATTGCTTTATAACGACCTACAACCACTTCGCAGGCATCGGAGATTTCTCCTAATGATGCACGCAGACCGGCTGCCTTAACAGCCAATTCCAGCAGGTTGCCTTTCTTAGTCTTCACACATTCCGTGATATCGGCCAGCGCTTTCTGAACGGCAGCTTCGTCGCGGTTAGCACGCAGTTCTTTCAGAGCAGCGACCTGTTCTTTACGTACAGCTGTATTATCGATTTCAAGGATATCGATCGGATCTTCTTTCGGCAGACGGTATTTGTTGACACCTACGATTGTCTGAACGCCGGAGTCGATACGAGCCTGCGTACGGGCAGCAGCTTCTTCGATACGCATCTTCGGCAGACCGGTTTCGATAGCTTTCGCCATACCGCCCATGCTTTCGATTTCCTGGATCAAAGCCCAACCTTTGTGTACCAGTTCGTTTGTCAAAGATTCGATATAGTAAGAACCGCCCCACGGGTCGATTTGCTTACAAACTTTTGTTTCTTCCTGGATATAAATCTGTGTATTACGAGCGATACGGGCAGAGAAGTCTGTCGGCAATGCGATAGCTTCGTCCAATGCGTTCGTATGCAAAGACTGCGTATGTCCCAATGCGGCAGCCATAGCTTCGATACAAGTACGGCCTACGTTGTTGAACGGATCCTGTTCGGTCAATGACCAACCGGAAGTCTGACAGTGTGTACGCAATGCCAGAGATTTCGGGTTCTTTCCGCCGAAGCTCTTCACGATCTTTGCCCACAACATACGGGCGGCACGCATCTTGGCGATTTCCATGAAGTGGTTTACGCCGATAGCCCAGAAGAAAGACAGACGCGGAGCAAATGCATCCACATCGATACCTGCGTTTATACCGGCACGAAGATATTCCATACCGTCGCACAACGTATAAGCCATCTCGATGTCAGCTGTTGCACCTGCTTCCTGCATGTGGTAACCGGAGATAGAGATAGAGTTGAACTTCGGCATCTTCTGTGATGTATATTCGAAGATATCAGCGATAATCTTCATGGAGAATTCGGGCGGATAGATATAGGTGTTACGCACCATGAACTCTTTCAGGATATCGTTCTGGATCGTACCAGCCATTTCTTCCAACTTAGCGCCTTGTTCCAGACCTGCGTTGATGTAGAACGCCAATACCGGAAGAACGGCACCGTTCATTGTCATGGAAACAGACATCTTGTTCAAAGGAATACCATCGAACAATACTTTCATGTTTTCCAGCGAACAGATAGATACACCGGCTTTACCCACATCACCTACAACACGTTCGTTGTCGGCATCGTAGCCACGGTGTGTCGGAAGGTCGAATGCAACTGACAAACCTTTCTGGCCGGAAGCTAAGTTACGACGATAGAATGCATTGGATTCTTCAGCAGTGGAGAAACCTGCATACTGGCGGATTGTCCAGGGACGCAACGGATACATGGCACTATACGGACCACGCAGATAAGGAGGCAGACCGGAAACAAAGTCCAGATGTTCCATGCCTTCCAGGTCTTCTTTCGTATATACCGGCTTCACATCGATGTGTTCCGGTGTTTTCCAATTGGCTTCGATGCCATTGGCTTTTGCCCATTCAGCAGTATTTGTTGCTGCAAAACCGGCATTTTTGATATCTATATCTTTAAAATTTGGTCTCATGTTGTTCTCGATAATTCATAATCAGTTAATACCTAATTTTGCATTGAAAGCCTGCAATGTTTCAAGCACGTTGCTCTTTACATTTACAAACTGATCGATGCCTAATGCTTTCAGGTCTTCCATACAAGCCGGAGCACCAGCCACAACAAACTCTGCACGACCGTCCAACGCCTTGAAAGCAGCCGGAGCAAGTTCTGCATATTCATCGTCGCTCGAACACAAGACAACAATCTCGGCACCGGCAGCAAGAGCTGCTTCAATACCTTCCTCAACTGTGTCAAAACCTAAATTATCGATTGTTTTATAACCGGCACAAGCAAAGAAGTTGCAAGAGAACTGCGAACGGGCCAGACGCATTGCCAGATTTCCGATTGTCAGCATGAATGCTTTCGGAGTCTTGCCGCTCTTCTCTGTTGCCAAACGCAAAGATTCAAATTCAGAAGCACCACGGTCAAAGCCCAATGTTGCAATCTCAGCTTCGCTACAAGCATGTCCACAGCTGCAAGAAGCGCCATCACGCTTGATCTTTTCAGCAGCAACTTCCGTGAAGTTCGGGAACTGGTTCGTACCCAGCAATACCTCACGACGGGTAGCAATCGCTTTATGGCGAGCAGCATTAGAAGCCTTTACGGCAGCCTGGATTTCTCCGGCATTTGCCAACGCTCCGAAACCGCCTTTTTCTTCTGTTTCGAGGAAGAGCTTCCAAGCAACATCAGCAATCGAGTTTGTGAAAACTTCCACACTGTAGGAACCGGCAGCCGGATCGACTACTTTATCCAGGTGGCATTCTTCTTTCAGCAGCAACTGTTGGTTACGTGCAATACGTTCGGAGAAATCATCCGGTGTTTCGAATATTTCATCGAACGGACGAACTGTGATGGAATCGACTCCGGCAATAGCAGCAGACATTGCTTCCGTCTGTGAACGCAACAAGTTTACGTGAGCATCATAAACCGTCATGTTCCACTGGGAAGTCTGTGCATGTACATTCATTTTGCAAGCACAATTGCAAGATGGCTTGTAAGCCGCTACAATCTCAGCCCACAACCAACGGGCAGCACGGAACTTTGCAATTTCCATGAAATAATTGGAGCTGATACCAAAGTTGAACTTAATCTTCTTGGCAACTTCTGTAACATCAAAGCCTGCATCTGTTAACTTTGCCAGCAATTCGTTACCCCAAGCCAGGGCATAACCCAATTCCTGAGAGATATAAGCACCGGCATTGTTCAATTCAAATGCATTCACCGCCAAAACTTTGTATTTAGGCAACGCTTCGCCTGCTTTGAGCACAGCAGATGCAGCTTCTACCCAATTTTCGTTTTTGTGTCCCTTGATCAACGGTTTCTTAAACGGATCATAATTAACCGAACCGGCACATTTTGTAAGATCAACGCCTTTTGAAGTAAAGTATTCAGCCAGAATACCAATCAGTTTTTCTGCTTTGCAAAGGCATGTATTGAAGTTCAGTTCAACACATTCCGGACAAATGCCGTTCAGCAAAGTAGCAATGTTTTCGGCACTCACTTCATCACCCTTGATGATAAAACCGAGAGAAGTTACACCTTTATTCAAGATGTCAAGCGCTTTCTCGTTTGCAGCTTTAAAGCAAGTCACCTCAATGTTCTGGCGTACATACCAGTCATTATCCTTCTTTGTGCCACGCACATAAGGAAATTCACCAGGAAGAGAGGTCGTTGTCTTTAAACCTTCCAAATCTTCCAAACGATAAAAAGGATTCGCATTAAATCCTTCTCCTGTTTTCCATACAAGCTTCTTCTCAAACGGAGCCCCTTTCAGGTCGGCCGTAATCTTCGCAACCCAGTCTTCTGTTGACACCGGGGCGAATTCTGAGAATAGTTTTTCTTTTAGTTCTGCCATAATATTAGTTATTTTATTACTGAGATTAGTAATGTTCAATAGTATATTGTTCAATAACAGATGGCAAAGGTAGAATAAATAAACTTGAACACAAATGAAATACAAGCGAATTTGCAGCCTCTTTTAACGCCTTTTAGTGGAGAAAGGCCTAAATCTGTACCAGAATGACAAAAAGCAAATATTTTCTTCGAAAAAAATCCCTCTAACGATACACCGGAATAAAATATTTACTAATTTCGCAGCGTCTAACAAGACAAACTGGTGCATTCGTCTAGTGGTCCAGGACGCCGCCCTCTCACGGCGGAAACTCGGGTTCGACCCCCGGACGCACTACTAAAAGCCTGTGGTAGAAACCGCAGGCTTTTATTTTCCCTCATCATCTACATAAAACGGCTCACCCGATATTTCTTGGGGGAAAATAATGAATCAATAACGGATAAACCTTGGTCCTCTATTGCATGTTACGACTGTATTCCTTTTATGTCACAACTGTCTTCCTTCTATGTTACGGTTGGATTTCTTTTGTTTCACGGCTGTGACATGAATAGCGGGTAGGTACGGAGGAGGCACACATTCCGCATCATTCATTCTATCTGCCGGGTTATTCATTCCTTTACGGCACTATAACCCCATGAAGCACTGCAATACTATTTCGCAGCCGATCTTGACGAGTCAGGACCTTCACGCTTGTTTACAGTTGTAAGTAGTTTTGAACCATAAATGATGTATTTATCCCCCAATGATTATCGGGTGAAAACATATTATCAGTCTTTAAATCTTTATAAAAACGCCGGCAGGCATTAATCTTTTCCACCTTCTGCTTTGTTTATAGTTTACATAACAGATAACATAAAATGGAGTTTATCATGAATAAAGGGACTATAGGATTAAATGCCGGTGCCATTTGCAATTTATTGCTGGATGGCGGATGTTGGAGTTTTGAGGAGTTGAAAAGGGCTACAGCTTTAACTGAAGCTGATCTGTGGTCCGCTATCGGATGGCTGGCAAGAGAAAACAAAATCGAAATCAAGAGTGCCAGCAGCCAATTGGCTTTTTCTCCGGGAGCGAATTGCTATTATTAAATGATTTATGATGTTTGCAGCATCTGCCAACTGTTTCCTACAGACGACAGATGCTACAACATCAGGACAAGATTCTTTATTTTTCCTTTCTGAATAAGGTTGAAACCACCGCACTATCTCCATCATTCGGAGCCGGCTGCAAGTTTAGTAAGCGGGCTATCATCAGATACAAATTTACATTTGCCATAACCGGAAGTTCTACATTTTGTTTGAACGACGGTCCTGCCGCATAAAAGATTGCCTCCATCTCGGGAGCATAATTGTCATATCCGTGTGTAGCGGCTAAGGTAGACCGCGCTCCCGGACGGAAAAGCACATATGTTCCGACATCCGGTTGTATAAACAAATCTCCGACACGCGGATTTTTACCATACACATACTTCTCCGGAATCTCATTCTTTTTCCATACCGTAATATGAGGCACACGTTTCAGGATTGCATAAGCGCTATCCGTATAAGTCGGCTTCGGATAAAGCAAAGTCGGTACACCGTCGAACACATACTCAAAGCTGTCACGCGGAAGGTAATCACTCAGATTCACAAAATTCTCCGGATGAATCGTTGCCATACCATGGTCGGACAAGACGATGAAATCAATCTTATTAAATATCTTCAATTTGCGCGCTTTGGCAAAGAAATCTCCTAATATCCGGTCCAACTCTTCTACCGTCGAAAGTGTCTCGGCTGCGTCGGGACCAACCTTATGGCCGATGGCATCCGGTTCTTCCATATACCACATAATCAGATGAGGACGGACTTTTTCAGGCAATTGCAACCAGGCAATCACTGAATCTGCACGATCTGAAAAAGGGACATTCTTATCAAATGGCTTCCAGACAGAAGGCTGGCGGCCTTGTATCGGATATTCACTTCCGACCCAATAAAACGAGGCAGTCCGCACACCTTGCTTTTCAGCAGTATTCCAGATCGGTTCTCCTCCGAAAAAGTCAGGATTGGGCTTGCCAAGCAGATAAATACTATCCAGATCGGGGGCATAAAAGAAATTACTCACCAATCCGTGATGGTCGGGATGCAAACCTGTTGCCATACTGTAATGATTCGGAAAAGTCACGCTCGGAAAACTGGGGCGAAAGGCAGCTTTCACCCCGACCCGTGCCAAAGAATCCAATGTCGGCGTATGAGCATGCAAAGGATAATCGGAACGAAAACCATCCATCGAAAGGACTACGACATAATGCTCTTTCTTAGAATGGGCAGTACATCCGGCTATCGATAAATAAATTATCGAGAAAAGGCCAATCAATATTACAGTAAGAAATCTATACATTTACAATTAGAATATATATTTAACTCCGATTTGGGCATGCCAGCGAGACAAAAGATCATTCTTTGTAATCGTATTCTTCGAATTATAAGCATACGTGTTCGTATAGTTGCCATCATCACCTTTCTTATTTCCGATCACCTGCAATGGCATTACGTTATAAGCCGCAGCATAAGAAGATCCCCACTTTTTATTCAGCATATTGGCAAAGTTGGTCACGTCGAATGTCACCTGGAACTTGCTGCCCCGTGCTTTCAACACAAAGATATCTTGTGCCACATGCAGATCAATCCGGTTTTCCCATGGAGCAGAATTTGAATTTCTGTCGGCATATTGTCCACGGTGTTTCTTCGCATAGCTGTCGCCTTCAATCCAGTTATTAAAGTTCTGACGATCTTCTTCTGTCTTGAAGTCCATCTTTTTCAACTCGTCTTCAGTCGGGATATACAACAGGGAGTTACCACCGAAGCCATCACCATTATAATCGATATAGACCGTTTTCTTTGTATCAGCATTATAATAGGACTCATTCATCGTCAGGCTATAACGCTGTCCCACGTATCCATTATAAATAAGGGAAACGGTTGTAGCCAGGAATCCGTTAGCATAACGGGGTGTCGTATAAGAAACAGAAGCCATTACACGGTGAGGTATATCAAACATGGAATAAGCCAGACCCGGGTTATTGGTATCTACTGCATAATTATATTTCCAGTTAGAATAGGCAACGGAAGATGTTCCGTCATAAACAGATTTGGAATGTCCGAATGTATAAGATGCAGCCAAGCCCAAACCAAAGTCGAAACTCTTTTCAAACAGAGCTGACAATGAATAAGTATAGCCATCATTTGTATTCTTCAAATTGGTAATACTGAAATATTTCTTATCAACCGAATAAAAAGGAGTAGCCGAAGCCTCTACACCCGGAACAGCATAGACTTTTGCATTGCTCGACAATGCCAGGTTTTCAAAATATACATTATTAAAGGTCTTGGAATAAAGGCCCTCTACCGTCATCCTTACATCTCCCGGCAACATCTGTTCCAAAGCCAGATTCGCACGGAATACCTGCGGATATTTGAAACTCTTGGATACTGTTACGATATCGGGCGTAGCAGGGCTTCCCGATTGCGAATTCATAGCACCGATAGGATCTTTCGCATACTGTCCTAAAGAAGGAGCGGGTGAAGATCCGGAAGCAAAGATTGTCGTACCTTTCTGCTCGATACCTGTATTGTTATAAGCATTGGAAAGCCATACGAAAGGAACACGGCCGGTGAACAAACCTACTCCACCACGAATCAGCGTATTCCGGCTGTCATCCGTGTACCAGCGGAATCCCAAACGGGGTGAAACCATCACTTTTGCACCGGGCATTTCCCCTACTCTTTCCTTAATATTCTTACTGGCGGCATACTCATTAAATTCATTGTTGACAGTCGGATCGTTAAACAGCAACGGAATATCGAAACGCAGACCGTAAGTCAAAGAGAAACGATTGGTAACCATCCAATTGTCCTGAGCATAGAAACCGAATTGACCGGCTTTTATAATAGGTGTATATTGGTAGTCACCGCCCGTAACATCCGGGTCTGTATATTTAAATACATACTTGGACGGGCTGTCGTTCAGGAATGCGTCCATCGAACCGAACTCCCAGGAACCGGTAACCGCCTGGATAAACAGGTTCTTCATCCGGAATATCTCGTTATGTGTACCAAAAGTAAAAGTATGATTGCCCTTATACCAAGAGAGGTTATCTTCAAATGTATAAATATCCTGATCCAGCGCATTGGCTCCGGAAGAATATTCCGTACCGATATTGACAGTCGTGTTATTCGTCCCGCTGTTATCGCTACCGTTAATCTTTACATTCGGCCCTTGATAGGCAACTTCGCGTTGGTCGCGCACTGTCGTAAGACTTGCACGGAATTCATTATATAAAGCATTATTCAAGTGAGAGTTCCATTCTGCCACGAATGAATTCGTTTTATTCTTCATCCGGTAACCACTGTTATTAAAGAAATAGGTCATGTTGGCCGGGCTGTAGATATCGTCGTATGAATTATTCAGCTGATAGCGGAAAGCCAGCTTGTTATGTTGGTCGATATTCCAGTCGATACGTCCCAAGAAGCTGAATGCTTTCTGATCTACATCACGCGGGCCGTAGCCTTCGCGAATACCGGTATATTGTTCATACTTATCAGCAATAGTCTTTGCCATATCTACTATAAAGCCCTTCGCATCATAGCCGGCATAAAAACGTGAAGGATAAGACTCCTTACGGTTCTCAACATTGGCGAAGAAGAACAGTTTGTCTTTAATGATCGGACCGCTCAACGTACCGCCAAATGTCTTGGTCGACTGTTCGGAAAGTTTGTCCTTTACATTATCTTTAAAGGCATTGTATTTTCCATAAAGGCTCTCATTCGTAAAATAAGAATAAGCCGACGCATGGAAAGTGTTATTTCCTTGTTTGGTAATCGCGTTGATACCACCTCCGGTAAAACCGCTCTGGCGAACATCAAAAGGAGCGACTACAACCTGGATTTCCTGAATAGCATCCATTGAAATGGGGTTGGCATTGGTTTGACCACCATTTGTTCCTGACGGAGCTAATCCAAATACATCATTACTGACTGTTCCGTCGATCTGAAAACTGTTATACCGGTTATTGGAACCGGCGAAAGAAATACCCCCATTCTTGGAGGTCATTGCCATCGGCATATTCTTCACCACATCATAAATGTTACGGTCGACAGTCGGAGTTGACTGGATCCTGTTAGCAGAAAAGTTTTCCGATGCTCCGATTTTCTTCTTAGCATCTGCCGTTACAACGACTTCCCCTAATTGTTGCGAACTGGGCTGCATAGTTGCATCCAATACAAACGTATTACCCAATTCCAACCTGATATCTGTAAAAACATCTTTTTGATAACCTACATAAGAGATCTCCACTTTATATGGACCGCCGGTACGCATACCTTGTATTGTATAACGGCCGTCCACATTTGTAACTGCACCGTACATAGTTCCGGACGGTTCGTGCACCGCCACCACAGTCGCTCCAATAACACTCTCATTCTGATCATCGATAACCTTTCCACTCAAAGCAGAAGTTGTCACCTGAGCCTGTACGGAAACACTCATACAGATCAATAAAAACAAAGACAGCAGATAACTTTTTTTCATACAGAAATTCTCTTTTTAATTTAACCCCCTATATTTTTTAACATTACGCCACAAATATACAATCTTATTATCACCTTTTTATTACATTTCTGTATAAATTTAGAGACAAAACATTAACTGTCTTCACCATCACGAAGGCTATCAGCTATGTCCTGATGCTGCCGTGCCAGCTCTTTCTCCCCTATATGCAAGAAAGATTCCGCAAGATATTCATGGGCTGCGGCATGTTTAGGCTTAAGATCGACTGCTTTCATAAAATCGGAAACAGCCTCGTCATAATATTTCAACTGGAGATAAGATTTTCCTCGATTATAACGCGCTTTGAATGACTGCGGGTTCAAACGCACAGCTTCATTCAGGCAGGTGACCGCCTGAAAACCGTCACCCAAATCGAGCAACGTCACTCCTTTGCGTACCCAGGCATCCACATATTCGGGGTAAAGTTTGAGCGCTTTATCAAAAGAACGGATAGCAGCGTTCGGATCGTGGGCTTTCGTTATACATTCATTCCCCATTAGGTAATATTCGTGGGCATATTCTTTCTGCACTTCACGCTGGGCGTATAGCTCCTCCCGGAGTTTCTTGATCTGTGCCTGTTGTGTATTCATCGTTTGCAGCTTCAAGCGAAGCAGGCGTTGCACTTCCGGCTTGCCTAATTCGTTCCGCTTGCCGACAGCGGCGGCAAATGCTTCGACAGCCTCTTTTATATTCCCGGACTTGAAGCTGTGGACGGCACGGGCATACAATAATTCGGCTTCACTTTCCTGCAGGCTTTTCTCGATCAGTTGGCGGTCATTAAACTGCTGGCTGAATTGTACGATTTCTTTCCGCACAAATATATCATGAGGCGAAATCCGGCTTTTCAGCACCAGGCCGTCCAAAGACGTACAACGGCTTAAAGCCACATAGGTCTGCCCGCCGGCAAAAACGCCACCGGTCAAGTCCACCACAACCCGGCTGAAAGTAAGCCCCTGGCTCTTATGCACGGTTATCGCCCATGCCAGGCGAATCGGTAGTTGTTCGAAAGTGCCGACAATCTCCTCTTCCACCTTCTTCTCCTTTTCGTTATATTTATATTTATAGTTACGCCAGGAAGTAGGTTCCACCAGATATTCCCTTCCGTCTTCAAGCAGGACAAAGACATTTCCATTCTCATCGATTCCGGACACCATGCCGATCGTCCCGTTCACCCAGCGCCGCTCATAATCGTTATCGATAAAAATAACCTGCGCCTGTTCCTTGATGGATAGATTCAACTGCGTCGGCAACGACGATTCCGGAAAATCGCCTTCGATCTTCCCCTTGGAGATAAACTCTTCACCCGGAAGTTCCGCCAGTTTCCGCTCATTGATGAAATCCACCTGGTCACGGCGGGTTGCAAGCGTAATATACATATCTTCGTTACGGGGAGTAAAATCAGGGAAATAACGGGCATTCAAAATATCCAGTTCCTGTTTTCGGGCTGCATTATTACGGATACGGTCCAGAATATTGATAAAGACCGGATCAGTCTGCCGGTAAACCTTCTGCAATTCGATAGGAACCAGATTAATATCCTTAAATACACGGGCTGAGAAAAAGAACGGACTGGCATAGAAAAGACTTAATATCTCTTTCTGGTCGGAAGGAACGACCGGTTCCAACTGAAAAACATCTCCGACAAACAACAGCTGCTTTCCACCGAACGGCAAGCGCATATTACCGGAAAATACCCGCAGGACGCGGTCTACACAATCGATAATATCGGCCCTGACCATCGAAATCTCGTCGATGATGATCAGTTCGACTTCCTCAATCAGCTTTCGGTGTTTCTTCGTATATTTGAAAAACTCGAATATGCGTCCATTCTTCAAGCTCAAATCCGGATCGTCGGGGAGCATCGGACGGAACGGCAACTTGAAAAAAGAGTGGAGCGTCACTCCCTCCGCATTAATCGCAGCAATCCCCGTTGGCGCCAGTACGACATATTTCTTTTTCGTATGTCCGCAAATATACTTCAGAAACGTAGACTTACCCGTCCCAGCCTTTCCGGTCAGAAAGACGGACTGTCGCGTATGAGTGATCAGTTGCAAGGCATCCTGAAACTCCTTATTATCTGTATCAAGTTGAAATTCCAATCGTGTATTTTTTGAGTAGACAAAGCTATAGAATATTTTATATATCTGCTTATAAAAAGTTCATAATTTATTTGCAAACGTCCGAAACATTGCTTTACTTTGTGATATCAAAATAATATCAAATACTAATCATTATGAATGCACTTACAAAGAGTTCAAACGACACTAAGCTGCCAGGATTGATGGTTATTCAACCGAGCATTTCCCACGTACCGGCATTTTTCGGAAGGCACGCAGGAATATTTATGACATTGTAATACGAATATGGCCAAAAAGGAAAATGGGAATACGGTCAAGAGCTTCATTTTGCGTGTAGACGCAGAGATGATGGAAGCGATCGAAGCCTGGGCTGCAGACGAGTTTCGCAGCACTAACGGCCAAATACAGTACATTCTGGACCAGGCTTTACGAAAAGCAGGCCGGCTCAAGAAGAAACGGAAACAAAAAAATGAAGAAGAAGAAAAAGAGTAGAAAACAATAATAACGAAAACCTGTCCGGACGTTTTTTAATTTCCTTCGGTAGAAAATTACTTTTCATCCGAAGGAAATTTTATTTTCTACCGGATGAAACAAACCGGCGCTTATCAACGGCTGATAAACAGCCAGGCATCCTTATACTTCGGATTACTGCGGAGAGTCGCCATATAAGTTTCCGCATCTGCCCGGTTATCAAACTTATCGGCATAGATACGATACTTCCCGTCGCGAACCACCTTGCTGACATGCTTGCATTCCGCCCGGTCTACACCGGCTATAAACTCATCAGCCTGCGCTTCCGAAGGAAAACTGGCAATTACGATATGATACATTTTAGGATTGGCTTTCACCTCTTTCTTTGCAACAGCAGGTTGCACCACTACTGGTTTAGCCGCAACTGTTTCGCGCTTGGGAGCAGGTGCGACAGTCTTGACTTCTACTTCCGGCACAACATTTTCCGGCACACTTTCAGCTATAGCCTTTTCAACAAGAACCGGCTTTTGCGAAACCATTTCCGTCGGAACAAAGCTTGCCGTATAAGCATCCTGGTTGACATCTTTCACCGGTGTGGAAACAAGCAGGAACAAAGCCACTGCGGCAACAGATGCGACCGCGGTACGGATCAACCGGCGATTGACCGGGATTGTAAGAAGCGCAACTTCTTCCCGCTCTGCCTGCAACGGGGGCAAAGCCGGAAAATGGAAAACAGGCAGACCATACGAACCGACACTAAACAGTTCGGTTTCGCCCGGATGGAAAATCATCTGCCCTTCCTCACCTATACTGAACGAACCTAACACAACCATCGACAGTTTCTTGTATTGCTGCAAAGTCTTTTTCATATCCTCCACATCCTCTTCCAACATCAACTGTGCCTGGCGATAATTCACCCCGTGCATCTGCATATACGACTCAGGCAGAAGCCCGTCGTTATGCTGCAGCGTCATATTGAAACCGATCTCTTTCCGCAACGGGCGGAACGTATGTTCTTCCACTTTCTGCATGGCCGGAACGGTCTGCAGGACAAAACCTCCGAACTTCGGCACAATCACACAGTCATGCGCCAAAAGCAAACGTTCAATATGTGTTACGATTCTAAGCATACAACAAAGGTAGGAATTTGCACGAATCCGCAAAAGAAATCAGGATACATTTTCTAAACCTGCTATGCTAATTGCAAAATGACACAATAGTAAAATTATATTTTTTACCTTTGTAGCTATTATGTATTACTGGATTCATCAATCATTCTATATGGCCAAAGTCATTCCTTTTATAGGCGGCTGGCTGGCTGACCGCTTACTTGGCGACCCGGAAGGATGGCCACATCCGGTTGTCGGTTTCGGGAAAGTGATTTCCCTGGGCGAAAAGACAATGAATAAGGGAGATAACCGGGCTTTGAAAGGGGGAATCATGGCGCTTGTGCTGGTCATTGGCACCTATCTGATTTGCGAACGCATCCTGTATCTGGCCGGATATTTTTATCCGCCACTATCCTCCCTCTTGGTCGGAATCGGTGTGTTCTACTGTTTGGCGGGGAAAACGCTTATAAAAGAGGTTAAAGCTGTTTTTGAAGCCGTAGACCGCAGTACGGAAGAAGGGTGCAAACAGGTCGGCAGAATTGTCGGCCGCGACACATCCGGACTTTCTCCGCAAGAAATACGGGCGGCAGCCCTGGAAACGCTTGCCGAGAACCTGAGCGACGGCGTAATAGCCCCGATGTTCTGGTTTGCCCTGCTCGGACTTCCCGGCATGATGGCCTATAAGATGGTGAATACGCTCGACTCGATGATCGGTTATAAAAATGACCGTTATTTCGAATTCGGACAGATAGCCGCAAGGCTCGACGATCTGGCCAACTACATTCCCGCCCGGTTGACAGCCTGGCTGATGTTAGCTGTCTCCGGCAATCTGAATAAACAAGGGTTCGTCAAACGCTTCGGCCCTGCACATGCAAGTCCAAACTCGGGCTATCCGGAATCGGCTCTTGCAGCCATTTTGAATTGCCGCTTCGGGGGGACGCACGACTATTTCGGGAAACCGGTCGAAAAGCCTTATATCGGGACGAACGAACGGCCTTTTACAACCGAAGACATGTTAATTGCTATCAATATAAACAGCAATACAGAACTTGCAATGGGACTGATTGTTTGTTTAGTATCAACGATTATACACTAAATAATACGCACATATAATGGAAGTAAGATTAAATAAACTCATCAGCGACTCCGGTCTTTGTTCCCGCAGGGAAGCAGACAAATTTATCGAAGAAGGACGCGTGACCGTAAACGGCAGTTTGCCTCACGTCGGACAGAAAGTAACCGAGGGCGACATCGTCATGCTGGACGACCTCCGGGTACAAATCGGCAAACACGCCTCCGACCACGCCCGTGTGGCACGCGGCAAAGCCCAGGAACTGGTATTCGGCAGCCAAGAGAAAAAAGAGAAGAAAGAACAACCCCAGGCAGCTGCAACGGAAAAGAAAAGCACATCGAAACCGGGCGGTTCGAAAGGACCTCGTCCGGGGAAATATGTAAAATATAACAAATATGCTGCTGCACGCCATGCCGCACGTGACGGAGAAAAGCCGAAGAAAGAGACGAAGGCTGCCGGTCTGGATAAAGACCTGAAAGAAGCCTTGCAGCCCAAATTCGGGAAGTCATTAGGCCGCTCGGCTGTTGCACAACGGCTGGCAGCATCTCCTAAATCGGCCGCTTTGCGCAAGACGAGTAAAAACAATCCGGCGAACAAAGCGAGACGAACGGCATCACGCAATAAACCGAAAGGAGAATAAAAAAGAATGGCAGACAAGCATATCGTTTTGGTGACAGGCGGACAGCGTTCCGGAAAAAGCAAATATGCCGAACGGCTCGCATTGTCGTTAGCGGCCAACCCGGTCTATCTGGCAACGGCGCGCGTCTGGGATGATGAATTTCGCCAGCGTGTGCTCCGCCATCAGGCTGACCGTGGACCGGAGTGGACAAACATCGAAGAAGAAAAATACCTGAGCCGACATGACTTGAGCGGACGTGTTGTCGTGATCGATTGCGTCACGCTTTGGGGTACAAACTTTTTCTTCGACAGTGACGGCGACACCAAGCGTTCGCTGGACGAACTGAAAGATGAATTTAACAAGTTCACAGACCAGGATGCTTACCTGATATTCGTTACGAATGAAATCGGATTGGGAGGCGTATCCCCGGATGCCGTACAGCGGAAGTTCACAGACCTGCAAGGCTGGCTGAACCAATACATCGCATCCCGCGCCGATGAAGTCATCCTGATGATCAGCGGTATTCCCATGAAAGTAAAATAATAAAAACACTATACAATGATCTCTTTCAACATTCAAAAGCCTGACACCGCTCTCACCACAGCTCTGCAGGATAAAATCGATAATCTGACGAAACCCAAAGGTTCACTGGGTACACTCGAGGAAATTGCACTGCAAATCGGCCTGATCCAACAAACACTGTCTCCCACGCTGCATCATCCGGTCAACGTAATCTATGCCTCAGATCACGGTATTGCCGATGAGGGAGTCAGTAAATCCCCTAAAGAAGTCACCCGGCAGGTGATCCACAACTTCCTGAACGGAGGCGCAGGCGTTTGCTTCCTTTCCCGCCAACATGGTTTTGAAATCAAGATCATAGACGGAGGCGTGGATTTCGACTTTCCGCCTATCCCGCAACTGATCGACCGCAAAATCAGGAAAGGGACCCGCAACTTTCTCCACGAAGCGGCCATGACACAGGAAGAAATGGAATTAGCTCTCCAATATGGTGCCGACATCGTGACGGATTGCCATAACGAAGGATGTAATGTGATCAGTTTCGGGGAAATGGGAATCGGGAATACGGCTGCATCCAGTATGTGGATGACCTGCCTCACTGGGATTCCTCTCATTGACTGCGTAGGAGCCGGCAGCGGCCTGGATAACGAAGGAGTCAGACATAAATATAATGTATTAAAAAGCGCACTCGACAACTATCAGGGTGACAATAGCCCGTTGGATGTAATCCGTTATTTCGGGGGATACGAGATGGTCATGGCTGTTGGCGGTATGCTACGTGCGGCCGAACTGAAAATGATTATCCTGGTGGATGGCTTTATCATGACGAATTGCGTGCTGGCAGCCTCCCGTCTGTATCCTGAAATGCTGCCCTATTGCATATTCGGACATTGCGGTGACGAAGCCGGACATAAACGCGTATTGGACGTCCTGCAGGCAAAGCCGCTTTTGAACCTCGGCCTGCGCTTAGGCGAAGGTTCCGGTTCCGTATGCGCCTATCCGATCGTCGAGTCGGCAGTCCGCATGATCAACGAAATGCACAGCTTCAAACAAGCTGCAATCACCAAGTATTTCTAAAGTAATAAATTTCAACTTTCAACTTTTAATTTTCAACTAAACCATGCTCCGTATCCTCGCCGCCTTCATCTTCTTCACCCGGTTGCCCTTCTGGAGACTGGCTGAAGTGCCTTCGGAATATTTCAAGAATGTTGTCAGCCGTTGGGCTTTGGTCGGCTGGTTGACTGCAGGGCTTTCCGTGATCGTGCTCTATACCGCTTCGCTGATACTCCCGGCGAGTGTTGCCCTACTTTTGGCTATCATCACCCGCCTGTTAATAACCGGCTGCCTGCATGAAGACGGACTTGCCGACTTCTTCGATGGCTTTGGAGGAGGGACTTCCCGCGAACGCATTCTTTCGATTATGAAAGACTCGCATATCGGCAGCTACGGAGTGATCGGGCTAATCCTCTATTTCGGACTTTTATACACCCTGCTAAGCAGTTTGCCGTTGGCGATTGCCGGAAGCGCAATACTGGCCGGGGACCCGTTTTCTAAAGGTGTGGCAGGAATGATTATCAATCGACTGCCCTATGCGCGTAAAGAAGAGGAAGCTAAAAACAAAACAGTCTATAGCCGGATGTCGACAGGCGAATACACGTTTTGCCTGTTCACCGCCCTAATTCCCATATTCTGGCTTCCCGAACCGGTCTATTTTCTGGCCGGTCTGTTACCCGTCCTCACCTTTTACCTACTCACCTCTCTGATGAAAAAGAAAATACAAGGCTATACGGGTGATTGCTGCGGAGCCACATTCCTGCTCTGCGAATTGAGCTTCTATTTAGGAATCGCTATCATTTATACAACAACGATATAAAACGATGTAACATGGAAATCTATCTGGTCAGACACACATCCGTCGATGTACCCGCAGGCTATGCTTACGGACAAACAGACGTTCCGCTCCGTCCCTCTTTTGAAGAAGAGGCACAAGTCGTAAAAGAGACACTATCCGGACATACATTCGACAAAGTATGGTGCAGCCCGCTTACACGCTGCGTCCGCCTGGCAACCTATTGCGGTTATCCGGATGCAGAAAGAGAAAACCGTATCAAGGAGATCAACTTCGGAGAATGGGAAATGAAATCCTGGGAAGAGTTATCATCCGATCCCCGGTCTAAAGATTGGTTTGACGACTGGATCAACATTCCGGCTCCATCCGGCGAATCCTTGCAGGATCAATACAATCGGGTCAGTTCCTTCCTGGACGAATTAAGAAAAAGCGGATTGCAGAAAGTATGTCTCTTTGCACACGGCGGCGTCTTGACTTGTGCCCGTGTTTATAACGGAGAATACGCACTTAAAGACGCCTTCAAAAACGTTCCTTCTTACGGTGCAGTAATCAAATTAGAACTTTCCTAAACAGAAAAAGGAGTCAGTTCAAATGAACTAACTCCTCTTCACTTCGCTTTCGCTTTTAAAACGGCGGCTATCTACTCTCCCACTTTTACGCAGTACCATCGACGTGGTTGGGCTTAACTTCTCTGTTCGGAATGGGAAGAGCTGGATGCCCAACGCTATGACCACCTTAATACCTTATATTAAGATTTTTGACTGGACAACTCCATTTTGGAGTCACGTAACTTTTATTTCTGAGCTTATTGATGACTCTCATCATCAATCCTTCAGATCTATCAATCCTTTCCTTACGATAAGAAAGTCTCGGGCTATTAGTACTACTCGGCTTCGACATTACTGCCCT
>NZ_QUGV01000049.1:0-8492 GCF_003479205.1 Parabacteroides sp. AF17-28 | reverse complement strand
TTTTTGCTATTTAGAGACATTAGCTTGACGGCTATGGCGCTTGACGCGGGATCGCATCAGAATCGACTGTATAGACGTTTGCCTAAAACTTGTCCTTTTGCGGCCCCGCGTCAAGCGCGGGGACAAGTGAGTTTTGCCCCTCTCACTTCTTTCTGTTATTTTCAGAATTGTCCGATCAATTCTTCTATAGTGACAGGACTCTGTTCGCCTGTCAACATATTTTTCAGGTTGATCTTGCCTTCATTCATTTCGTTTTCTCCGACAATGGCGACAAACGGGATCTTTTTAGTATCGGCATACCCCATCTGCTTTTTCATCTTGGCAGCTTCGGGATATAACTCCGTACGAATACCGGCTGCACGGACTTTCGAGATCAACGGCAGCAAATAGTTTTCCTCTTTTTCTCCGAAGTTCACAAACAGCAACTGCGTTGTCTGCAAAGAATCGGCAGGATAAAGATCCAACTGGTTCAATACGTCGAAGATACGGTCTGCGCCAAATGAAATACCGACCCCCGAAACACCATCCATGCCGAACACTCCGGTCAAATTGTCATAACGTCCGCCACCGGTAATACTTCCGATCTGGACATCCAACGCTTTTACTTCAAAGATTGCTCCGGTGTAATAGTTCAAGCCGCGAGCCAGTGTCAGGTCCAGTTCCAGTTCAGCTTTCAACGGCAACTTGTCGATACGATCCAGGATAAATTCCATTTCGGCAACACCTTTCATCGCTATTTCCGATGCAGCCAACTCCTGTTTCAGCACTGCCAGCTTTTCACGGTTTGTCCCTTTCAGCATGATGATCGGTTGCAGACGTGCTATCGCATCTTCGGATAATTCTTTAGAACGAAGTTCTTCATTCACGTTATCCAACCCGATCTTATCCAGCTTGTCTATAGCAACCGTAATATCGACAATCTTATCCGCTTCCCCGATAATTTCGGCAATACCAGAAAGAATCTTACGGTTATTCATCTTGATACAAACACGAATACCGAAACGGCGGAACACTTCGTCCATTATCTGGATCAGTTCCACTTCGTTTACCAACGAATCGGAACCTACGACATCGCCATCACACTGGTAGAACTCCCGGTAACGGCCTCTCTGCGGACGGTCGGCACGCCAAACGGGTTGTATCTGATATCGCTTGAAAGGGAAAGTGATCTCATTGCGATGCTGCACCACAAAACGGGCGAAAGGAACCGTCAGGTCATAGCGCAACCCCTTTTCACAAGCTTTCACGCCGAACTTCACGGCATTGCGTTCCAACAGTTCTTCATCTGTAATACCAGAGAAGCAATCACCGGAATTTAATATCTTGAAAAGCAGCTTATCACCCTCTTCACCATATTTTCCCATCAAAGTAGACAGGTTCTCCATAGCCGGAGTCTCAATCTGCTGAAACCCGTACAGATGATAAACTTCACGAATCGTATTGAATATATAATTACGCTTCGCCATTTCTTCAGGCGAAAAATCTCTTGTTCCTTTCGGGATAGACGGCTTTTGCATATTTCTTTAATTTATTATTCTAATTGCAAAGGTAATGCTTTTACAGGAATATGGAAGTTTATCTACTAAGTTAGTAAAAAAAGCTGTGCCAAACTTTAAATACATATCTAAACCGAATCTTCAGTTAAACACCTCATCCGATAAAGAAAAATCTAAAGCCCCCCCATTCATTGAAGGTTTATTTTCTCAATGCCTCAACAATTTCAGAGGCAATACCCGACAAATTTTCTTCCGAATTATAGCCACGCTTTCTGTCTATTACAATTACAGGGATATCAAATATCTTATTTCCCTTATCCTCCCACATAAAATAATTATATGCCGCCACACCTGCGAATACGATTACTTTAGGCTTAACAAAATCTTTGACCAAAACTCTTATCGGCATTACAATATCCTTCCATTCGTCAACCCCCAATTCTTTTTTTAGCAGATTGAGCTGAGCTAAATTATTGGTAGCAAATGGACATACATTCAGAAACATTATCTGTTTACCGAAAGTATCATACCATTCAGGCTTCACTCCTTTTTTTAATTCACCTTTTCCTAAGCCATACGCTACTTTGCATATGATTTTGATCATATTTCCAACAAAGTTATTTCCAGGCTTCGTCTTCAGTCCATACCAAGCACTTTCATCTCTATAATTACTTTTTATAAACCAATCCAATGCAATAGTTTTACCATCTGAACGATATATTGGTTTTCTCAAAGGAAATACACTTTCATCTCGGTAGTAACTGCCAACACCATTCAAGATTCGAAACGGTACCCGATTTCCATTATCATTGCAGTTTATTTCATTATAAAGCCCAGGCCCCGGATTTATTCCAACAAACAAAATTTCAGGCTGGAAAACGACTGGCCCATTTATTGTAATAAATCCTTTCCAGTCCTTAAACCGTCCATTCCGATAACCATCTTTCAATTTTTCAATAATTGAAAAAAAACTGTTCTGATACAGAATAAAATGACTTATTATTGCACTCTCCTCTTTTTTCATCCCCTTATGCTTTTACGTTTTTTTTACAAAGGCAAACAATTTCTTGACTAATAAAACACACAATGTGACATGATTACTATTCCCCTCTCGCTAAAACCTAACCCTTACACAAATCAATAAAAATAAACAAATGGTTCAAGAATGAAAGGAATAACATCTATAAATACAAAAGGAGAGGTTCAGTTCCTCTCCTATACTTTTCCTGTTTTACTTATTAATACTAATCCCTGCTCCTTCCTCCCAGGAAGATCATTATATAATATAATAATGTAGCGAGCGAACCTAAAGCGGCAACCACATAGGTATAAGCGGCTGAACGTAAAGCATCTTCAGCCTTATCATGCGTATAGGCATTTGTAATCCCGGCATTGCTCAACCAAGCCAGGGCACGCTGGCTGGCATTAATTTCAACCGGCAACGTGATAAAACTGAACAACGTTGTCATGGCGAACAGGATAATACCGAAAAGCAGCAACTGCGGGAAAGAATGCAACAACAACATTCCTCCTAACAATACCCACGTCATGATGTTGGAGGCAAAACTAACGACCGGGACCAACGCCGAACGCATACGCAGAGGCGCATACGCCGTAGCATGCTGAACCGCATGTCCGCATTCGTGAGCCGCAACGGCTGCCGCCGCAATACTATTACTATAATAAACCGATTCACTCAGGTTGACTGTCTGGTTAGCCGGATTATAATGGTCTGTCAAATGTCCGGGCGTCGAAATCACCTTCACGTCATAAATACCATTATCATGCAACATCTTCTCTGCAACATCCTTACCGGTCATGCCATTCGGCATAGGTATTTTGGAATACTTCTCAAACTTATTCTGAAGCCGGGAAGAAACCAACCAACTAAGGAGGGCGAAACCGATAAATATAATCCAATACATGCTCATATTCTTCTAATTTATATAGTTATACTAAATAACATAGAACAAAAAGCCTGCCAAAAACAAAAATGGCAGGAGAACACCCTTCCGGGATGTGGTCTTCTGCCATTTTGTATTATTTTCAGGTCTTATTCTTCCGTATATCTGACAATTGTTTGTTCGCGGTCAGGGCCGACAGAAACAATTTTAATAGGCACTTCCAGCTCTTCTTCCAGGAATGAGATATAAGCATTAAACTCTTCAGGGAATTCGTCTTCGCTCTGCATCTTTGTCATATCGGCATTCCAACCGGGCAGTTCTACATATACAGGTTCGATACCCTCGTTGATTTCAAACGGGAACTCGGTTGTCTCTTCACCATTGATCTTGTAGGCAACGCAAGCTTTTACCGTTTCAAAACTATCCAGCACATCGCTCTTCATCATGATCAGTTTCGTTACGCCGTTGATCATGATAGCATATTTCAGAGCCACCAGGTCAATCCAGCCACAACGACGTTCACGTCCGGTTACCGCACCATATTCGTGGCCGATCTGACGGATCTTTTTGCCTGTTTCGTCGAACAACTCTGTCGGAAACGGTCCACTACCCACGCGTGTGCAATAGGCTTTGAAGATACCATACACATCGCCGATGTTACGCGGAGAAACGCCTAAACCGGTACAGCAACCGGCGCAGATCGTATTGGAAGAGGTCACGAACGGATATGAACCGAAGTCGACATCCAGCATCGTGCCCTGTGCACCTTCGGCCAGAACAGATTTACCTTCTTTCAGATAATTATTGATAACATGTTCGCTATCGATCAGGCGGAACTGTTTCAGGTAGTCCAAAGCCTTGAACCACTGTGCTTCGAGTTCCGTAATATCATATTCATAATTCAGAGAACGCAGAATCGCTTCATGTCTTGCTTTTGCAGCAGCATATTTTTCGTCGAAGTTATGCAGCAAATCACCAACGCGCAAACCGTTACGGCTGACTTTGTCTGTATAAGTCGGGCCGATGCCTTTGCCGGTCGTACCGATTTTACCGGACCCCTTAGCAGCTTCGTAAGCAGCATCCAATATACGGTGAGTAGGCAGGATCAAATGAGCTTTCTTGGAGATACACAGTTGTTTGGTCAAATCGTGACCGCTTGCGGCAAGCGCTTCCGCTTCCTGCTGGAACAATAACGGATCCAGTACGACACCGTTACCGATAACGTTTACCTTTCCTCCCTGGAAAATACCGGAAGGGATAGAACGTAATACATACTTTTCGCCGTTAAACTCCAAAGTATGTCCTGCATTGGGCCCACCCTGAAAACGAGTAATGACATCGTAGTTCGGAGTCAGCACGTCGACAACTTTACCTTTGCCTTCGTCACCCCATTGCAATCCTAATAAAACATCTACTTTCATCTTTTTATATTATAGGCTGTTAATATTCTTACTTCTTCCGTTGAAGCCGGTATTTACATTTACTGCACACGCCATAAATGTAAAGCGCATGATACTCCGGAGAAAAACGGGATATCTTCAAGTTATCCACATCTTTTTTCAATGTTGCATCTTTCAATTCCCGGATAGCCCCGCATTTGGTACAGATCAAGTGCGAATGTGTCTCGGCCAGTATCCGTAACTCATACTGCATAGACTGCGACATCAATTGATGACGGATAATCAAACCACTGTCTACCAACACATCAAGTGTATTATAAAGAGTAGCCCGGCTTACATGAAAGTTCATTCCCTCCAGTTTCTGATGGAGCATACACATATCGAAATGGCCGGGGAAACTGCATATACATTCCAGTATCACAGATCGTTCCTCAGTCTTTCGTAGTTTTTTCTCAGCAAGATACATGGTGAACATATCTTGCATCTCTGTGTATTTTTTTGCATCCATATTCAAGTTGCGACTCCACGCGACCGACAAAGTTAGCGCATTTATTTTAAACGCAAAGCCTTAACGGGAATATTCAAATTCAAATTTTAAATCATTATAGATTTCCTGCCCTTCGGGTGTCTTCATGAATTCGGGAAACTCGTCGAAGCCGGTCAAAATTTGCCGGGCCTGGCCAGCCGACTGTCTTCCGTAAAATTTCATTGCCTTCACCGCAGCCTGCTTTTCCTTGAAGGAGGCCCCGAAATCAGTCCAGGCAACCGTACGCATACATTCGACAATAAACGCCGCCCTCACCGGTGCGATCAGTTCCTTTCCTTCCTTAAACAGTTCAGCCCAGACAAGATAAGCCACCGTACGCGCATATTCGTCTTTCACATTAAAAATCAGCCCAAGCAGCAGATTTTCCACATCGGCCAACTTATGAAACAGATTATGACTGCACTGTTCAGCAATCTCCAAATAGGGGATTTCCTTTACCCACTGCACTGCTTTTTGGAATGAGAATTCGTCTGCCGGCTGTAAGAGAGAGGCCAGTATTTTAAACTCGCGAATATCCTCTTTCCATAAGGCCTCCGCCAACTCGGAATCCGGTTTGTGCATTGCCGCGATCTGCTTGATCTCAGGCAGAGGCACACCGAAATTCAACTTATACACGATGCCTTTCTCGCGCATACTGGTAGAAACCACACCATTCATCGCCAGGCGTAATTGCGTTCTTATCTCTTTCAATTCATCTCGCAGCATACATTTATTATTTATTGTAAGACGGTAAAAATGAATACTCCGTGCTGTAACGCAACATCTGATCGGCATAACCTTCAGTATAATCCAGTACGACGTCCGTTACTTCACCTGTATCACTCTTTATCTCTTTCATCACCGGATTCACAAATCCCTTATACGGTGCCAAATTGAGTTTGGCATACCGTTCAAGCACTTCGGCATGAAGAACCGGATCGACCTTTACGCCATAATCTTCCACAAGTTTCTTCCCCGCTGCAAAATCGCCTTCACTCTTGATACGCTGCACTTCCGCCAACAGGCATCCGAACAACTCGCGCAATTTGGCATAATCATTTACCAGCACATATGTCTTGCCATCGCGCTGTTTCAACTCGACAACGTGATCCGCCTTCCCCTTTTCATATACCCATTTGGCAATCAACTGGCGGTTGCGCATATGGGCCTCTTCCACATTCTTCCCCTGTTCGATGCGCACCAACTGTGTCATAAGGCCGTTCATGATATATTTATAATATTCAGCTTTATGGGCATCCGCATCCGGGACAAGTCCGAGTTCCACCAACTTGGCATCGCCCAGATAATACAAACCGAACAAGTCGGCACGCGCTTCTTCCAACGTAGAACTATATGCTTTCAGAGCATCCGGATCAGTACCGGGAAGGAGCTTGCCGGAACCATGCCCTAAGCACTCATGCAAATCGGTATGCAGGTTATCTGTAATGAAACCATATTTTTTCAACATCTCACGCTCCGCATCACTCCAGACAAACTCTTCACTGAAGCCATTCCCCTGCGAAGCCTTGTCGTAGGCTTCCGTTATATTCTCGATCGTCACGGACTTGGAGCCATGGTCGCGCCGGATCCAATCTGCGTTCGGCAGGTTTATGCCGATCGGAGTGGCCGGATAGCAGTCACCGCCTAACATGGAAACAGTGATCACTTTCGCACTGACACCTTTCACTTTTTCTTTTTTAAAACGTTTATCCACCGGTGAATGATCTTCAAACCATTGTGCATTATCGCTGATCACCTTCGTCCGCTTCGTAGCTTCTTTATTTATAAAGTTCACGGTCGATTCCCAACTGGCTTTCATTCCCAACGGGTCACCGTATGTTTCGATAAAACCATTTACAAAGTCGACATCCGAAACCGTGTCTTCCACCCACAAAATAGAATAGGCATCAAACGTTTTCAAATCGCCCGTCTGATAATATTCGATCAGTTTTTCGATGATTGCTTTCTGCGCTTCGTTTTCAGCAAAGGCAACCGCTTTTTGCAATTCCGACACGATCTTTTCAATTGCCGGTGAATACAGGCCGCCCACTTTCCAGACCTTTTCGACAAGCTTACCGTTCTCTTTCACCAGGCGGCTGTTCAACCCGTATGAAATCGGGGAAACGGTATCTTTTCCGGCTTTCATCTCCGCATAAAAATCTTCCACCTCTTTCTGGGTAACACCTTCGCCATAATAATTATTGGCAGAAACCTGAATCAGGTCGGCATCGCCGCTCTGAACCGAGCGTTTTGGCATCACTTCCGGGTCAAAAATCACCGGACTGATCCCGGCAACAAACTGTCCAACCGTCTGTCCCTCTGCGAGTGGAAGTTCCGACACCTCCACCTGCTCCACGCAACTCCGGAAAAACTCAGGAGTGAAGCCGGGCACAAACTTGTCTTCCGCATAGTGATGATGGATGCCGTTTGCAAACCAAACCCGTTTCAGGTACGTTTCCAAAGCGATAAACTGCGGTTCCTTCCGGTCGCCCTTATATCCTTTATATATAGCTTCCAGTGTTCTACGGATCGGCAAGTTATAACGGCAATTCTGATCGAACAGGATATCCCGCCCCATCAAAGCCGCCTCCGACAAATGATATAATAGTTGTTTTTGTTTTAATGAAAGGGCCTCAAACCCCGGAACCTGATAACGCAGTATTTGCAGATCAGCAAACTGATCCACTACATAATTAAATTTATCCTGAGCAGCTTCCGCCATCTCAGCCTCCTGCCCTGTACAAGCAGTCATAACCATTGCAATCATAAGCGATTATTTTATTTTTATAAGGCCGTTTTGCAAAGGTACAGATATTTCGGTAGTTCACAAATAATCCATCAGTTTACGCAATTCATCTTGCAATTGTTTTTTATCGGGTAAATAGAGTTGATATCGACTCACAAACAGTTGGTTTGAAATGCCTTGTGTAGCATATTCAATCAACACTTTGTCTTTGTATGCACCAAGAACAATTCCTATCGGTTCATTATCACCTTCCGTATTTTCTTCTTTCTTAAAATAGTTCAGATACATATTCATTTGCCCAATATCGTTGTGCTCAATTTCGCCACGTTTCAGGTCTATGAGCACAAAGCACTTCAGGATACGGTGGTAGTTTACCTGAGCGGGGGCATCGCTGCCCCAACTCGGCTTCAAAACCGTACG
>NZ_QUGV01000048.1:0-8919 GCF_003479205.1 Parabacteroides sp. AF17-28 | reverse complement strand
TTCTTTACACATTTTTATTTTCTAATTGTGTAAACTTTTTTCCGTACAAGTCAGTTTATCCGTTATTGATTCACTATTTGCCAAATATGAAACAATAAATCAGCATTTACAGGTTCACTATTTCTTAAATTGTAGCTATTGTAAAATGTATGTTAAGCTGGCAAGGCATTATTCTCTTGTTTAGTATATTTGCCGGATTGTTCCTATCTTTGTATCCTTGTCAAAATAGAGAGTAAGATGAAATATACCCGAATATATATTCTTTTGACAGTCTTGCTGCTGCTTACCGCCTGTGGAGGAAAGCAGGCGGGGGGGAAAGTGGTGACGGTGACGATAGAGCCGCAGCGCTTTTTTGCCGAGAAGATTGCAGGAGATAAGTTTGCCATCCATTGTGTGGTTCCTTCCGGACAAAGTCCCGAAACCTACGATCCGACTCCGAAGCAAATGGTACAGATCGGGCGGAGTGCCGCTTACCTGCAGATCGGTTATATCGGATTCGAGCAGGTGTGGATGCGGAAGATACGTGAGAATAATCCCGATCTGAAGATATTCGATGTTTCCCAGGGTATGCAGTTTATGAAGGATACGGAAGAAGAGCACCAGCATGAAGGGCATGAGCACGAAGCCGGCGACGGACATCACCACCACCATGCAGGAGGTGTCGACCCGCATATCTGGAGTTCCGTCGAAGGGGCGAAAGTGATTGCCTGGAATACGCTGAATGCCTTTATCGAGCTGGACAAAGAGAATACCGAATATTATTGGAAGAATTATAACGATCTGCTGGCGGAGATCGAAAAGACAGAAGCCGAGATCAGACAGCTGCTCGATCCGTTGACCGACCGTACGTTCATTATCTATCATCCGGCCCTGACCTATTTTGCCGCCGAGTTCGATCTTACCCAGCTTTGCATCGAAATGGACGGGAAGGAGCCTTCGCCTGCCCAGCTGAAACAGTTGGTTATGACAGCCAAGGAGCATCATACGAAGGTTGTTTTTATCCAGCAGGAGTTCGACCGGAAGAATGCCGAACTGATCGCAAAGGAGACCGGCTGTCGCCTGGTGGTCATCAATCCGCTGGATTATCATTGGAATACGGAAATGATTCATATAGCAAAAGCATTGGCTGATGGACAAACTGATTGACATAGAACATGTAACGGCTGCGTATGGCAATAAAACCGTCTTGCGCGATGTTTCCCTGACAATCTGGAAAGATGATTTCCTCGGGATCATAGGACCTAACGGAGGCGGGAAAACGACGCTTCTGAAGGTGATACTCGGCTTGCTGTCTCCCGTTTCCGGCACGATCCGTTTTTATGAGGACGGCAAGGCTGTCCCCTCTCTCCGGATAGGCTATCTGCCCCAGCTGAATAATATCGATAAGAAGTTTCCTATCTCCGTGCGCGAGGTGATCGCTTCCGGACTTGCTTCGGAAAAGAAGCTTTTCCGTTCGTTCGATTCGGGCCAGAAGCAACGGGTGGAAGAGGTGATCGGCAAGATGGGGCTGGAAGAACTGGCTGGCCGCGCGATCGGCGAACTGTCCGGCGGGCAGTTACAACGGGTGTTGTTAGGACGTTCCATCGTTTCCCGTCCGCAGGTGTTGATACTGGATGAGCCGAACTCGTATGTGGACAAGCGTTTCGAGTCTCACTTCTATAAATTATTGGAAGAGATCAATAAAGAGAGTGCGATCATCCTGGTTTCGCACGATATCGGAACCGTATTGGCGATGGTAAAGAACATTGCCTGCGTAAATGAAACATTACATTACCATCCCGGCGCGGATGTGTCCGAGGAATGGTTGGGCGAGAAATATGCCTGCCCGATAGAGCTGATCGGACATGGTGACTTGCCTCACCGGGTTTTGAAAAAACACGAACATGAGTAACCTTTGTTGGATAAGCCTGCCGGAGATCGGATATATCGTCGGCATTGCAGTTATTATTTTCGGTATTACCGCCGTAAGGCAGAACCCATTCATCACGCGTGGACAGAAGATTCTTTGGATTCTGACTATCATCGTGTTGAACTGGATCGGCCTGCTGTTGTACTACTATACCTATTATATGAAGAATAAATGAAGAAGATATTGATTACCGGAGCAAGTGGTTTTATCGGCGGTTTCCTCGTAAAAGAGGCGCTCGACCGGGGCTATGAGACGTGGGCGGGAGTCCGCTCGACGAGTAGCCGTGCCAATCTGAAGGATGAACGGATTCATTTTATCGACCTGAAATATTCTGACCGGAAAGCGTTGACGGCCCAACTGGCTGACTTTGTCCGCGAGCATGGCGCCTGGGATTATGTGATCCATAATGCCGGGCTGACGAAAACGCTTAATAAAGAAAACTTTTTCCGCATCAATGCCGGGAATACCGCTAACCTGATCGAAGCGCTTGCCGCATCCGGTTGTAAGCCGGAGAAGTTCCTGTTGATGAGCAGCCTGAGCAGTTACGGGCGTGGGGATGAGAAGACATTCCGACCGATCTCGCCGGACGATCCGCAATTGCCGGACACGGCTTATGGAAAGAGCAAGTTGGAGGCGGAAAACTACCTGCGGCAACAACCCTATTTCCCGTATGTCATCCTGCGTCCGACAGGCGTGTACGGGCCGGGCGAGAGGGATTATTTTGTGGAGATTAAAAGTGTGCAGTCCGGTTTCGACTTTACTGCCGGTCTTACGCCACAGCGCATTACCTTTATATATGTAAAAGATTTGGCTACCGTCGCTTTCCTGGCATTGGAGAACGAGGCTATCCGGAACCGCCATTATTTTGTGGCGGACGGTGATGTCTATACGGACGAGTCGTTTGCCCGGATGATACAGGAGATATTGCAGAAGAAGCATGTTTTGCGTGCCCGGATTCCGATGGGATTGGTGCATATTGCCTGCCTGTGCTCGGAATGGGTCGGCAGGCTGTTGAAGAAGAGCATGACGTTGAATACGGATAAATATATAATCCTGAAGCAGCGTAACTGGATTTGTGACGTTACGCCGCTTCAGAAAGAACTTGGCTTTGTTCCGGCTTATCCGCTACGTCGCGGGCTGGAAGAAAGTATCGAATGGTATAAGAAAGAAGGCTGGCTGTAGATGATCAGTCTGCCTTTCGTGCCATGACGATCCCTTCTGTTGAGAGAGCCGGACTACCTTTGTAGCTGATTTTGATAAACCCGGCCGCTTCCACGCTGAGGTTGTTGCTGGCATACACATTGAATATCCCGAAACCGGCCACTTCGCAAGATACGTCCTCCGCTTTCAGGTCATATGCCTTGACCCGGCCTTTTCCGGCCACTTCATAAGAAACTTTTTTGGCGGCTCCTCCCAGTTGGTAAGTGCCCGAACCTGCTACTTCGCACTCGAGTGTGCCCACATCCAGGTCTTTGCCGTTGATGGTCGAACTTCCCGCTAAGCTGGTTGATAACTTGTCCACCTCGATCCGGTCGTTGAGGTTGATTGTTCCCGAGCCGGCCACTGATATTTCCAGTTCTTCGGCCGTGTACGGGCCGTCCAGGTTAATCTCGGCTTTGCCGGCGAGACTGATCTCTTTCATCTTTTCGGAACTTGCCCGGACCGTAAATTCGGACGGCCAGATGAATTTCTCTTTATAAGCGTCTTTGAGCTTGATGACTAAAGTCTTGTCGCTTACATATACTTCGAGCATGTCATAGACATTGCGGTCTGTCGTAATCGACAAAGCGGCAGCCCCTTCCGCCTGTGCGTAATGGATTTTTCCCGTCGGGCAGGCTACGGACAGCTCGTCATATTCTTCGACAGGCACGTTTATGGTTTCCACCTTTCCGTCTCCCCTGATAATACGCGAACAACCGGACACCACAAAGAGGATGCACAAGAGCGCTAATAAAGATACTTTTGTTTTCATGTCTATTTTTCTTCTTCTACCGTTCCTTTTCCTATCACTTTTTGCTGTACGGCTGTCGGGCCTTTATAGCGGATATTACCTTTGCCGACAATCGTCGCTTTCAGGTTTTCAGTAGGATGAACCTGGGCGGAACCTTTACCGGTTATCTTACAGTTGACTTCGGGAACGGCAACGCCGAATGCCATGATTTCGCCGTCGGTCGTGATGCTGTAATCCGCTTCCCCGGCTTTTCCTGCCTTCAGGTTGATCGTGCCTGAACCGTTGATGCTACATTCCAGCTTGTCGGCCTGCAAATTGTTGACAACCATGTTGGCGCTGCCCGATACGTTCAGGTCGAGTTTGCCTATTTCGACTTTTTCCTTCAGCTGGACGAGGCAGTTGGAGTTTGCCTTGATCTTCAGTTCGTCACCGGTCAGCTTGCTGTTAATCATGAAGTTTGCATTACCGGCGGCTTTTACTTCTTTCAGCCATTTGGAGTTGGTCTTGACGATGAACTTGGTGAAGTGGTCTACCTTGGCTCCTTTAAAGCTGACTGTCAGTTCGCGGTCTTTTATGTCGATGTTGACGTAAGGATGGAGGTTCTCGTCTACTGTCACTTCGAGGTAAGGGGTTGCATCCGACTGTTCGTAGTTGAAATCGATCACTCCGTCTATCTTAATTGCGTTATAATCGCCTACGGTTATTTTCTTGGTAGAGAGTTTTCCGTTTCCTTTTACATGGTCTGCTGCCTGGACGGAGAAAAATATTCCCAGCAGGAAAGCAATCGCTAATAGTCCTTTTGTTTTCATGTACATCTTCTTTATATTATACTTTTAGACGCATCTGTCGCGCCCTGGTTACAAATGTAGGAGGAATTTTGTAAAAGTACGCATAAAAACACCTGTAATTGTCAGTTCAGTTACTGATAATTACAGGTGTTTTACATAATATATTCAGTCTATTTTATACGTTTGATATCTCCGGATCCAGTACTGCGGATATCGGCTCTGGGATATCCTTTATACCGGATGTCACCACTTCCGGAGGTAGAAGCATCTAATGTCTCGGTAGCATTCGCTTCAATGTCTCCGCTGCCGCTCACCTTACATTTCAGGTCTTTGACGACAAATCCGTATGCATGGATATCTCCGCTGCCCGTTACCTTGTATTCGCCACTTTCCGCTTTCCCTTTCAGGTCCAGGTCGCCTGAGCCGGATATCGATGCTTCGATGTTCCGGCATGTCAGGTTGTTTGCTTTCATATCGCCGGACCCGCTGACTTTTATCTCGTATGTGTTTGCAATGCGTACCGGTTTGTTCAGGTAGATGTCCCCGGACCCGGATATATTCATTTTCAGGTCATCGCCGGTAAAATTATTTTGAAGTATAAAATCGACACATCCGCTTATTTTAACTTCTTCCAGCTTGGCCGAACTGCTGTTGATGATAAGTTTTGTCGGAAAGAGTCTGTCTTTGTTATTGGTTCGGATATTTAAACATCCATTAGATACGTTGATCTCCAGTTGCGGGAGCAAGTTCTCGTCGATAGTGATTTGCAAGGACGATTTTCCGGCTTTCTGCATGTAGTTAAAGACTGGGCCCTTGTTTCCTCCTTTTGAAGAAAAGAAGTTATTTCCGTCTATGTTGATGTTCCCGCCGATACGGAGTTCGGTGTAGTCGGATATTTGGATATCTTTGGTAATGACAGTGCCGTTGCCTTTTATATCTTTAGCATATCCGGCTGTTACACATAAAAAGAACAGAGTTGCTAATGTGATTAGTTTTGTTTTCATCGCTTTCTTCGTATTATGATTGATTAATTTTTCTTGATAGAGCCTCCGCCGACAACGCTTTTGCTGAGTTCGGGGTCGCCTTCGTAGCGGATATGTCCGCCCCCGGCTATGCTGGCATCCAATTGTTCGGATGCAAAGACTTCGATATTACCACCGCCGGCAACGCTGCATTCCGCTTTTCTGACCGTGCAGCCAAAAGCGCTGATGTCTCCACCTCCGGCAACGCTCATGCTGCCCCGTTCGGCTTCTCCTTTGAGTGTGATGTTACCGCTGCCTGCAACACTGCAATCCAGATTGTCCACTTTCAATTTCTTTGCATTCAGATCGCCTGACCCGGCAACACTGAATTCCACTTTACGCGCTTCCAGCGATTTGTCGAAGTTTACCGTGCTGCTTCCGGCAATGCTTACCTCTATTTTATCGACTTTGAGGAGGCTTGTCACAGTGAATTCACCGCTTCCGACAGCGCTTA
The DNA here is from genome assembly GCF_003479205.1 of Parabacteroides sp. AF17-28. Lineage (NCBI taxonomy): Bacteria > Pseudomonadati > Bacteroidota > Bacteroidia > Bacteroidales > Tannerellaceae > Parabacteroides > Parabacteroides sp. AF17-28. The sequence goes on along the minus strand of NZ_QUGV01000048.1, from coordinate 2,795 downwards.
TCTCTTTCAGACTCCGTGAGTTTGTTTTTATTTCGCAAACAGTCGGTTGGAGGTTCAGGCTACGCGAAAATCCACTGCTTTTGGGCTGGATGATCAGTGTCTTGCCCTTTACCTTGATTTCAAGATTGGACAGGATGTTTTCGTCTACTGTTATTTTCAGGTAGGGCGAAGCGTTTGACTGTTCGTATTCGATATCCATTCTTCCGACATACGAGATTTCGTCGTAATCGGATATGGATATTTCTTTCGTTGTGATGTTTCCGTCACCTTTTATCGTATTCTTCTGGGCAAACCCGTTTGTAGCCATCAGCAGGATACTGGCGATAAAGTAAAATACTCTTGTTTTCATGTCTTATGCTTTTTTGTTCGTTTTCTTTTAAAGACGAACGGGGTGGGACGACGGTTGCATATATTCTTTATTATTTCTCAAATTAAATTTTCTTATATGCTGTACAACACAAATTAGCATTTTAACTATTGACAAATTCGGAAAAGCCCGTATCTTTGCATCGTGGTTTTTTCATAATAGTATTAGATTTAAGGTTAACAAAGTTGGTTAGGGGTTGTCGTGAGACAGCCTTTAATTGTTTATAGGGGTTTCTGCCGGTGCAGGAGCCTTTTTTTATCGGGAATACTCCGGTATTCGTCGGGATTTACCCGTTACCGGCCGTGTTTCTATTGCGTAAGTGACTCGCTGACCGTAGTTTTGCAGCAAATTAAAATGATATGAGTATGGAAACAAATCAACAGGGAAATTTTTACAGAGGTGGCTTCCCTCACCACAAGAGACTGAATACACTTGCAACTGCTGCTGTATTTATTATAGTCGGCTTGCTCTATCTCGGAAGAAATTTCGGGCTGATCGATTCTTATCTTTTCGATATTTTAGTGTCGTGGCAGATGTTGCTGGTTGTGGTTGGTGTCGTGAACCTGATTAAGCGGCATTTTATAGGTGGTTTTGTTACGATCGCTATAGGTGTTTATTTTTTGTTACCCGAAATAACCAGTATGGGGAGGGAGTGGGACAACGCATTTTGGCCGATCTTTCTCATTGCAATAGGACTCATGATTCTTTTTAAGCCGCGGCATCATGCCTCCCGTCGCCGTTGGGACGGAAGGACGGAATATGCCAAAGAGGTTTACAGCTCGCAAGACGGGTATGTGGTTTCGGATAATACGTTTGGTTCCGTCCGGCAGATTGTGTTGGACCCGGTCTTTAGAGGGGCGCGGATTAAAAATACATTCGGCGGGACTATCCTGGACCTGCGCCGGACACGGCTGGAAGCTGCACAGACTGCAATAGACGTGGACTGCACCTTTGGCGGAGTCGAGATTTATTTGCCTTCGGACTGGAACCTGCAAACGCAGATCGATGCTCTTATCGGCGGGTGTGACGATAAGCGATACAATACATCCATAGAAATTGATAAGGAACATGTACTCTTAGTAAGAGGAAGAGTCTCTTTCGGAGGTATCGAGTTTAAAAGTTGATTTATGCAGACGCATCCATTTATAGAATCGGTCGTTAACCGCATAATAGGGATTACCCTGGCGGTAGTGGCATGGATGGTTTATGCATGGCTCCTGTTTTGCTATGGGCAGGAGGGATTGTGGAATGCCTGCTTAGATGGTCTGGTTTCTGTCGGATTGTTGGCTGTGGCGGGTTTCCTGTATGGATATGTCGACGGAACTATCCATGCCTTGCAGATACGGGTTGCACTGGCTGTGTTGGTTCAGGCAATCAGCCTGGCCGGGGCATTCGAACTGCAAGTGCTACTGGAACAGGGAACCACTGATGATTTTGTCCACACGATACCCCTTCGCCTGGTTTTCGGTATCTTATGCTGGATCGTCCTGCTGCAATGGTACCGGATGAACCGGACCGATGATCAGGAGTTTGAAGAGGCTTCTGAAATAGAAACGGTAGAACCGGTACAGGCCGAAGAGGCTTTCCTGGACCGGGTTTCCGTGAAAGACGGCTCCCGCATCCATATCATTCATCTGAATGAACTGTTATACCTGCAGGCCGGAGGCGATTATGTCACGCTCTTTACCCCGGATGGGCAATTCGTGAAAGAGCAGACGATGAAATATTTTGAGACACACCTTCCTCCTACGGTATTTGTGCGGATTCATCGTTCCTGTATCGTCAATACAGAACAGATTTTGCGGGTGGAACTGTTCGGAAAAGAAAATTACCAGGTCCGGCTTAAAAATGGCGTTTGCCTGCGGGCAAGCAATGGCGGTTACAAGCTCCTGAAAGAACGTCTTTCCCTCTGATTTGGGACTGTAAAAGTGTTAATTTTAGCAGAATTTGACGCCTTTGTATTAAGTTTTGAGCTTTGTAACACTTTTTGTCGAAAAGAGGCTTCGGGCTTAACAAATATTGTCTGCAAAAGGCTTGACAAAAGGGCTTGACGCCTGTATCTTTGCATTGTGGTTTTTTCATAATAGTATTAGATTTAAGGTTAACAAAGTTGGTTAGGGGTTGTCGTGAGACAGCCTTTAATTGTTTATGGGGGTCTGTAAATGAATATTCTCAATAAAAATCTAATGTGTATGAAAAAAGGAACTGTTCTGAAAGGTGTTCTTCTGATGCTGAGCCTCACGCTATTCTCTTCGGCAGGCTTTGCACAATCATTTAATGGTTTGGGTAGCGACATGGGTAATTTGTTCCGGCTTTCGGATGCAAAGACGCGCTCTATCAGTCCGGAAAACAGAACCGGTGAAAAGGGAAAAGGCGGGCTCACCCGATATTTCATGGGGGTAGTTCTTTTACATTTTCCTTACAATGC
>NZ_QUGV01000047.1:0-11659 GCF_003479205.1 Parabacteroides sp. AF17-28 | reverse complement strand
CGACTTTGTACAACGATGGAAAAGGTTTAAAAATATAGTTCACAACTGACAAAATATGAAACAAAGTAATAAACCGGGCTTCAGCCCACAAACTAAAAGAATATGACATTAGTAATTATTTCATTCCTTATTATCGCTGCTTATACAGCAGCGGTATGTATAAAGGCGAAAGGTATACCGTACTCAATTAGTGCGACGTATTACACCCTTGATCATAAATTGATCTTTGGTGCTTCAATGTGTCTAACAGCGATGTTCCTGTTCCCGGTCGTTTGGGAACTGAGCACGACCTTCACTATGCGGTTGCTGGCGATCGCAGCCTGTATCGGTTTGATCGGTGTCGGTCTGGCTCCCGATTTTAAGGATGCCTGGGTAAATAAAATTCATTGCGGATCGGCGGCGTTGACCTTAATCTCTTCGCAATTATGGGTTGGCTGTACGTCTTATTGGTGGGTGCTTATCCCGGTGTGGCTGGCTTTTATCGTTTACACGGTGATTAGTATGGGTAAACACGTAACCGGTAGTATTTGGCAAGACTTTGTGTCAACAAAGCCTATGTTTTGGTGTGAGATTGCGGCGTTGGCGGCTACCTATATCGTGATTATGTTTTGGTTACTTTAAAAAAATCCGCCTCCGAGCTATCACAGACCGGAGGTGGGTATTTGTAGAATATTTAATTAGATAATATCTCGTAAGCCCTTGGTATTATATAATCTAAGTTTTGTTTCGCTGTTAAAAAATATATAACTTCGTCTGTGTCATCTGTATACGTATACTCCTGATCTTTGAGTAATCGTAATAAATGATTGGCAACTTTATTTAGGTTTGGAATATATTCGTAATCAATATTTGGACCTCTACTTGAATATGTAATATCGGCAGCCATTGCATTGTCTTGCTTTGATCTAATTAGTTTTTCCCAAATATGAGAACCTCCATTTGATTGGGTACTTGTGGTCAGATCAGCAAAGACATTTATATTATCAATACTTTTAAAATAATCAGGGCGGCTATTACTTAAAATGGATTGAGTTTCCCATTCTAAATCAATCGCCTTTTTATTTAATTTTTCTTCAATGCAGTATCCCCATGCTCTGGGGGTTTTAGTTGCTATATAATATTCTTGATGTGGAGTATGGTCCATATCTTCATTTTGTAAGTCTTCTTCTGCTTCCTGAATGGCTTCAGGTAGTTTTTTGGTCTAACTCGTTAAAACTATCCATAATGGTTCTGTTTGATTTTGGATCATATGGGTCGAGTGCTGGTTCAACTTGGCGCTGAATTATTTTTTTTAGTTGTGCCTGTTTTATTGATTGTGTTCTATTATCAATAAAACTATTTAACAGTGTATTTTTTTTCTGATTAATACATCTTTCTGTAGGAAAAGGTTTGTTTTTTCTTTGATAAGCTTCCATGGAAATTAAATTAAAAGTTGAAGTACAAATATACAAAATTATATATTAAAACACGACAATCGGTAAAATGTCATATATCCGGTTGCCGTGTTTTTTATTGCCTAAAAATAAGTAGGTTATTTAGCAGTATGGAAATAAAGCGCGGAAATACAGTAGTTTGTGACGTTTACCTGAAGGACAACAGTTATACGGTCGAGGAAATAATGGGGGAGGACACTCTTACCTTGAATTTCCTTTCCCGTAACGTTGTAGAGCTTCAGATCAATGACTATATAGACTTTGAAGGAACGAAATACAAAATACGGCATAATGAGAAAGTAACCAAGCGGGAAACGTCTCTCGGCTGGGAATATACCGTGATGTTCTATTCATCGAGGTACGACCTTCTGGATGTTGAGTTTTTCCTTCATGGTGCACCGGAACGAAAGAAGAACTTTGACTACTATACCGGAACCGCGCGTGATTGGCTGGAATTGTTCGTGAAGAACATGAACCGGGGCGAATCTGGCTGGGTGGCCGGCTCATGTATCGAATCCCGGATGATCACCCTTTCTTTCAAGGACAAGAAGGTGGGTACAGTGCTTGACGAACTTATCAAGGAACTGGATAGTGAGTACTGGATATCCGGCCAGACAATGAACATCGGCAGGAGGGAGTATTCCAGCAACGGCCTTGTCTTAGCGCAGGGCGAGGGCATGGGCTTTACCGAACTGGAAGTTTCGGCAGTAGATGATACGCCACCTATCACAGTATTGTATCCTTACGGATCAGACAAGAACCTCGGTCCCGATTACGGGGCTGATTATCTTCTTTTGCCCGGCGGCCAGCTCTCTATCGAGAAGAATGTAGATAAGTACGGCCGAATAGAGAAGTCTATGCAATTCGATCACATCTTCCCGAAAGGCGAGTTTACTGTTACAGAGAAGATCGACGATTACACTCTCAAGTCAAATATAGATTTCAACATTACTGGCTGCCTTCTGGATGGTGTGGAAGTGATCGTTACCTTTCAGGACGGCGGTTTGGCAGGTTATGACCTGGCTATTGTAGAAGATAGCTGGGACAACGACTTGAAGCAATTCAAACTGAAGGTAAACGATCAGGAGAACGCCCTTAAGGTTCCCGGAGACGTCAATTTCTCTGTAGGGGATAAGTTTATCCTTACTGGGTTGAAGATGCCGCAAAGCTATATAGATAAAGCCTCGCAGCAGCTCTTAGAAGAGTCGCAGACATGGCTCGACGAGCATTGCGATAAACGCATCCAGCTTCGAGGCAAGTGCGAAGAGAAAACATTCCGCCTGCAGAACATCTTTGTCGCCTGCGGCCAGATGGTCGGCGTGTATTCCGAGCAACTGAAGATTGACCGGGAGATTCGTGTTACCAAGGTGAAACGCTACATCGAGAAAGACGGTATACCCTCATTCAGATACGAACTGACCTTATCCGATTTCCTCGAATCAAATGGTTTCAAGGACCTGGTAGACGACGTGAATAAAGTTCCGAAAGAAATAGAGGATAAAGTAAAACCTGTCCGTGAGCATTCTAAGCGATCCTGGAAAGATGTCATGGAAACCCTCGGTATGATGTTCGATCCGGAAGGGGACTATTTCACAGAACTTATTAAACCTCTTGCCATTCATACGGCACAGCTAATCGTTGGTACTAATTCTCAGCAGATGGACTTGGTAGGAGTAAAGTTTATTCCGAATGCAGACAATGACGCCAACTATTTCAGAAACACGGCTGGTAAGTTGGTACACTTTACGATTAGCGATACTGTCCGCGAGTGGACTATCCCAGCGGCATCCTACCGGCTGAATAATTCGCTTGCCTATTACGTCTATGCCAAATGCCCGAAGGATGGGAGCAACGGATCTATTTATATAACCGACCGTCAGATAAAATTAGAAGATGAAACCGGGTACTACCATTTCTGGGTAGGGGTGTTGAATACTCCGGAAGACGGCGTACGTTCCTGGCTTCCCAATTATGGCTATACCGAGGTCGCCGGGCAGACAATTACGACGGGATTGATTAAGGATAAGTTGGCCCGGTTGATTATTGATCTGGTGAATGCAAGAATAATAGCCACCAATGGTGCAACGATTGAAGGAGTGATAAAATTCCTTTCCGGATCATCCGGGTTATATAATATGTCCGAATGGCCGTCTGTCAATGGCGATATTGAAGATGCTTACGGAATGGGCTATAATGCCTTCCAGAAGGCTGGTACTGCCTACGATAAAGCAACAGCCGCCGAAAAAGCTGCGGCAGATAAAGCGGCTGAAGCAGAGAGAACAGTAAAGAATAACCTTGCGTATCAGCTTGGATTTAAGGATTACGCCGCTATGGTTGCTGCCGGCCGGCTATCGAGCGTACTTATCGACGGAGGTGTGATATCGGCTGCCGTCGTTGATGCTGCGGCAATTGTTACAAAAGCTTTCAGTGCGGAGATGATAACAACAGGTAACCTTACCGTCACCGATGGAGCAAAAGTAGCCGATTTTAATGTAAAGTTAGGTAGCCTTAAATATGTGGGTGACGCCTACTCTAATACAGCTAAACTTTATATCGGAAATGTAGATAGTGGTAATCCGAATACCGGCGGTGCGCGAATAACTGCATTAGGTATTGATACCCCATATACGGTGTCAAATGCCAAAGTTCAGACGGCACATATCAAGAATATGTTCATCGATAACGTCTCAACATCCGATAAAAAAACGTCAATGCTGATAAAGACAGACTACGGAATAAAGAATACGGCTTTAGCAGTGTTTGGCAACGTTGCTGTGACAGGTAATGTAACTGGCTTAGGTATCCCAATAGGCAATATACCTAATGCCGATACTGGATATGATCATAATTGTAGCCTTGTTAATGCAGGAACATATACGCTTCCCACCGGCGAATCAATCAAGGATTGGTTTGGCGATAATCCTAATTCATGGAAAGCCTATTGCGGTAATAAAGGAGGAATGGACGCGCAAGACTATGACTTATACATCGCCTGCGCATATTGGGCAACCGGTTCTGCTATAATAAACGGAAATACAAACGGTAATAGCGACTACTCTCTTCTATCAGGAACTCCGCTATATGGAATTAACGTGGTTAGAAGCGGGGCTGGATATGTTGAATTGAAACCAGGCCAAACCGGACACTTTAAAAAGATTGGTCGTACTTGGTATTGTTTGGGAATTAATTAATTATGGTACTAATAGTAAATAGAACAACAGGCAGGATAATCAATGATTATCTCCTGAAGAGAGGGGAGTTGAGATGTGAGCAAATGTTCGACACCTGGAGGCGCACGGATGGTTACGTCGTTTATCCGAATGATTGCTATCTGGCTCTGAAATGGGATGATGAATACGATTTTGGTTCCGATGAAGAACTGCTCGGGCACACGAACGTGTATTACTACATCGACAAGCAGATCGTGTTAAAACGAATCGTCGAACCCGAATACGTTCGCCAGCAAATCGGTTGGCTGGAAGATGAGCTTAAGACGACCGATTACAAGGTTATTAAAGCCTATGAGGCAAGCCTAATCGGTGGGGCTGTTCCTTATGACTTCAACCAGGTTCATGCCGAACGGCAGGCGATACGTGATAAAATCAATAAGTTGGAAGGTCTATTAAATAGGGAGGAGGTAAAAGGTGAATATTGAATTGACAGACATACTGACAATTATCGGGACGTTGGGTGGGTTCGAGGCAATAAAATGGGGTATAAACTTTTATGCAAACCGAAAAACAAATGCACGTATCGAAGATGCTCACGCGGATGCAGAAGAGTTCAAGGCTTTAAGGGAGTACAATGAGTTTCTGCAAAAACAGTTATCCGAAAAGGAGGAACGATTCGTTGAACAGACTGGCAGGCTTCGGCAGGTGCAAGATGAGTTATTTACTCTGAAAGAAAGCTATTCGGATGTAAAGTTGGAACTTGCCCTGAAGAGGTGTGAAAAGAAAAAGTGCGGTGATCGTGAACCGCAAAACGGATATTAATAATATAAGGAGGACAAGGAATGAAAATCAGTGAGAATTTTGAATTGAAAGAGTTTACCCGCAGCGATACTGCTATGCGAAAAGAAATAGCGAACGATCCCGGCGTGCAGGAGGTGAAAGCGATCGAGAACCTGGTCGTAAACCTGTTGCAACCGCTCCGGGAAAAATACGGGAAAAGAATGGTCATTAACAGTGGCTACCGGTGTCCGGAGCTGAATAAAGCTGTCGGCGGTGTACCAACCAGCCAGCACACGAAGGGGGAGGCTGCCGATGTCGCCTGTGAGCACCCGGCGTATCTGGTCGAATGCCTTCGACGGTCGGGGCTTGACTTCGATCAGTGCATCCAGTACAGTACTTTCGTACATCTGTCACTGAAACTCTCCGGACAGAACCGGAAGCAATATTTGAAAGGGAAGTACTAATGAAGGGGTGGCACGTCATAATACTTTGTGTCCTTTGTTCTTGTGGAACTTCAAAGCGATCCACAGAGGCAGAGAGATACCGACAGTCCAAAATTGAGCTTTCAGATAGCCTTTTCTGGCGGGACAAGCTCGAGCGGACAGAATTACGTATGTCGGAAGAGATGTTGAACGCCAAACTTATCATTACTGAATGGTCTCAGCCGGATAGCATCGGCAGGCAATATCCGACTAAAACTACCGAGATAGATATGAGCAGGCAGAAAAATGAATCGGATAGTACAATGGTGCAATCAGGATCGAATGCTATTCAAGTCAAAAAACAAGATATAACTATTCAGGAATCCGAAACAGTAAAAGAGGATGTCAAAAAAGATTCTCGGTTTGTTCCCGTATGGGTGTGGTGGGTATTGGCTTTAGGATGTGCTGTAGCCGTTTTGCTTGCTTGGATGGCTAAAAAACGAAAGTAGTTTCTTTTTGTTTCATAGAAAGTTAATAATGTAGCCGCTCTGCCTGTGATAGGTGGGGCGGTTTTTTTTATTATATTTGCAGTGTAAAAATGTTTAACCTACTAATATTAGGAACTATGTCGCAAAATAGAAAGAAGGTTACGAAGGATTTATTTCCATTTATTTTAGAAGAAGCGATTGAATTTCACCTGAAACGTAGAGTAAGAAAAACAGCTGTTGAAAATTTAGTAAAGCTTGGAATGAATGAGACAACAGCCTCTCGCTATATAAGTTCATTAAGTAATATGTTGATTGGAAAATGCTATGAATCAACAATGAGTATTTCGGCAACGGAGTATTTTTTAGATAGAATATTTATAGATTTTGGTGAGGATAAATTGTCGTGGGCTTTATATGCATTACAGCAACATTTGGTGTATTATGAAAGTCTCAGGGATTTTAAAAGGAAAGGTTTTTGGAAACTTGTTAGGAAATATAAGACGAGGATCAAAGAACAAGAAATTGATAACGATTTAGAACAGGCTATTCTTGATAATTTTGTTGCAGAAGATGGACGTCAGAGAGTGATTCAAGAATTAAAGGAGTTGAAAGTTTCAGACCCAGTATCTGTGACTATTAATGCAACAACTTATAAAAGGGATAATAAAACTATATCTCAATTAAAATATTTGCGAGGCTATCGTTGTCAAATGTGTAAAATTCAGATACCTAAAGCGGATGGTGGTTTCTATATAGAAGGGGCACACATTGATCCTAAAAAAAATAGAGGAAATGAACTTCCTAATAATATACTCATCTTATGTCCTAATCATCATAAAGAGTTTGATTACGGTAAGCCTGAAATAATTAGTAGAGATGATGAACATTTCAAATTTAAATTAAATGGTGAAGTTTATGATATTTCTCTCAAATTGGAATAGTTGAGACTGTGAGTTTGCAACGAAGACAATTTAAGGAAACGAATTATTTTTTCATAGTTAAGGTTTTGAGCGCCTGGGTAGTGATATTCTGGCGCTCTTTTTTATATTTCTCTTCTTCAAAATACACAATGTCTCAAATAATTCCCTACATTTGGGAATCCTTAAAAAAGCAATAATTATGACAGAAGATTCTACACCTTCACATGCTGTAGCTGATGCGTTACAATCACTTCCTTTCGGTAATCTTATCGGAGCTCCATTGACTGCCTGTGCAGAAGCTCAAGCTGAACAAGCGGAGGCTGCTGATAAGTTTATGAAAGAAGTTGGGCTTGAACCGGATAAAGAGGCAGAAGAGAAAGAATAGAAAGAATAGTTAAATCATTGAATTGAATGACCATGAAAGCTGAGAGACAACACAAAGAGTGTACTTCACGGGTATTGCAACCGTCAAAAGGTGGTGGTGGGCATATTGTTGATAATAGATCTCAAGACCACGCAGGGATTATTGGTTCTATTCAAGAAAAAAGAAATATTATTCAAAGAATGCTAGAGCAAACTCTAATTACTGACTTTTTTCCAGTTCTAACACAATCCGAAAATACTTTTGAGGCAAGTTTGACTGGAGGAAATGTAATATCACATGTTGAATTTGAAGAATTTGAAGATGGTGAATATTGGCTTGTTGATGCTGAAACTCAGCCGGAATACCAGCGTAGAGGTCTTGCACGACAACTAGTTGAAAATGCTGTGAATTATTATGAGATTGTATTCGCATCTTTAGCGACACAACAAGAACATGAGGATTATGATGATAATGATACGAGGTATTTGACAGAAGAGGGTGCTGCTTTAGTTAATAGTTGCATTAATCACGGTATAAACATAGTCTATCGTAACCCTTTTGACAATGAGATAACGTCTGAAAGTGATGATTAACTTCTCCGTTTAAACCACCTAAACAGACCGTCCAGAGATCACTACTATAGACGCTTATTTTCTGAAACCTTATTCAAAATTGTCGGATCGTCTGCCGGTTTCTTTAGAAAGTCATTCTCAATAATGTATGCATCCATCTGATCGGCAGGGAATGGAAGTAGCAGTTGTTCAATATCTGATTTACTCAATGCTGGATCAAGCCACTTTTCTTCGTCTTCATGAGACAAAATAGCCGGCATCCGGTGTTTTGTATTGTGGATATAATCTGTGAGAGGGTTGGCATCTGTCGTGATGATAGAAAATGTATTGACAATTTCCCCGGTTGTTTTATCCAACCAAGTATCGTATATTCCGGCCATTGAGAAAATAGGTTCATTTTTGACATTGATATAAAAGGGGATCTTCTTGTCTCCTTCATGTCGCCACTCGAAATAACCTGTCGAGGGTACGATACATCTTTTTTTCATGATCGGTTCCCGGAATGAAGGCTTTGAAAATATAGTATCTGCCCGGGCGTTAAGTGTCATCCGTTTTATCTCGTCTGCCTGTTTTTCATCTTTTATCCAGAACGGAATCAATCCCCACCTGAAGCTTTGAAGTTCCTGATCTGGTGTAACGATTGGATATTCTGGAAATGAAAAAGCATTCACTCTGTACTGCTCTTGTTCCTTCAATATCTTTTCAGCGATCTCAACTATACTAAGATTTCGACCGTAACGGGCTGCCAATTTTGTAGCCTTAGCTGACATTGAATTATAGAAACACATAATCTTAATTGTTTAGTAAGATGTAACCATTCAAATATGTTGCAAAATAAATCCAAATTATATAAGGAAAGAATAGCAATGAACTGACTTTTCTTATCGGATAACTCTTAACGGCATATATTGTCACATAGATGTCGAGAATAAGAATATCGATGAACCCTAATAACGGGTTTCGCAAGTAAAAGAACAAGATACTCCATGCGAAATTGAAAATTAGCTGTATGCTGAAAAGTTTGACCAATTCTTTTTTCATCATTGAGTCTGATAGGAAAATTATTCCGATAGATATTCCAATACAAAGGTAGATAACACTCCACGCAATAGGAAACACTATGTTTGGAGGCGTTAAATCTGGTTTGTTGAGAAGTGGATACCAGTTTTTAATAGCGTCTGCTTGGAAGTAACTTGCTGTCAATCCAACAAAGAAACATATCAGTATCGGAATAGTTATTGCTGTTGCTTTTCTCATATCCTTATCTTTATAATATCATTTATCTTTGTTGTATAACAAGGGGAGAGCTGTTCTTGTTTCAGTTTCCATTTCCTTCGGCCACCTTGAATTGCTAAAGATAGATTATTTCGGGTAAAACCGTTGTTCAGCCGGTCTACTACATCCATGAGCTTTTTGTGTTTTTCTCGGTCCACGGCATCGAATATGTTTTGTTGTATTGCGCTATCGGGCACGATATCCATGATAATGACACCGGCTTTCTTGAAGAAATATCCTTTCCGGTAGATATTCCGGAGAGCAGCGAGTGCATAATGCACGATTTCCGGCGTGTTGTTTGTTGGTACTGGTAACTTTAGTACGCAATTTTGGAAGTACTGAGGCAGATCCTCCCGGAAGTTATTCGTGTGAATGAATACCATAAGCGATTGAGCGCAGGATTTTTGTTTGCGTAGTTTTCCGGCGCAGATGCTGGCAAAAGAAGAAACAGCTTCTTCCAGTCCTTCTATCTCTGTAATGGTTTGTCCGAATGCGCGCGAGGTACATATCTGTTTCTTTGGCGGCGCGATCTGTTCCATATTGATGCAAGGTTCACAGTTCAGTTCTTTCCAGGTACGTTCGCCTACAACTGTCATCTGCTGACGGACCCATGCTTTCGGCATTTGCGCAAATTCAAGGGCGTTGTGTACCCCGTATTTCTCTAATCGCTTCGCGTGCCGGCCTCCGATCCCCCAGACGTCGCCGATCTCGGTATGTTTGAGGGCCTTTACCCGTTTTTCTTCAGTGTCGATAATGCAAACCCCTTTATATCCTTTATGCTTTTTCGCGAATTTGTTGGCGACCTTGGCGAGTGTCTTTGTCGGGGCTATACCCATAGATACGGGTATCCCGGTTCCTTTCGTCACTGTTCGGACAATATCTTCTCCGTATTCTTTCAAATTATATCTCTCAAAACCGGAGAAATCCAGAAAACATTCGTCAATCGAATATACCTCAATATTTGGAGAGTAGGAGGATAGCATTGTCATAACCCGATTAGACATATCCCCGTATAACGTATAGTTGGATGAAAATACACCGATATTGTACTGCTCAATCTCAGTTTTGATTTGGTAAGCAGGTATGCCCATCTTTATACCAATGGCCTTTGCTTCGTTCGATCGGGCGATCACACAACCGTCATTGTTACTCAAAACGACAACCGGCCGACCGTTCCAGTACGGATTGAACGCACGCTCACAACTCGCATAAAAGTTATTACAATCAACTAAGGCAAACATATTACACCCTCCGGTTATGATTTTTGATCGAGTAGGTGACTATTCCCCAGATTTGAAAATCGTTCTCAGGGGTGACCTTGATTGGTTTGTAAGCTTCGTTTGCTGGTATCAACCAAATAACATCTGATTCGATCCGGATATATTTGATCGTAAACTCTCCGTCAATATAACAGACTGCCATGTCACCTGATCGCGGCTCCAGTGATTTGTCTATTACAAGAATATCACCGTCAGCCAGGCCGGCATCCTTCATGCTATCACCGGATACACGCCCGTAAAATGTTGTACTCGGATGGTGAATCAGTTCTTTATTCAAGTCTATTGCCTGGCTGATATAATCCTGTGCCGGACTTGGGAAGCCGGCTTTAATTCCTCCATCCGCATAAGGTAGCGGCATATAGGTTTCAATATCTACATTGTAGATGGTTAAATTCTTTTCGCTTTTACTCATAAATGATCTCCTTATTGACAAAAGTAGGAAATGATTTGGTTAATATCATTGAATTGATAGTTAATGTTTTAGAGATAATTCTTAACCCTAAAATAGTAAAAAAGTGTATCTGATGAAATTGAAAGGCTTTGTGTAAATGCTAAACAACATACGTCCTAATGATCTGTGAATAAAAATAAGCTGTATGTTTACAAACAAGTCAAGTTTGGTAAATCAGATCGGATAAACTGTTAAAATAGCTCTGATTTGAAACTAATTTGAAAATCAAAAAATATACGACTGTAATAGCTTGATTATTAATATTGTATAAGTTGACCACTAATGACTCTTAATCATTGGGTCGAGGGTTCGAGCCCCTCCCAGGTCACAAACAAGCAACAAATTAATAAACAGCATTTTACAGTTGATTCTGTGAAGTGCTGTTTTTGTTTATAGGCCATTTTTATTGGGTAAATTAAGGCTCACCCGAAATCATTGGGGATCACCCCGGAAAGTTGTGGAGAAAGCAAAAAATAATTATTTTTGCTCAATGGAAACAGGTTA
>NZ_QUGV01000046.1:0-14436 GCF_003479205.1 Parabacteroides sp. AF17-28 | reverse complement strand
TTCTTTACACATTTTTATTTTCTAATTGTGTAAACTTTTTTCCGTACAAGTCAAACATGCAATAGAGGACCGGCGTTTATCCGTTATTGATTCAAATATTCTTAAATACGATCCTTTCTAACTTTCAACTCTTAACTTTCAACATTCAACTATCTTAGGGGGCTTATTGTATTAAAATATAGTTGACGCTTAGCTTTGTTGCCGATTGGCTGAAATATAAAATTAATGCCTTTGTTATACCTTGACAATATTGTTTAAAGTTCTTTGCAGGCGAAAAATAAATAAGACTGTGTAAAATTAAAAAAGAGAAGGATGAAAAGAAAGTACTTGGCTTTTGCGGTGCCTGCTTTGTTCTTTGGTGTTGCCGGCATACATCCGTTGTTTGCTTCGCCTCTGGATGCAAAAGGATCGATCGAACGTATGGTTGTCAGCCAGCAAGTCGCTGTGGTTAGCGGAGTTGTGTCGGACATGAATGGCGAGCCGATTATTGGAGCGAATGTTGTCGAGAAAGGAACGATCAATGGGACTGTTACGGATATCGATGGTAAGTTCACATTGTCTTTGCAGAATAAGCAGGGACTTATTGTTGTATCTTACATCGGTTTTAATCCGAAAGAATTGCCGGCAAAGACGGGTGAAACGCTGTCTATCCGGCTGGAAGAAGATAGCCAGAATCTGGATGAAGTGGTTGTGGTCGGATATCAGACCATGCGTAAAACAGAATTGACCGGTGCTGTTGCCAGCCTGAAAGCCGGAGAATTGAACCTGACAACACCGAACGTAGGACAGAGTATGGTCGGTAAGGTGGCAGGTGTACAGATTTCGCAGGTGAGCGGGGCCCCTTACAACGGAACGAAGATCCGTGTGCGTGGTACGGCTTCCATTAATGCAAGCTCTGACCCTCTGTATGTGATTGACGGTTATCCTTCCAATGAAGATCTTGTTATAAATCCGGAGGATATCGAGTCTATAGAAGTGCTGAAAGATGCAGCTTCCGCCGCTATCTACGGTTCCCGTGCGGCCGGCGGTGTTGTCTTGATCACGACCAAAAGGGGGAAGACCGGCAAAGCGCGTGTCGACTATAATTTCCAGTTCAGTGTCAACCAGCTGGCAAAGAAGGTCGATATGCTGAATGCGCGTGAATTTGCCGAGCTTCATGTCGAAGGCCATAACAATGCGTATAAGAACCTGTTGCTGAATGCCGGTAAGGAATGGAACGATTCTTATTTCGGCGATACCAACGAGGTGCGTGCCCAACGTCTGGGATCGAGCAACAGTGCTGCCATGATTCCGGAGTTCATGTATAATTTCGCCACACAGGAAATTCTGGATCCGAAATACGATACGGACTGGCAGGACGAGTTGTACAGGAACGCCCCCAGTCACCGTCATTCTGTTTCTGTTTCGGGTGGTAGTGAAAGTATCCGTTACCAGGTGAGTGGCGGTTTCCAGAACCAGGAAGGTATCGTCTTGTCTACCGGCCAGAAAAGAGCGAACTTGCGCAGCAACCTGGATATAGATGTAAACCCGAAGTTGAAGTTGGGAGTGAATTTTTCCATGTCGGCGAATTGGAACCATGAAATCCAGGAAGGCCGCTTTAACCAGGGACCTGTATTGGGCGCACTGGTTTACGCTCCTATATTCCGCTGTTATGATGACAGCGGCAATTTGGTCAAAAATGAAATGGCTTCCTATTCGAGTGCGTATGGTATGCAGCAGATCGAGAACCCGGTGGCGCTGGCTACGGAAACAAAGATTTCGCGGGATGGAATGCGGAATACGTATAATGTGTTCGGTACATACGAATTGGTCAAGAACCTCTTCTTCAAAGCGAACTTGGCCATGTACAATTATAATGAGAAGTATGAATTTTATAAGCCGACCAGCTTGAGCAGCGGAGCCAATCCCCCTTACTCGGACGAAGCTAAGGCCGATGCATATGCCCTTTCCAAAAATACGGGAGTAAGGGATTACCTGGGTGAGTTTACGCTAAGCTATAATAAAAGCTGGAATGATATTCATAACTTCAGTGGCGTAGGCGGTTATTCGTTGCAACAGAACGAAAGAGACATTGTGGAAGTCAAGGCAACCGGTTTTGAGGACGACCATATTAAGGAAGTGACCGGCCATGGGGCGGATGCCAGCAATCTGACGCTGACTAACAATACGTTAAAGTCTATCTGGACAATGGTTTCCTATTTTGCCCGTTTGAATTATAACTTTGCCAATAAATATTATCTGACGGCTTCTTTTCGTGGAGATGCATCTTCGCTCTTTGGACCTTTGAATCGATGGGGATATTTCCCGTCTGTATCCGGTGCTTATACGATCTCGAACGAATCTTTTTATAAAGACAGGCTGGGCAGTTCTTCTTCTTTGAAGTTGAGGGCAAGCTGGGGTATGAGCGGAAATAACGATATCGGGAATTATAACTTCTTACAGGTGATGAGTTCGCCGACGGGCGTCGTGATGGGGAATGGCTCTGTCAATTCGGCGATGTATCCGGGAGCATTTAAGGACCAGGCTTTGGGATGGGAGTCGACTTCGCAGTTTAACGCCGGTTTCGACTGGTCTTTCATGAACAACCGCTGGTCATTGTCTGCCAACTACTACCTGAGTTATACGCGTGATCTGCTGTTTGAACAGCCTGTTTCCGCCATTTCGGGTACGACTTCCATGTTGACAAACCTTCCGGATTCCAAAATCCGTAACCAGGGTGTTGATATCCAGGTGGATGGACGTATCCTTGCCGGAAAGGATTATGAGCTGAAGCTAAGCGGCAATATCTCGGTAAACCGTAACAAGGTGATGGATTTGGGCGGTGGCAATACGATTATTACCAATGGTGCGGAACGTTCCTATAAGACACATATCACAGAAGAGGGACAGCCGATCGGTATGTTCTATGGTTTCAAGGTGGCCGGCATGGTGCGCGAATCGGATATGGCGAATATCGCGGAAGACGATAAATATTATAACAGTTCTACCAAATCTTTCCCGGAAGGCTATGTCCTGAAAGGTCCGGCCCGCTCTTTGTCCCAGACAACGGCTTTAGCTCCCGGCGACATTTATTTCGAAGATGTGAACGGAGACGGGGTTGTGGATGATGACGACAAACAGATTATCGGTTCACCGCATCCGAAGTTCACGTATGGTTTCAACTTGAGCGGGCGCTACAAGGATTTCGACCTGGCAGCATCGTTTAACGGCTCTTATGGCAACAAGGTGTTGGACGGGCAGGACTATTATATCTTCAATATGGAAGGTTCCGGCAACCAGTATAAAGTGGTGACCGAGCGTTACCGGAATGAGGCAAACCCCGGCAATGGATGGATCTATCGTTCTTCACGTGGCGGTACGCAGAGCAACAGTACCCGTCTGTCTACGTTCTACCTGCAGGATGGTTCGTTCTTCCGTTGCACGAATATAACGCTTGGCTATACAGTTCCCGGCATCGCACGTTTTGCGAATGGGTATATTAGTAATATCCGTTTGTATGTCGCTGTGGATAATCCGTTTACCATTACAAAATATAGAGGGTATAATCCGGAGGTGGATTATAATGACGGTTCAAACCTGACGCCGGGTGTGGATTATGGTAAATATCCCCTGGTACGTGCCTACAATGCAGGTATCCAGTTATCTTTTTAATTGTAAAAAATAAGTAGAATGAAAAAGAATATTATAATATCGACGGCATTGGCAGCCATGCTTTTATCCTTTTCTTCGTGCGAAGGTTTCCTGACACAGGAAAACCCGAACAAGATCGCTGCCGAATCTTATTTCCAGACGGAAAATGATGCAGAACGGGCCTTGAATGGCGTTTATCTGGCTTTAAGGAGCAACAACTGCCTGGGAGAAGGGAGTACTATGTTCACGGAAGAGCGTTCGGACAATATGGGACGTCTGGATAACCAGTCCAGCTCAGGTGAGCCTTTCCAGTTTACCGATTTCTCCTTGTTGTCCAGTAATACCTATTTGAAGAACCATTGGGTGGCGATGTTTACGGCAGTAACCCGCAGTAATTTCCTGCTGACTTATATAGATGAGGTAGCCTTTGAAGATGAGGCGGTCCGCACGAGATATAAGGCAGAAGCCAAATTTGTTCGCGCCTTAGTCTATTTTCATCTGGTACGCAAATGGGGAGACGTGCCTTTGGTCACGACCTACTTGACGACAACGGAGGAGATCAATGCCAATACGTTCCGTGAAAAGAAAGAAACGGTGTATGCTCAAATCGTGCAGGACCTGAAAGATGCGTTGAACAGCGACCTGCCGGATATCCAGCCGGAGTCGGGGAAGGGAAGGGCTTGTAAAGCCGCTGTCAGCGGATTGTTAGGACAGGTCTACCTGACGATGGCGACGACCTTGTCCGATGGAAACAAAGATTCGTATCTTCAGCAGGCGAAGAGCTATCTGGAGATGTGTTACGGCATGCGTAAGTTCGGTTCACTGAGCGAAATCCCGTACGAGGATGTGTTTGATGTGTCCAAAAAGTCGACCTGCCCGGAGATTATCTTCCAGATTGTGTACAAACAGGGGGATAAGGATTATTACTCCTCCATCGCTGCCAACAACCAGGCAAAAGGCGAAACGATAAACTCCCAGAAGAAATCGACCGGTGCCGGTAATTATGTGAATACGGATATCGTAAAGGAGTATGAAGAAACGGATTTTCGTAAAGAATGGTCGGTGAAATATGCGGATGATGCGGTTGCCAAGTCCTATTTTATCACGAAATTCCGGGATGTCAGCGATGCTGCCGGGACGTTGGGATATGGTGGTAATGATTGGATATTGATGCGTTATGCCGATGTTGTTCTGATGCTGGCGGAAGTCAATATGTATCTGGGGGACGAAACGGCGGCTATCGGTTATCTGGATGAGGTGCGTGCACGTGCCGGAATGCCGGGTTATGCGGCAATGCAAAGTAATGCCGCTTATAAGACCTTATGCCCGACTCTCAAACTGGCAATCCTCCATGAACGCCGGGTTGAACTGGCATTCGAGAACCATCGCTGGTTCGACTTGCTTCGCTTCTTTACGGCGAACGAGTTGGTTACTTACATCCATAATAAGAAACAGGATGATTATGGCATCTCCAATATAAAGAATTTCGGTACGAAGGATATCTATTACCCGATTCCTTTCGACGAGTATAAGTTGAATCCGGAATTAATGTATCAGAATCCGGGATATTGATCGGACATTGAAAATAAGCAGATGAAATGTTTAGGAGGGCGTGTCAAAAGTAAGTTCTAATATTTTGATACGCCCTCTTCAAGCGTTACTTGTATAGTCCTTCCCGTGACAACAGGTGGTCCAGGTTGGCAACGCCCAATGTTACGATCGCCATCACCGTAGCAGCCTGTTCTTGGTATTCCGGGATGCTCTTGCTGTAGGTGTCGCGTTCGGTATGCCAGATCTCGCCGTAGCTGAAGTTATAGCCTTTGATATCCTGTTCATTGAAGTCGATGGTGGGGACTGCTTCTATTGCAAAGACGGAAGCATCCGTGCCTCCCGGTTGTGTCGGCTTGGTGAAAGGGCCGGCTTCTTTTACTTCGAACGGATAGTCGGGGCGGATTTTCTTGATAGGCTCGCAAATCTTGATGAAATCTTTATACATGGCCTTCGGAACGTCGATACCTACCGGAGGTGTCGGACCGCCGTCGCGGTTGAAGAGGTTGGAGATTTTGTCTAACTTATCCTTATTCGCTTTCACCCAGGCTGTAGAACCGAGCAGGCCGAATTCTTCACCGGCAAAGGCGCAGAACAGCATCGTCCGTTTAGGCTTTGCGCCGGATTTCATAATCATACGGGCAGCTTCCATAACCGGGGTTACGCCGGAACCGCAATCAACACCGCCTGTCGCCACGTCGAACGCATCCAGATGGCCGCTTGCCATGACATATTCGTTCGGATATTTAGTGCCTTTGATCTTTCCGATTACATTATGATATTTCACCGGGCCCATCCGGAAATGGTTGCGGATGTCGAATTCGAGGAAGAAGGTGCGGCGTTCCTTGACCATCTGCTTGATGGTGGCATACTGATGTTCGTCGAGCTTGATGTCACAAACAGTCGGCAGGTTGTCGAACGTGAAAGTCGGATCGTGCATGACTGCTTTATCGTAGAGCGCACGCAGCGGAACTGATGCCGACTGGATAAAGCCTAACGCGCCGGCTTCACACATCTCTTTGTAGAACAGTGCCGGCACATCTTCTTTCATGGGAAGGAGCGGGGTGTTCGTGTTGTTGCGCCAGTTGTCTTCCATGATCTGACGGTTCTTTTTGGCAACCTCGTTATTCTCGGCAATGATGGCGGCACGAATGGAATCGCCCTTGGCGGAACGGTCGACAGGCCAGCCGACGTTCTTGCCGTTAATCAAGACCCATGCGCCTTTGAGTTGCCCTTTTATACGGTCGAACTCGCTTTGCGTAAGCGGTTCCTGCACGACGTGTCCGCGCTGTACGCCCTTGGTTCCGGCCGTGTAGGAAGGAGTGACGAAATGCAGTTCCATCCCGTTTTCGCCTAAAAGTTTGCCGAACCAGGGACCGCGGTTGAAGCCCACCGGCAGTGTACCGGCTTCCTGCAGTTCGACTTCCAATCCCCATTCTTTGAATTTCGAGGCGACCCAGTCGACGGCATTGTCATAGGCGTTCGAACCGATCACACGTCCTCCGATGCGGTTGGTCAATACGTCCAGATGGTCCATCACCTGATTATCTGTTTGTCCGATTTCAATGATTTTGTTGACGGCCGCTTCCTGTGCCGGAACAGAATTGACAGCCATGCATGCCATAGCCGCCCAAATAAGTAACGCTCTTTTCATCTTTGTGTGTTTTTATAGTGATGCAAATTAAGAGATAAAAAGCACGTGTTCCAAATAGATTTTAAGGAAATATCATATAAACGTAACAGGTTCATATAGAAATAACAGAAATAAATAAGTATCTTTGTAAACAAAATCCCGGGCAAGTGAAGTTGTTTCGCAATTCTATATTGAAGTACCTGTTGGTAGTGCTCTTTATCAGTTACTACACAGGAGGTATTGCCTTCACTCACGTCCATCATTTCCCTACCTATACGATTATTCACTCGCATCCGTACCTGCCCGGCCAGGACGGCCAGCCTTTGCATGAGCATAGTTCGGCTGCGTTTGAAACGATCAATCTGCTGAACGATATTATATTGGAAGAGATGCCGGTCCTTGCGTTCAGCATTGCGTGGGTGCTTCTTGCAACATTTCTACTACAAAACATTTATAACTCTGTTTTCCGGATTATCCGCCACAGAAACCTGCGTGCCCCTCCTGTATTCATATAATAAAAAGGTATAGAGAAGAAGATTTATAATCAAACGCAATAATTACTTACATTATATGAAACGAATATTTTTACTGTTGCTCCCGGCAATGGTATTTAGCTCCTGTCATTCAAACCGGCAGGACGATGAGGCGGCTATTGCCGTGACATTAAAAGGAGATACGATACAGATCGGTGCGAACTCGCCGATCCTGTCCCGCCTGAAAACAGAAAAGGTGACGAGCGAACCCTATAGTATGGAGTTTAGTACATCCGGTGTGGTGAAAGCTATTCCGGCGAACTATGCGGAGATCGCTTCGCCGTTTGCCGGGCGTATCAGCAAGTCTTTTGTCCGTCTGGGGCAGAAGGTCGTGCCGGGCAGCCCTATATTTGAGATCAGTTCCCCGACATTCTTTGAAACGGGAAAAGACTATTACCAGGCCAAGCAGGAAATGGAACTGGCGTTGAAGAGCCTGAAGCGCGAAAAAGACCTGCTGCAAAATAAAGTCGGCGTCCAGAAAGAGTTGGAAGAGGCCGAAGTGAATTACGAACTGAAAAAGAAAGACTACGAAAATGCGGAAGCAGCCCTGAAGGTGTTCCAGATCAATCCCGACGAATTGGTGTTAGGACAGCCGCTTGTAGTCCGTTCGCCGATCGCCGGCGAGGTGGTCAAGGACAACATCGTCATCGGACAGTACATGAAAGAAGATGCCGATCCGGTTGCAGTGATTGCCGACTTGAATAAAGTATGGGTCGTTGCTCACGTGAAGGAAAAGGATATGCGGCTGGTACAGGCACTCAACGACGTGGAGATACGCCTGGTCGGAGCGCCGGAGCGACCGTTTACGGGAAAGATCTATCATATCAGTGAGATGCTGGACGAAGACACCCGTTCGGTGGAAGTGTTGATCGAATGCGATAACAGTGAGCGGCTGATGAAACCGGCCATGTATGGCATGGTCAAGCTGAGTGACAAGGCGGCCGAAGTGGTCCGTATCCCGACTTCCGCAATCTTGCAGGAGGAAGACGCCAACTACGTGCTGGTGGCATTGGGCGGTAATAACTACCGGAAACAGAAGGTCGAGACAGGCGTCAGCAAGGATGAGAAGACGGTTATCCTGTCCGGATTGGTTCCCGGCGACGAGATTGTGACTGCCGGAGCTTTTTACTTAATAGACGTACGGTAAGGCGCTATGAAAAGGATCATTTATCTGGCGATACATCGGCGAGGCCTGATGTTCGTCCTGTTCCTGTTTCTGGCGGTTGTCGGTTATTATTCGTGGACGAAGTTAGCGATAGACGCCTATCCTGATATTGCCGATACGACGGTGCAGGTCGTCACCCAGGTGCCGGGACTGGCTGCCGAGGAGATAGAACAGCAGATTAGTATCCCGATTGAACGTGCCATGAACGGGATGCCGGGATTGAATGTAATGCGTAGTAAGAATACGTTCGGCCTCTCGACCGTCGTATTGGTTTTCGATGACGGGATAGAGGACTACTGGGCGCGCCAGCGTGTGCAGGAGCGTCTGGTCGATGTGGAACTGCCATACGACGCTGTGCCGGGGCTGAATCCGCTGACCTCGCCGACGGGCGAGATTTTCCGTTATGTGCTGGAAAGTGACCGCCTGGACCGCCGCGAGTTGACTGACTTGCATAAATGGGTGATTATTCCGCGCCTGAAACAGGTGACCGGCGTTGCCGATGTCAGTAACTATGGTGGTATTACGACCCAGTATCAGATCGAAGTGGACCCGCACAAGCTGGATCAATACGACGTCACGTTAGGTGATATCACCGAGAAGATCGAAAAGAACAATGTGAATGCCGGCGGCAGTATGCTGAGCCGGGGTAACTTGAGTTATGTGATCCGTGGAATCGGGTTGGTGAAGGACTTGGATGATCTGGGGCGGATCGTGATTAAGACGGTGAACGGCGTGCCGGTCTACCTGAACGACCTCGGACGCCTGAAATATGGAAACCTGGAGCGTAAAGGCGTGTTAGGTTTCATGGATGGTACGCTCGATATATCCGACGGTGTGGAAGGCATTGTCCAGATGTTGCGCGGCGAAAACCCGTCGCAGGTGCTGGAAGGCGTGCATGCCGCTGTCGAGGAACTGAATAATGAGACGTTGCCCGAAGGAACCCGCATCCATGTGTTTATGGACCGGACGGACTTGGTGAATACGACTTTGCATACCGTCTCGCATACGCTTTTCGAAGGGATGGTGCTGGTTATCCTGGTGCTGATCCTCTTTTTAGGGAACTGGCGCGGGGCGTTACTGGTGGCTTTGACCATCCCGTTATCCCTGTTGATCGCTTTTATCCTGATGCATCTGACCGATATTCCGGCGAACCTGTTGTCGTTAGGAGCGATTGACTTCGGTATCCTGGTGGACGGGGCGATCGTGATGATGGAAACGGTGCTGAAGAAGCGCGAACGGCATCCGGACGAAGTGTTGACGGAGGATTCGATCCTGCGCCGTACGACGGAAGTGGCACGGCCTATTTTCTTCTCCACCTTGATTATTATCACGGCTTATCTTCCGCTTTTCGCCTTTGAACATATCGAGCGGAAGCTGTTTACACCGATGGCCTATACGGTCGGATATGCATTGTTGGGCGCTTTATGTGTGGCTTTGCTGTTGATTCCGGGACTGGCATTCTATGCCTACCGCAAGCCGCGCAAGCAGTATCATAACCGCTGGTTGGAAAAGTTGTCGGATATCTATAACAGGCAGATTACGGCTTTAATGGAAAAGCCGAAGCAAGTGTTGTTGCCGTTGGCCCTGATCCTGGTCGGTGCCGGTATTCTAAGTTATACTGTCGGGAAAGACTTCCTGCCGCCGTTGGACGAAGGGGCGATCTGGGTTCAGGTGCAGCTGCCTCCGGGAATCTCGATCGAGAAATCGAAGGAGATGGGAGCCGAGTTGCGCAAGACACTGAAGCAGTTCGAAGAAGTGTCGTATGTCATGACGCAGGTAGGCCGTGACGACGAGGGGGCGGAAGCGTTCTCCCTGTCGCATATAGAAGTCGGTGTCGGTCTGAAACCCTACAGCACCTGGAAGTATGGGAAGACAAAGGCAGACCTGATCGAGGAAATGTCTGAGAAGCTCTCTACCATGCCGGGCTACTCTGTCGGTTTCTCACAGCCGATCATCGACATGGTGATGGACCAGATTGCTGGTGCGCACAGTGACCTGGCGCTGAAAATCTATGGAGACGACATAATCGAAACACGCCATATCGCCGATAAGGTGGCCAATGTTCTGAAGGCGATCCCGGGAGCGGCCGATGTGGCCGTGGATCAGGAACCGCCTCTTCCGCAGCTCCAGATTATTGCCGACCGCGAACGTATCGCGCAATATGGGCTGAACGTCTCGGATGTGGCAGACCTGATCGAGCTGGCGATCGGAGGGAAGGCAATCTCCCAAATCTTTGTCGGTAGTAAGAGCTACGATGTGATCTGTCGCTTCGACGACGCCAGCCGTAACTCTCCCGAACGGATCGGAAACCTGTTGCTGACGACGGATGCCGGAACGAAGATCCCGCTTTCGCAGGTGGCCGCTATCAAGATGACGACCGGTGCGAGCACGATTACCCGCGAGATGAACAAGCGTCACCTGACTGTCCGCGTCAACCTGCGTGGCGTCGACCTGACGGCTTTCCTGAATAAGGCGAACAAGATAATCGACCGGGATGTGAAGTACGATCATGAACAAGTGCATCTGAAATGGGCCGGACAGTTCGAGAACCAGCATCGTGCCTATAACCGTCTGGCGGCTGTCGTGCCGTTGGCGTTGGGGATCATGCTGTTGCTGCTGTTTGCCGCTTGTGGCAAGTTCCGGCAGGCAGCCTTGATGATGTGTGTGGTTCCGCTGGCGCTGTTTGGCGGTATGCTGGCGCTGAATGTGCGGGGTATGACGCTGAATGTGTCGTCCGCAGTCGGCTTCATCGCCCTGATCGGTGTCGCGATCCAGAACGGGGTGATTATGATCTCGCATATCAATAACCTGCGTACCCGAGGACGCGATTTCAAGGAATCGGTTATTACCGGAACGAAGCACCGTTTCCGCCCGATCCTGATGACGGCGACGGTTGCCGTGCTCGGATTGCTTCCGGCATCCCTCAGTACCGGTATCGGTTCGGATGTGCAGCGTCCGTTAGCAACGGTGATTGTGTATGGTCTGCTGTTTGCGACAATCATCACCCTGTATGTGCTTCCGGCTCTCTATTATATGGTAGAAAAACATTACCTCGACAAAGAACCCCTCCGCGAAGTGGATAAAAGCATCGGTAGCGGGGAGTCGTTGTTATGAGTTCATCGTCAACGGCGATGTGGTAACATAAGAGTGACCGATGTGGTAATATCGTCGTGTGCGATGCGGTAACATCCGATGCCCGGAGCAAAGACCGCTCTTTTCTTTTTTGCTATTGTTGAATATTAAAGAATAAACAGACAAATGAAACTATACATATCTATCGCCTGCCTGTGTGCAACGCTGACAGCCTCAGCCCAGCAGATCATCCCTCTTTCCTATCGCCAGTATATGGAAAAGGTGGCGGAAGGGAATCTGGAATATGCTGCCGAACGGCTCAACGTGAATGTCGCTGAAGCGGAGGTGACGGCAGCCAAAGTGTTTAATGATCCCAATCTGGCCGTCTCTTATTATAATAACGAGAATAACAACCTTCAGATGGGAGAAGGTGTGGAAGTCGAATTGAGCAAGACCTTCAGTTTCGGCAAGCGTGGTGCGGGGATCGCCCTTGCCCGCAGCGAAAGCGAACTGACGAAGGCGTTGCTTGCCGACTATTTTCGTAACCTGCGTGCCGAAGCGACCGTTTCCTATTTGGAAGCCTTGAAGCAATACGAACTGTACAAGGTAAAAGAGAATGCCTACGAGACGATCCGGCAGCTTGCCGAAAGCGACAGTGTACGCTATCGGTTGGGGAAAATCATGGAGATCGATGCTACACAGAGCCGCTTGGAAGCCGGAATCCTGCATAACGAACTGCTACAGGCCGATGCTGAGTTGCAGAATGCTTTCTCCAATCTGAACCTCCTGACCGGTACGCTTGCCCACGATACCCTTTTCCAGCCGGAAGCCGTCCTGCGCATATCGCCGCGCGAGTTTGTGATGGCCGATCTGCTTTCGAATGCGGTCGAGAACCGGGCCGATCTGGTTGCCGCGCTCAAAAATAAGGAAGTCGCTTCCCGTGCCTTGAAAGTGGCCCGGCGCGACCGGAATACGGATGTGGATCTTTCCATCGCTGTCAGCCGCAATGCCCGGGTGCATAACGAAGAAGCGCCTGCTCCTCCCTTTACCGGGGTGACGGCAGGTGTTGCCATCCCCTTGAAGTTTTCCAATTTCAACAAGGGGACAGTCCGTGCCGCCCGCTTCCGCGAGCAACAGGCCGAGACGCAATACCAGCAGGCTTTATTGCAGGTGCAGACAGAGGTGATGCAGGCTTATCGCAGCTACCAGTCTTTCTCCAAACAGGTGGAGCATTACGAGAATGGTATGCTTAGCCAGGCGCGTGAAGTGATAGACGGGAAAATCTACAGCTACAACCGGGGTGAAGTCTCACTCCTGGAAGTCCTGGATGCGCAACGGACGTATGACGACGTGCAAGCCCAATACATCGAAACGTTGTTTAACCACAGCACCGCTTTGGTTGAGTTGGAGAAGAGCGCCGGGGTTTGGGATGTAGAACTATAGAGGCGGCTTGGGTGCTTCGCTTTGATCAATATGGATGACCTTTCGTGCTTCCGAAGTCGTAAACAGGAAGTTGAAGCGTACGACGTTCGAGAGGGAAGCCAAAAGATCAAGCCAAAAGTGATACATTCATTTTCTCAAGAGCCTTTTACTTAACCACCTCCTTACCGGTTCGTCGTAAAGTTTCAGGCAGAGGTAAGCTAAAATGATACTACCTGCGTAGACTGCTATTGCCATGGGCCAGATTTCGGCGAAGGTGTAGAGTTCGTTGTCTATCAGCCAGGCGTAGAACAGGTACATGATCGGGTAGTGGACGGCGTAGAGAGGATAGGAGATGTCACCTAAGAATTTGCAAACCTGTGTGGAACGTTTGTCCGTTGTCCTGCCCGAAGCGCCCAACCAGACAAGGACCGGAAAAACAAGGATGATGCAGATCGCTTCGAAAAGTCCGTTGAGGCTGAAAGGAACTTCTGCTTTCAGGTAAGGTACACAGAAAAGAAGGAGCAGGACGGCCGAGCAGATCCAGAAAGCGCCTCTCATCTTGAACGGTTTGAAGGTGCGGGATAACAACATTCCCAACGAGAAGGGGAAAAGCATACGCAAGGAACCGCCGAGGAAATTCACACCGTCAAGCGTCCAGCCCACACCGATCATGTCATATCCCGAAACATCGAAAAGGGTGAATCCCGCCAACCCTGCGCCTAACAGGACGACGAGCACGGTCAGGGCTTTGGTGGAAAGGCGGTGGATGAAGAGGGCGTAAAGGATGTTGCCGATATATTCGAAAAAGAGCGACCAGCTCGGGCCGTTGAGCGGAAACATCTCGCCGTTGCCACGCACCTCATATCTCGCACCGGGCAGGGCGGGGATGAAAAACATCGCGCAGAGTGCGGACAACATCACGGCCGAGACCGCCACGTGCTTGCCGTCCCACTGGACGGAGCCTTGTATGAAGAAGGCTATCGCCCCTAAAATCACTCCCATGATGATCATCGGATGAAGACGGATCAGGCGTCGCTTGAAAAAGTTTCCGGTCGTCATCGTTTTCCCCAGGCGGTCGTCGTAGGCGTAACCGATGACGAAGCCGGAGAGGATGAAGAAAAAGTCGACAGCTAAGTAGCCGTGGTTGATGGTTGTAATCGGAGTCCCTCCGGCGGCAAAGGAAAGGCCCTCGAAGATGTGGTAGAAGACAACCAGCAGGGCTGCCACTCCACGCAAGCCGTCGAGGAGTTCGTAATGGGGTTTGCTATCTGCAAAGGCGGCTGAAGGGATTACTGTTTCTGACATGGATGTTGATTTTGAATTAGATATTACAAACAGAGGGGGGCATCAAAACAGGGGATGTGTCAAAAGTCCTATTTAGGCTCACCCGATATTTCTTGGGGGGGTAGTTCTTTTACATTTTCCTTACAATG
>NZ_QUGV01000045.1:0-19783 GCF_003479205.1 Parabacteroides sp. AF17-28 | reverse complement strand
TTGAGCAAAAATAATTATTTTTTGCTTTCTCCACAACTTTTCGGGGTGAGCCATGATAATGTTGGTGTACAGTGCTGCGGATGCTGTCTAACATGGAATTGATACTCATGGCTTCGGCACTTCTACCGGTTGCTTTTCCTGCGCTCACACTCCAGTTAGCCGGGTTTATCTCCATTTGGGTGTTAAACTGTGCCACAATTTGGTCGATGGTGATTCTTGCAATGATTGGTGCATTACCGTTTTTCTTTGCTGCATTTCGTTTTACGAAAAATAAGAGCTTGAAAGTCGTTCTCATAATCTCACTTTTTTAGTTACAAAATTACTTTTATTGATTGAAAATGAGATATTTGCAGACCGGACAAATTGGGACAACACTTAGCCAATTTTAGACATTCCGTGACCTATTTTCCCTAAGATTGGACTGGTCATGAATTGGTCACAGAAGTATGTCTTTTCGTGACCTTTTGGTGTCTTTGGTCATGGACATTATACAAAGAAAAAACTCCTGCAATACCTTGATATTGTAGGAGTTGTCTTCTTAAAGTCTTGTTTTGACTTGTCTTTCAGTGATCCGCTTGGGATTCTCTTATCGGAGTTACCACGCTGATATTTAAAACTTTATATTTTTAGTTTCAAGCATATCCCATGATTTAACCCACTGATTTGCTACGTGCTTTTGCGGTAGTTTGCTCATGGAGAATACTGAAAGCAAAGATAAGTACTTTCTTTGAATCTACAAAATTAAGTAATATCCATTAGCTGCCACCCGAAAGTGAATGCTTCATGTATCACTATTGGCAGTCAATAACTTATTTTTTATTTTGTCGGAAAATTCATGCAATTATCTCTCATCGTTCTGCCCGTGATTTAACACGATTGTTATTACAAAATTAAGAAAGAATATTAAATCAATCCACCATTTGCCTGAAAATTTTAAATAACTAGTATTTCTATTATTGTGCGTTTTGGAAATAGAAAATTGAAACATCTCATTTTTGTTTTGCAATAGAATAAAAATAATGTATTTTTGCTTTTGTGTAAGAGCTAGAATGAATATAACGAATTTGATAAATATAGTTTTCATTTGATGTAATATCAACAAAGATATGAGTAGAGGTTTTGGTATTGTAGAGCAAAAAATCGAAGAGTCTGAGTTTTTTCTATCCAAATTAGAAGAAACAATAGACGATTCCTTCTTTTCGGATGAATCCCAGTATTATTTGAGCGCATTTGCTTCGGCAACAAGAAGTATAACATTTACTATACAAGCTTCAATTTCAGATATCAGTGGTTTTAAGGAATGGTATGAGCCTCAACAACAAAAATTAAAAAACAGCAAACTTGCCAGATATTTTTTAGAGGCGAGAAATTTATCTCAAAAAATAGGATACTATCTTATCGGCGGGGGGAGTTCATACATAGATAAAGAAGGGATTAAACGAAGATATTATTATTTTCAAACATTCTCTGATGACACGTTGAGTTATGTGCCTGAGGATGATGTTTTAAGTTGTTGCAAAAAATATCTTAGCCTTTTACTGGAAGTTGTTTCCGATTGTTATAAGACTTTTGGCAGAGAAATTGATCCAGAGTTGTTTTTTACATATGAGAACCTTGTATATAGCAAAAAAACTATTGAAGATTTTGAAGACCAAGCCGGATATCCAAGAGGTTGGACTGCAATTCCGGGATTTACTGTAAAAGATCGAATAGACCTTATTGGCCGTCATCAACCTAAGCCCAGAATAGATTGGATCTTTAAGAAATACCTAGAAACAGATCGCTATGGAAAGGAAGTTTAATAGTTCTACCTTTGAGTAGAAACTTTAATTCTAATATAGATTGAGTTGTTTTAGGTGGCGTATTATACTTTCCGCCGTGACTTTTCCTAATCTGGGTGGGACGGCATTTCCAATATATCGAGAAGCGTTTGTTGTTGATATTTCTTTTCCCGAAGCAAAGAACTTATACTTTTTAGGAAAAGTTTGGAATAATGCAGCTTCTCGTAAAGAGATAGCTCTATCTTGTACCGGATGGCCGAATCGACCATTTCCTATACCAGTACACAATGTTGTCATTGTCGGAGACGGTTCGTCCCATTTCATTCTACCATATACGCTACCAAAAGATTTTCCGGATTCTTTTTTGTGGCATTCAAGATGCAGTTCTTCAGGCCAATCACTCCAACTACCGCCATATGGAGTTGCTTTAATACGACGTAGATTAAGATCCGATAATTTTCTTGCCCTATGAAGCGGATCTTTCTTACATATTTCTCCTGCCTGTATAGCAGGTAATTTACCAATAACTTGTTTGACTGTCACATAATTATCTGGAGTGTGGGTAGGCTTTATCAGTTCGATTTTTCCAAATCTTGATGCCAGTAAGACCAAACGTTTTCTTGTTTGAGGTATACCATAATCCGGGCAATATACAACTTTGTATTGGACGTAGTAGCCCAATTTTTCCAATTTCTGTACAAAATCGTTTAATACCGGCTTTTGTTTAAAAGATAAAATCTGAGAAACGTTTTCCATTGTAATTATATCAGGTTCCGATTCCTCTATAAGACGTCCAAATTGATATAGCAAAGTATACTTCTTACTATCTTTTTCTTTAACTTTGAACGCATAGGAAGAAAATGGTTGGCAGGGCGCGCAACCCGCTAATATTTTAATTTGAGAATTGCCAAATAAATCTCTGATTTGTTGTCCTGTAATAGTGGAAACATCTTGTGTTAAAAACTTAGCTTCATTGTTTGCTTCATACGCATATTTACAAGTTTCATCAATATCGAAACCTGCAATAATATTGAATCCCCTTTTCTTCATACCATAGCTAAGCCCTCCTATTCCGCAAAATAGATCAATAACACCTATGTTTTTATTAGTTGACATTCAATTACTTATGTTTATTTGGGGATAAAATTTCATGCAAAGTTAGCAAAAGATTTTTTTATAGAGTTGAGTAGAAGAGAAATAATTCATATTTTTGGAGAAAAAGTAGTTTCTTTATGGATATATGGGAAAAAGATAAACGATCAGAGATAATGTCAAGAGTCAATCAAAAGGATACTAAGCCAGAATTAATAGTAAGACATTTTTTATTTGCTAATGGATTCCGTTATCGCAAAAATGTTAAATCTTTGCCTGGTTCACCGGATGTCGTCTTACCTAAATACAAAACGGTGGTATTTATAAATGGATGCTTTTGGCATGGTCATGAATGTAGAGCAGGCAGGAAACCTACATCCAACAGAACTTATTGGGATGATAAAATAGAAACAAACATGAAACGAGATCAAAATAAAATAATGCAATTAGAAGCAATGGGATGGAAAGTACTGATTGTCTGGCAATGTGAAATAAAAAATATCAAGCTGCAAAATATACGATTAAAAAGGCTAGTAGACCAGATATTGTCATAATAATATCAGAAAATAATTGCAAGATTAACAAATAGTTGTTAATTTCGCAGTTAACATCCAATTATAATGGATTATGATGTTCTTGAATCACAATAAAATTAAAATAGCCTATGAAGGAATATAGTCTAAACATTGATCCTAGAATCTTGGAACTGCTGGGGCCGAATCTGTACACAAACATCTATTATGTATTGGCAGAACTAATCGCCAATGCCTACGATGCCGATGCTAAGAATGTTTATATAATATCTAATAAAGACGATATTCGTGTTGAAGATGATGGACACGGTATGTCATACGAAGATGGAGAGGTACAAAAATTTTTGTATGTTGCAGCCGTTTCTCGAACAAGTGAAGAGAATGCTAAGACTCGTTCAGGAACCAGAAGAAAAATGGGGCGTAAAGGAGTTGGTAAACTTGCTGCTCTATCGGTTTCTGAAAGTGTTGATATAATGACAATTGCCAATGGTGAGAAATCAGGTTTTGTCCTTGCCCGTCGCCCTATGGAAGGTAATAGATTGCAAGCTATTGAAGAAAAAGACATCGTATTTAATCAAATAAAAAGTCATGGTACAGCAATTGTCATGCGCCATCCCCAATATAGGCTACATAAGACTCTCAATGCCGTAAAAAGAAATATATTGAAGATTTTTCCTTTAGTCAATAGCAATTTCAAAATACATATAATCAGAGGTCAAGAACACGAGATTATAGACAGTTTCGACGAGAATATAATGAAAGAGCTAAACACATTGATAACTTTGGGGAGTGAGTATTCTAAATTATGTGAGTTAGTTCCTGTTACATTTCCTGCAAGTAAAGCTGAATTAATAGAACAGAGGATTCCCTACCAGATACCGTTGTCTTTAAAAGATAATAGTGGATTAGAACGGGAATATTCGCTTGAAGTTATCGGTTGGATTGGAACGTACAAAACCACACGAGGTAGAAAGGCAGAAGTAACGGACTTTCCCGATAATTTTATCTCTCTTTATGCCAATAAAAAGATGGGAGAATTTAACATATTACCTATTGTTGGTCAGAATAAGTTGATTGAGGTTTACGTGGTAGGACAACTCCATGTAGACTTATTTGAATTATCTGAACTTCCAGATATGGCATTGAGTAATCGTCAAGGGTACAAATCCGATGACATTAGATACGAATCTGTAATTAATTATGTTAGAGACACATTGTTGCCGGACATATTAAAGAAGAGAGCAATGTATGTAGATTTAATGAATAAAGAAAAAAAGAAAGCCACTATTGATACTCAAAAAAAGAATGAAGAAGAATTGAGAAAACTGATTAATCAGTTTAAAAATAATGCAAGTAAAAAAGCTGCTGAAAGCATTCGCGCTTTTGGGGCTGATGCATCTCAAGATGTTCTTGAAAAAGCTATTTCCGACTCAATTAATGATACGGTACCGGATTTAGGAATCAAATCGTTAGTTGACTCTCAAAAAAAGAAAATTCTAATCAGTCAGACATATAACGACAAGTCCTTAGCCGATATTATTTACAAGTTCTTAGTGTTTAATAACGTGCCTGAGGAGGACATCCTATATACCAACTGTGATGATGAAGTTTGTAGAATTCCAGAAGGAGTATCTGTTTATGATTATCTTAGAGATTTCTTTGTAGAAAGCTATTCAACTCAAAAAATATTTGTTCTTTTTGTCACTAGTGAATATACTAAACAATCGTGGGGCGCTATTACGGAGGTCGGTGCTTCATGGATAACACAAATAGATCATAAAATTTTTAATATTTCACCATTTAGACCTGAGCACCCTTTAGATGATGCAGCACAATGGCATACCACTAATAGGGATTCTTCAATACTTTCAATGTCTGCTCTTAGTGCAGATATTTTTTGCCAGAAAATTGAAGTCGTGTGTGATAAACTTGGTTACACTAAGCGAACCAGAAAAGACAACAAGGAATATCTTAAAACTTTAATATCAGTCGTATAAAATTCATAAGAGAAGTATTTATCAAACTTATACTAGAAGCCAGAATTTACTGGCTTCTTTTTTTGTTTATGTTAGGTGGTTTATGCTCTTTTTTGAAAATATTTTCCTCTTTTTTTCGCTAAACATCATTCCCATGAAGGAAATAAATAAGGCTACATTTTTATGAGAAATACTACCTGAAAGCAGTGCTGATGTGGAAATTTTCAGCTTAAACCGTAGGGCTTGGCATTGACGTTTCAGGCTCAGAATATATCTTTGTGTTCAGAGAAAGAATGGATTAACTACAACTTACGGCCTCTCTGTTTTCTCTTTTTGCGTTTCTGTGCTTGTAATTCTTTTGCCAGTGTAGCATTATTGTTGGTATCTTCCAATGAGAAGATAGATAATAGCGAATTACCACTACTATTATTTTGCTGATTAAAATAATGTTTGCTTTCCATCTTGCTTTCAAAATTGTAAGAAATAGTATTTTCGTTTTCACTGGATTGGAATCTCTCTCTTTTCTTTTCTCCAGTAAAGTTTTGGTTTTGTAATTCAAGTTGCTCGGAGATAGAACCATTCTTAATTGTGTTGTGGTAATCGAATGATTCCGATTGTTGACGGTCGTAGCCGAACAGTTTATCAAAGCCTTGTTCCACTTGTTGGAACAGATTTATACGGTCAAAACCTCCTGTTACAGTGCCTTTCTTAGTATTCTTATGGTTAGTAAGCGGTGAAAGTTTCTTTTTATTGGCTTGATCTTTACGGCTTATAATCAAATGACAGTGCATATTCAGTTCATTATCTGAACGGCTACGGTCAAAATGAATCTTACCATAGAACTTTATATTTGTAGCAGATAGCTCTTTATTAAAGTTCTTGGCATATTCAGGAATAAAGACCTCACGAATATACCGTTTCATAGCTTTGGTTTGCTCCTGCTCTGTATTGCCCATCGTCCGAAGTTCGTTTTCCGATGGGCTGACGTGAATAGCATAAAACTTAGCATCCGTTTTTAGGAGTTGCCCGATATTACTATCTAAAGCTTTTATAACGGTTGATTTATAGATATTATCATCTGACAGATTGAAAAAGTCTTCGGTATAGATGCCCTTTTCCATCCGTTCTAAATCTTCATGCTCTAGGTAATTAGCTAGCTGTCGGCAGCTCCCGGAATTATTATATGTTCCGTTTGATGGTGAGGCAAAGTCTATGTGCATAGCTCTATGTATTAATCAGATTGATGATCTCCGCCTTTAGGTTCTCTTTGCGTTTGCTATCCATCACACCACAAGCAGAAAGTTCCGAATAGAGTTGTATTAGGTGAAGTAACTTTTTATTATCCCGTTGGTGTATTTGATAGAGTGCGTTAATCTGTTTCGATTGGTTGTTTATCACATCGGCATGATTACCGAACTGCTCACTTAATTTTTTAAGTACGGCTGTTTGTCTCTCCTGGCTGGCTTCCAGTTGAGAGAGAATAAGAGTTTCCAAAGTTTTACCGATAGCATCGAAACGCAAAGCGATAGCATTGGTTACTCGTATCATGGGATTCAGTTGTTCTTCCTCATAGTGACGGATGAAGCGGATAATATCATCCTGTCTCTTATTTATTTTCGCCAGTTCCGATTTTACGGATTCTGGTGCTTCGGATGGGTTGATATGTGTCTTATCGATATACCCGAACGCCAACTTTACAACTTCACTCTTTTTCAGTGAATAGCGTTTGCATATCTTCTCTACCAAAGCTGCCGTTTCCTTGTCAATGGAAATGGTAGTAAATATCGTTTTTCGACTGCTGTTTAGCATGATAATTACTTTTTTATAGAAATATGAATAGATAAATACCTGATAATAAGCATTGAAAAGAAAATACTTATTACAGGTGTCATTACAGCGTGTTCTTGTAACACGCTAAAGCCGAAGGCTTTGCCCCGCAGGGCAAGAGGGAAGAACAGGACTTGTCCAGTTCCCTCTTGCTCGATTTAGCGAAACAGGCTGAACCGATAGGTGAGGCAGTTTGTGCTAAATCGGGGTGGCAGCACAAAGGAATAGCCCGAACACAGGCTGCTTTCCTTTGCTACTTTTTGCTATCAAGGCTGATTTGCCAACTGATTGGCTTTTTCAAACTGTTTGTAGGTTTGAGAATCGGCATATTCACGAACGAAAGCCCGGATATCGCTGGCTTTATAATACGTTTTTCGCCCGATGGTAAAGTAGGGAAGTACACCTTTCGCTCGATAGCGTTGTAGGGTTCTGAAAGATGCTTTCAACAGAAAGGCTAAGTCTTGATTATCCAATAGCCTTTCATTTTCATCGAATATTGTGTCGGTATTGATAAGAGATTTCAGGTCTTGCCCGATCTCGGTGAGTTTCTTGGATAGCTTTTCCATCCACTTCTCGAAGTTTTCATTGTCTATATACATTTTGCTTCAATTTTTAGTTCAACATTATTGTTTTCAATCGATTGATGAAGCAAAGTTCTGCAAAACAAGGTTGCAGAAAAAGAGGAGTAGTTACCTACTCCCCGAATAATGGTTTATAAACTGTTATAAATAAACAACTTGCAAAATCATCTTTTCTAATCTTTATTTATTCTTCCGTTTACGGTCTTCTCTACCAATAGCATTTCGCAAAGCGTCTAATGTTTTAGTAAGATTGTACGGTTTACGAGTAAACACTTCACCAATCTTATCGTAGATACTACCGAATTTAAGATTGAAAAGCTGCTCAAAACCACGAGCTAAACAAGCCTCTGAAACAGGTTTTCCATTCTTTCCGGTAATCTCTCCTTGAAGAAATAAACCAAGTACAATTTCAGCAATACCAATAATTCCCAAGTCTTTTGACTTAGGAATTACATACAGGTCTGACTTGAACCCTGTAGACACAGGCGAATTAAACTGTTCGGGATGGGTAATTTTCAGGTTGAGTAACTCTAATTCTGCATCAATTAGGGATAATGCTTTATGAATGTATAGATTTTTAGGCGCATTTTTCCCCCTGCCCATCCTGATACAACCCCTTTAAAGGGGCTATCTCAATACGGGTGAGATTCAGCATCCGGAAGATATGAGCGTAATCTTCCGAATGGCTAATTGTTACTATTTGCTTCACAAAATCTTCATAAGCATCTTGCATTTCTGTGTTAATAACTTCTTGTGAGGTGTCAGCCAGTAAGATGAAAAACCTCGTTCTCAATAAATCATTCATAGGCATAAAATTTAATTGTGAATAAATTATATATATCAAAGCACTAGCTTTGTATGCTGAATGATTTCTTGTTTTGTTTGTAGTTCCTCTGCTAATCAGAATGATTCAAGGGGTATTCAGCCTTATTGGTCGCAATTCCAGAAATGGTGAACTTCAAATTCCTGCTTCTTACAAATATAATCCACTGGCATGAGTTCTAAAATAGCGAAATGTAGCTATACAGAAGAACTGAAACTTGCATCAATCCTTGTCAATCGTTTCTTTATATAGTTCATAATCTATCTTTCTTCATGGCAAGTAATTCATCTAGTTTACCCTCTGTAATATAGGGCAAACATTGACGGATTTTATCGGTAGACCAATCCCACCATTTTAACTTTAGCAGTTGTTGGATCACCTCTGCATCAAAGCGTCTACGAATTTCTTTAGCAGGAGTACCGCCCACAATCGTATAAGGAGGGACATCTTTCGTCACTACAGTACGTGCGGCAATAATAGCACCATCACCGATATGAACCCCTGCCATAATCACAGCTTCGTAGCCGATCCATACGTCATTGCCGATCACAATATCGCCTTTATTGTCCCATGCAGTAGTAATATTCGACTTCTCCAATTCCCATTCTTCATAGAATAGAGGGAAGGTATAGGTAGACAGAGATTTTAATGTATGATTGGCACAATTAAACATAAACTTCGTGCCACAGGCAATAGAACAGAACTTGCCAATGATTAACTTCTCCCGGTGGATGGGATAATGATAAAGTACATTGTTCTTCTCAAATAGCAAGGGATCAGCTACAAAATCATTGTAAATGGTATAATCGCCTACCTCTATCTGTGGATCTTTAATCACGGCATTCAGATATACCGTTTGCTTATCTCCGGTGCGTGGATATATTTTTGTCATCATAACTTGATTCGTTTTAATAGTGTTTACTTTTTAGATAAATGATAGATTGAAGTGCTAGCAGGCTCACAAACAGATATTCTGCCGTCAAGTAGAGGGGTAAAGATGCATCTATACAGGAGCTCAACCAATAGAGATACACTAAATAGACACAGGTGGTTGTCACCTGAAACAGAAAGGTGATTTTGGTTTTTCCTGTTCCCCCGACAGCATTAAGATATACATAGCCGGGTAGCGCAAACGTGTAATTCAATAGCATCACCACGAAAGGAGCAAATGCTAATTCTATCAATAGCTCATTATCGGTGTAGAAACTGACAATCCAACGGTTACAGAGCAAAGCTACTACTACGAATGGGATGCCAACGGCATAACCTAATTTCAGAACCTTGTGACAGATCGGGAAAAGCTCGTTTCTCGCTCCTGCTCCAATAACATTACTCACTAATGAACCCGTAGTGACAGCAAAGGAATTGGCAATTACGAAAAAGATTGCCGATACGCTTCGGGTGATATTGGAAATAGCCAACTCTGTTTTCCCTAAATGCTCGATTGCTACGAAAAATAGAAACCAAGGGGCTACGCTGATAAAAGCATGGAGCATACTCCACACAGATAGATTCAGGACTTTGATAAGTAACCGTCCATCATACACGGGCTTCAATCCGTATTTGTCTTTGTCAATCTTCGCTTTTGTGTAGATACAAAGTACAATCAAAGAACCCATTTCTGCTAAAGATGAAGCGATGGCTGCTCCCGAAATACCTAATCCCAGTGTGAATATTAAGAGGTAGTTCAGCGGGATATTAATCGCCACCGCAGTAACAGCAGACCATGATAAGGCTTTTGTGTGCGTTATTCCAACGAAGAAAGACCGGATAGCCAGAAAAGGAAATGAGAATAACAGCCCGAAACTGCGCCAATCCAAATAGCGGACTACCGCCTGATAAATCTCCGGTGAGGAGATTAACTGTTTCAATAGATAAGGAGAAACTGCATGAATCAATAGGCAAAGCAAGACGGCTAATCCCGATAAAAAGAATAGCCCTTGAAAGAAAGTCTTTCCTGTTGCCTTGTAATTCTGCCCCCCGTTTCTCCGGGCAATCATTACTTGCAATCCGATGCTGAACCCAAAGCCCAACATATAGACTGCCAGATAATAAATTCCGGCAATAGCGGATGCTCCCAATTCCACCTCGCCTACGTGACCTAAAAAGACAGCATCCGTTATATTGATTAACTGCTCCATTAAAATGCTCATCATTACCGGAAAGTTGATGAGCCAGATTTGTTTATATGTATAATTCATTGCTCAACTGCAAAATAGCACAACACGAGCAGACTGCATAATATAGTCTGCCAGCTCGTAAATTCATAAATAAAAGGATATAAAATCTCTGTGGCAAATAAATCGTTATTTGTCAAATAGCTGAATAGCTTTCTTGAAGGGGGCTATTCGCAGGAGCGTAGCTATATACAGAGTTTCATAAGAAGTGAATACTATTTGTGAGTTGATATAGCGCAAATGTATGAAAAATTAAGAAATTCAATCTATCAATTCATGGATTTCTTTTATATGCAGGTGCAAATGTCCCAAATATCCCTCTATCATTTCTTGTAGTGTAACCTTTGCTCCTGTAAAGTCACACCAGTAACTATCCAGCCTATTCTTATCTACCGAGTTAATTACTTGGATGATGTGTAGATTGTAACACTTCCATAACTGGATTAAGTTAGCCCAGTCTGCATTCTGATAATCTTGCAAAGCTATCCACAAGTCATTATCCTGTGTATAATCAGGAAAGAAAAGCAGGTCTTTGCTATATTGCAACCGAACCATGCGTTGGTGATTATTGGATGCCGAATCAATCAAGTGACCGAGAATTTGCTTGATGGTGCGATTCTGCGTATTTCGCCTTTGTGTGATAACCTCTACGGGCAGACTACTTAACAATTTTTCTTCTGTTTCAATAACCTGTGCAATGCCAGTGGTTATGTGAGTAAAACTATTTTCTTGCATAACTTTCTAATTTTAAATACTTCTGCAAAAGTAAGTTCTTTGCCTATCATCCACTTGTAAAAAACTGAATTTGTCACAAATGACTATGCACGATTATGCGATTTAATAACATTCAGCCTACAATCTTCGGAAAAGAATGTAGAATACGGAGAACGCGAAGATAGATATTGAGTAGGCGAACAGCCTGTAAACTCTTTAAAGTCTTTCACCAAGTGCGAAGAATCATAAAAGCCACACGAATAAGCCAAGTCTACGAACTCCATCCCCGGATGATTCTGCAACAGATACAATACCCGCTGAAAACGAACTACCCGATAATACTCTTTAGGGCTCATTCCTATATAGTTGGTAAATACTCGCTTGAATTGCCTATATCCCAAACAAGCACTTTCAGCAAGGGTATTCACGTCAATTTGCGGTTGATTGATGATTTGGCAGATAGCGTGATGCGTTCTTTGGTAGTTACAATTTGCATCGACCAACCGTTGCATGAAAAAGCGTTCAATCAACCGGATGCAGGTTTCAACGTCTGGTTCGGCAGAAGTATTTCGTTTCAGGTGATTCAGTTCAATATCTTCCAAATCTTCTACATCTATATAATGGTTGTAAAGCTCACTCATAGAACACCGCACAAATGGATTCAGTCCTAAAGGATGAAATATAACGGCAAGCATATCAATATAACCCTTTGAAATCAAACTCCCATAAGTTGAGAACTGTCCCCGAATGAAATTCTTTGGCTGTAAACCTTTTGATTGGATATTCAGATTCTCACCCCGATGGAAAACAAGATGTACGCACCCCGATGGAATAGTCTGTACCATTACTGGCTCTACTTCATCGGTTTTTAGCACCCAATAGTATTTAATGTATTGGGAAAGTATAG
Organism: Parabacteroides sp. AF17-28; assembly: GCF_003479205.1. NCBI lineage: Bacteria > Pseudomonadati > Bacteroidota > Bacteroidia > Bacteroidales > Tannerellaceae > Parabacteroides > Parabacteroides sp. AF17-28. The sequence goes on along the minus strand of NZ_QUGV01000045.1, from coordinate 7,372 downwards.
GTGACGGATATAGAACTTTGCTTTCTCTCATCGCAATTTCGTTAATCTGCTGTGCGCTTGGCGGTAAATATAGGCGTTAATCTCCGCATGACAATAAAGTAAGCCGAAAATTTAGATGAATGGCGTGTGTTTTGTTCCGCTATATGTCAGTGTTAAACGGTGCATCGCCCTCGTTACCGCCACATATAGCATACTCCGGTCGATCTCTGAATGATAGTTTCTATCATCCACCTGTGGGATAATCACCTCATCGAATTCCAAACCCTTTGCCATGTGTGCAGAGGTGATAACGATACCCAGTAAAAAAGCAGAACTTTGGCTAGATAGGAAATGAATAGCGGGAATTTGTAATTTATCTGCCATCTCACGGGCTTGCGATTCGGTTTTGCAGACAATCCCCAGCGATTTGTAAGCGGATACTTGATAAATGGCAATTAATTCCTTAATAGCAGATAGTTCTTCTTTCTCATTATCAAATTGTAATATTCGTGGTTTCTCTCCGTGCCGTGCGACTGGTTCAAGATCGGTATTTGTCCGTATTTTCTGTGCAAAATCAGTGATCTCGCAAGTAGAACGGTAACTTTTGCAGAGCTTCATCACTTCACCTGTGACAAGAGCTTTCTGAATCATATCCGCAGTAGACGAGCCGTAAGGATTGACCGACTGGCTGGCATCGCCCAATACCGTTTTCCGGCAAGAGAATAGCTTTTGCATTACTTTGTACTGGATTGGAGAATAATCTTGCATTTCATCTACCAGCAAATGTTTGACACAGTTCTTTGTACCACCTTCCAAAGCGATATGCAGATACGCCAATGGTGCTAAGTCGGAATATTCAAGTGTGCGGTTCTTCCGCATTTTAAACAGTTCCGGCTTACCTATCCATGCGAAGAAATCTTTATAGACTTGCAGGTCATTGTTTCCGGCAAACATTTGCTTGATCTCTTTTTTTAGGAAATTCCGTTCGGCAGTTGTCACCGTGAAAGCGTACTGTACTTTCATCATATCGAGAATATAATCCGTCATTGCCTCGAACCGTTGGCGCATGGGGTAGCGGTTGAAGCGGTGGAATTGCTCTTCGATAAATTCAGCCAGGACGGTGATGTGTTTGGTTAGTTTTACATCTTCTGCTCTAAAGTAGTGATTTTCGATGTGCAGAATAAAGCGATCCAGACTGGCGATGAAGTCGAAAGAGGATTTATATTCGATTCGCTCAATAAAGTCCGGTGTTGGTTTTGTCAGCAACTCATTCACTTGCTCAAAAAAGCTAAGATATTTGTATTTGTGATTCAGCACTTCGGAAAGTATCTGCTCCATGCTGGATTCCGGTACGGTTTCTTCACCCAGTTCGGGCAGGACGTTAGAGATGTAATCGGCAAACACCTTGTTCGGAGAAATAATCAATATGTCTTTTGAAGAGATACTACCCTGAAAAGCATACAGCAAGTAGGCGATGCGGTGCAGGGCAATAGAAGTTTTGCCCGAACCCGCCACACCCTGAATGATGAGCGTCCGGGCTTCCTCATTACGGATAATCCGGTTCTGCTCCCGCTGGATGGTGGCGACAATGTTCTTCATTTTATCATCTGCATTAGCACTCAGTTCCTTTTGCAGAATATCATCGTGGACGGTCAGCGCACTTTCGATCATAAACTCCATCTTTCCAGCCCGGATTCGGTATTGGCGTTTCAGGGAAATTTCTCCGTAAATCTCTCCCGATGGGGATTGATAAGATGCTTCGCCCAGTTCGTGATCGTAGAACATACTTGAAATAGGTGCTCGCCAATCGTAAATCACCGTTGTCCGGCTTTCAGTATCGTGAAAGGTATGAATGCCAATATAAACAGGGATTATCGGACGGCTCTCGCTCTTCTCTTGAAAGTCGATCCGACCGAAGTAGGGAATATCTACTATTTTGGCAAGCCGTCGGCGTTTGTCAATTACACTTTCCCCTATGGCAAAATGATTCAGGATGCTTTCACGCATCGAGCGTATCTCATGCGGATCAATATCTTTATTGCTCCAAAGGTAGTCTTTGTACTCCGCCAATGTATCTACATGGTCTTTCACGGATACATCGGTATGGCTGATTATCTGTTTCAGCCGGGCGATTATTTGCTGTAAATAGCTTCTTTCTTGCTTCTCTGTTTGATTGAACATCGTAGTAATTTATTGCTAAAGGATGAAAATAGAGTCAAAACGGTGCGCAAAATTACTGCAATCGGGTAGGATAGGAAATGGCTATTTATAGCTATATATCCATAAGTTTTGTATCTTTGCACGCTCAAAATGAACGATATGGATATTCTTGAACTTGCCCTACATAATCAGCAAACCGCTTGGAAAATACTGGAACATACCGGTATTATCCCGGCATGGGAACGTATTGGGGCAACCGTTCATTTGGTAGGCTCGCTTAAATCAGGTCTGCTGGCAAAGAGTAGGGATATAGACCTACATATCTATACCGATAAATTGGACATTGCAGCCAGCTTTTCTGTGATGCAGGAACTTGCCGAACGACTTTCTTTAAAGGAAGTCCAATATAAGAATCTGATTCAGACAGAAGAAGAGTGTATCGAATGGCATGCCCTCTACGAAGACAAGGACAGGAATACATGGAAGTTTGACATGATTCATATTCGTAAAGGCTCAAAATATGATGGTGTGGTTGAAAAAGTAACTGCTGCCATTGTGAATCGACTTACCCTTGAAATCAAGCAAACCATCCTTCAAATTAAATTCGATGTGCCGGACGGTGTACAGATTCCCGGCATAGAAATCTATCATGCAGTTTTCGAGGGTGGAGTTCGTAGTTACGAAGAACTGGAACAATGGAGAAAAACCAATCCGCTGACAAATAGCTTGGATTGGTTACCATAATAGAAAATACGTTTAAAGCAGCCCTACGAATCGCCATAAATGAGTACCCTTGCATATATCGTATGTGATAAATATTGAAAATGAAAAAGATTAGAATAACAGCTATAAGAAAGGTGCAGCATAGTGATTTGTCGACTATGTACGAAAATCCTATTGAACACACTTGTGATATTGAAGAAGGTACAACTTTTATTTCAGTTGATGGGCAGAAACCGGAAGAACTGTGTGAAAGCGCATGGGGGTCAATGAGCTATTTTGTTACGAAATTAGCCAATGGGGGCGGAAACTTCTATGATGGTTGGATGAAAAATCCGCACTCAGCAATGATTTCGTGTAACGATGGCTTTCGTCCTGTTAGTTTTTATATTGAAGTGATTGAATAATGATGCATATTAAGATAAAACGCCAGTGCTTAGTTAATAGAGAATACCGAAACTTTCTGCCCGATTAATGGCTTCGATCACATTATCAACATTCAATTTTGCTAATATATTCTTGCGGTGATTGTTTACCGTGTAAATACTTAGGTTCAGTTTATAAGCAATCTCCTTGCTCAAAAAGCCCTGTCGGATTAATAAAAGTATTTCCTTTTCCCGCTTGGTTAATTGTTGGTCTGCCGGAACAACTGCCGATGCAAGTATCTTACCCGTCTTCCGATTAATAATCGTCCGCTTGATTCGCTCTATAGGTATTTGATCGGGTGAATGATCCATCACTCCCATAATCATCCACGCCTTTCCGTTCTTGTCTTTCTGAATCACTTGGTGACGACTGATTACATTCACATATTCCTGCTGGGCATTCAAAATACGAATTTGGAATATCTGCTGATAATCATTTCTTTGTTCCTGCGGAAGTGAATAGATGAACTGCCCGTGTTCAATCTGGTGTTCGATGAGTTGTGCCCGGTCGTCCGGGTGAATCCGTTCCTCCAATAAATCCCCCTGATTCCGAATCGTCTTTATCCATGTAGGATTATATCCGAAGATAGTAGCAAAATTATCGGATGCAAAATCGTACCGTTCTTTGAAAACATCTACCGTAAAGATGCAACTTTGGCTCATTTGTGAGAATGTCTGTATAGATGCTCTGCGTTCATTCCACAAATCATAGTCCACATCCAGCGGGCTGATCTGCTGTCTTGACCATAATTCTTCGGGGGTTATCTTATTGGTAGTCATGCGGCAAAGATAAGCGATAAATCTTTTCGTATCTCTATTTCCATTTGACTTTCTATGTAAATGCGTTCAAAAAAAGAATATCCTATGAGTATATTCCAAATGAATTGAGCCAATACTAACCACTTCATACCACTTTCAGACAGTTTAGAAAACAGCTCTTGATTCTTCTTTCATTTGCCGATGAAAATAGAATCAACACGTTTTATAAACCATTTAAAATTAAAAGCATGGAAGTAGTAACCATTGAAAAGAGAACCTTTTCGTATGTCTGCGAGCGGTTCACCGAGTTTGCCAAACGAATAGAAAGTTTGTGCAGCACTCATATCCAGAAAGTAGAAAACTGGCTGGATAGTCAGGAAGTGTGCCTGTTGTTAGGCTTTAGCAAGCGAACACTGCAATATTACCGAAGTAGTGGACGGCTGGCTTATTCTCAAATCGGCAGCAAGATTTATTATAAGTCTTCCGATATTGAAAGAATTATTGCGGACAGTGAAACACAAAATCAATCATCCAAACAAGCCATGCCATATGAAAAGAACTAAAGAAGATTATCCGTCCTTCAACCTGTTTTCTATTGTCGGCACATGGGAAAGCGTTAATCTGAATCCTACGATAATCATTTATCGGAGCGATAAAGAGTATTTTCTTTCTATTATATATGTATCGGAAACCACTAAACAGGCTTCACCCGCTACATATGAGATACAGCAAGATGGTAGCCTGTATTTTATTGCCATTACATCCAAACGACTCTATGTAGATTATGATTCGGCAAAAGATATACTTAGTATTTCATCGCTGGGTGACTATTTGCACAACTAACCAGCCATCTAGCTATCTTGAAATCAATATTTCAATAAAACAATCTTTCAATCATGGAACTAATAAATAAAGATACCCCACAAGTCAAAGAATTTATTTCTTCGCTCGATTCGATGCTGAACGGCATTGAATCCATAGTCAAGCACTATAAACCCCACCTGAATGGAGAACGTTTTCTTTCCAACCATGAAGTTTCCAAGAAACTGAATGTCAGTTTGCGAACCCTGCAAGAGTGGAGAGATACAGGGCTAATCCCTTTTATCCAGATAAAAGGCAAAATCATCTATCGCCAAAGTGATATTGATAAGCTACTCCAAAAGCATTACTTTGAAAGCTGGAAAGAATAACTAGCCAAGAGAGTATGATTTCCACTATCTTAAAAAGAAATCTCTTTTATTGAGGTGGAAATTATACCTTTGCAGGAGAAAACCGTTAAAATTATGAAGTTTGTAATAGAATCCGGCACGACTTCCGACATTGACGAATTAGAAAAGTTGTATGATGATCTGAATGATTATCTATCAGCTACTACCAATTATCCCGGATGGATAAAAGGTATTTATCCTGTTCGTGAAAATGCGGTTGCTGGCATAGAAGATAATACACTTTTCGTTGTCAGGCATAATGGAAAGATAGTTGGCTCTGTTATCATAGACCATCACCCCGATGAAGCCTATAATAATGTAAAGTGGAAAGTTGATGTAGACTACAGTCGTATTTTTGTCATACGCACATTTGTAGTGCATCCTTCATTCTTGAAAATGGGTATCGGTCGTGCTTTGATGGACTATTCGTTTGAACTGGCTCAACAATCAGGCATAAAATCTATCCGTTTGGACGTGTATGAAAATAATCTTCCGGCAATCGCCCTCTATGAGAAATGCGGTTTTGAATATATTGATACCGTAGATTTAGGCTTTGGCAACTATGGGCTGAATTGGTTCAAACTGTACGAGAAACTTGTTTAAACGCTATTCAAGTGGAAGACGTTTTCCTCATGCCAGCCCCGAAAACATTGTTTTTCGGAATTTAATTTGAATCATTGACTTTTCCAGTGAAGTATTTAGTCTGTGCAAGTCTTTAGATGAAAATACGCTCGAAATGAAATGAGAGGAAGATTTTCATCTAAACCGAAGGCTTGGACTTGAACAGGCTAAATACGGAACTTACCTTTGTCAATGCTTCATATTAAGTTCTGGAAAACTTACTTTAAAAGAAAAGGATTGAGAAAATGAATTTCATTCTTCCCAATCCTTTTTCTATATTGGCTACTATTTATTATATAGCCAATTCCGACAGGCAGCTATTTACTTTTTGCATATCCTTAAAAATATTCTGATCCAGTACCCGTGCATAGTGTTTTGTTACGCTTGTGTCTGCGTGTCCCAACATCTTAGCTACATTCTCCATACTCACGCCATTTGCAAGGCAAATGCTTGTGGCATAGCTATGTCGGGCTGTATGTGTGCACAGATTTTTCTGCAACCCGCATACATCGGCAATCTCTTTCAAATAACTGTTCATGCGCTGATTGCTCAATACTGGCAACAGTTTTCCCGTACATTCTGCCACGTTTTTATACTTTTCAAGAATAGAAGCTGCCACAGGTAACAGAGGTATGTTACACATGACTTTTGTCTTTTGGCGGTTCTTCCTTATCCAAAGCTCCCCTTTGTTGTCTCTAACCAAGTGTTCAGGTGATAAATCTTTCACATCGCTGAATGCCAAACCTGTAAAAACGCAAAAAATGAAAACATCCCGTACCTGTTCTACTCGTTTAATGGTGAATTCTTTAGCAAGAATTATTTTAATCTCGTCCATCGTCAGAAATTCAGGATCGGTTTCTTCCAGTTTGAAGCGATAGTAAGCGAATGGATCTTTCTTTATCCAATCGTTTTCCAAAGCAATACGGATAATCTTTTTCAAGTTCTTCAATCGGGTGATAGCGGAGTTCTGAGCACAACCTTTTTCAATCTTCAAGAAAGCGTCAAACTTAGAAATGAAATTAGCTTCTAAGTTGTTGAGGGGAATATCCGATAGCTGATATTCTTTCTTAATGAATTCCTCTAAATATCGGGTAGTGGTTTCATATCGCTGGACGGTCTTACTAACGAAGTCTTTACCGATCAGCTTACGGCTTTGTTCGTTATGCTCCCTGAATACCTGCAATAGCGTCTTACTATCTTCGTCCACACCATAATATAACTTTCTCATAAGATCGACTGTAATAGTCTTACCTGCTGATTCCAGTTCTCTATAAATTTGGTGAATGCGAGAGCGTGTGATTTCCAAGTAGTGGTTCAGTTCCACCGACATACGATCTTTTCCTTTGGAGTTTTCTTTTGCCTGATTCCATAGATTTACAGGACAGCTTCTTTTTACTAAAACATCTACCATACAGCCGTTTACAGTGATTCTCATGCACACGGGTGCTTCGGCTCACCCGATATTTCTTGGGGGTAGCTCTTTTACATTTTCCTTACAAT
>NZ_QUGV01000044.1:0-19961 GCF_003479205.1 Parabacteroides sp. AF17-28 | reverse complement strand
ATACCCACCCATAAGAGAACTTATGGTTTTGGTATAAACAAATCGCACAAACACCAAATCAACATAAAAATGACGCGAACCGATATTGATTTTGTATTGCCGCCCAATAAAGGCAAAACCTTTGCCAAGCTCCAAAAGAAAGTCCTGCAAATTGGCTATCAACCTATTTTCCAACTCGCCTTCCAAGTAAACCTGCTTTTCGGGGATACCTACAAATTCTAACACAAAAGGGTCTTTCACAATATCCTGCGGATTTTGCACCTCTTGTCCTTGTCTGCTCAATGACAAAACTTCCTCTTTATTTCTACTTAATGCCAACCGTTGAAAGAGACAGCTTTTCATTTGTCGTTTCAGCTCACGCACACTCCAGTTCTCAATTTCGCATTGCTTGGCATAGAAACTTATTTCTAATTCGCCATTTGCTTTTAAAATCTCTAAATAATGGCTCCAACTCAATTGTTCAGACAGTGTCTGGATTTTTGGGAATGTTAAATAAAACTGCCTCATTTGAAACACGTTGCTCCGACTGAAACCTTTGCCGTATGCAGCTGTCAGGTCACGCGATAGGCGATTCAACAACTCCGCCCCATATTCGGCTCGTTCTTTTCCTTTCTGTTCATATTCTACGATATAGTGCCCTATCTGCCAATTGGTTTTCACCAAGGTAGCATTTACTGTTTGGATAGCTTTATTACGTCCTTCGCTCAAAGCCCTCCCAATCGCTTCAACAAGTTCTTTATATAAAGATTGTTCAATAATCCGTTTCATTTCATTATTCATAACGTATCCCTCAATATCCTTTATAATAGCATCAAATCCGCACGTAGTGCGTCAATACACTTCACCGTTTGGGCAATATCTGCATTCAGTTAACAATATCAATCACCTCACGCCGGTCTTTTGCTTCCATGTATGAACTCACAGATAGATTGTAACCATTATCTTAATGGTAAATTGATTCTTGATTTATAATGCAAAAGTATAAATTTTCTCAAGAACATAACAACAAGCATCTCTTAACTTTTGATTTCCAGCTGTTTTTGAGAGCGGAATTCAACTGTAATCTAAAAGTTATTAGTGCCATAACACTGTTTCCTTGAAGAACCACACAAGTTTCTGCAATTCCTGTTCCTGCCTCTCGGCGAAGTTGCAATATACAAGGATTTACAATAACCCCCTATTTTTCTATTTCACCTCAAAAAACGAACGATTTCAATTTGACTTTTCGCTATCGAAACAGCCCTTTTCGTGACAAACGAACCGGTGACCTGCGCAGCCCGTTCAAAAAGGATGACATTTGTCAAACCGGAACAGAGACTTCCCGACATTCCGATAAAGCTTAACTCCCCGAGAATCGAATATTTGAAAGCATGAAGGGGAAGGGACAGGAATATGGCAAGGATTCGGAGGCTATTTTTCGGTAAACTGGCAGTTCTTTTCCATTACGACCGTCCTAATCGCCATTACGACCGTCCTAATCTTCGCGAGGTGCCGAGTGCACTACCTATTAGCACGGTCGCGGTGGCGATTAGGACGGTCGTCTTTTGGAAAAATTGCATATTTCACTAAAACAACCGGTCCGAAAGCGCTTTTTCGACCGGAAAACAATCGTCGGGAAGACACTTCTCGAAGCCTCAAAAGGAGGTTTTCAAGACGTTTTTTACAATAAGCCCCCTCCTTTTTTTACTCCTGTTGCCACTTTTTACATCTTCGAATTACAAAAAAAGGATCACAATCAGACTACGCGACATTATCCGATTTACGCTTTATGAACCGTTCATATTTCTCCCAGTTAAAACCGGAATAACCTTTCCCATCCTTCGGAATACGAATGGTTGTCAAAGAAAGGCAGTTATTAAAAACATCTTCGCCAAAGGTTTCAGGAGCTTTTGAAGACATAAATTCTATTTCTTTTAGTTCAAGACAATTAGAAAACACCTCATCCCCAATAACCTTTACGGATTTGGGGATGAGAACGGACTCCAACCTTGTATAAGAAAAAGCTCCATTTTTAATAATCTCGACTGATTCGGGGATGGAAACAGACCGCACACCACTATGCGAGAAAACACCAACTTCAATCGTTGCCAACGAAGAAGGAATAACCACCGATTCAACATTCGTGCCATAAAAAGCAGCTATGCCAATACATCCCAAGTCTGCATCTTTGGAAAAATAGAGAGACGATAGATTTTTACAATCCAAAAAAGCGACACTATTAATGATTTGCACCGAAGCCGGAATAGTCACAGATCGAAGCGCAGTCTCGGCAAAAGCCAAACTTCCTATCTCTTTTAAACCAAAACCTGAAAATTCCACAGACAACAATCGCCTGCAATAACGAAATGCACGCTCATCAATCACCATCACCGATTCCGGAATGACCACAGCCCTAAGAGCAGTAAGAGAGAAAGCCCCTGCCGATATTTTTTTGAGATCAATGCCGGGTGCAAATTTCAACGATGACAAATGACGACATTCCAGAAATGCTGCTTTTTTTATTACCCTGACTGAAGCAGGTATAGACACCGAAACAAGCGAAGTTTGAGAAAAAGCCCATTCGCCAATGATTCTCAATGAGCTTTTTTCTGCGAACGTCACAGATGATAAGCGTAAACATTCTTTGAAAGCGGAATTTCGGATCTCTTTTACTGAAGCGGGAATAAAGACTGACCGCAAATCAGTCTTTCTAAAAGCGTGTGCCCCAATCATCTTTAATTTAGAACCTGGCGTAAACTGTACGGTTGACAAACGCATGCATCTAAAAAACGCAGCCCCTCCAATCGTATCCAAAGAAGCCGGTATCTTAACCATTTGAAGTCGTTTCATATCTTGAAAGGCATAAACAGGGATGCTTCGTACTCCCTCCGCAATTTCAATTTTTGTCACAGACTGCCTCTGCCCGCTATTCGCATCGTTCCACTGTACAAAGCCATCAGCTGTCAGAATTGTCAATTTGCCATTTGTCAAATCATATCCGGTTTCTTCTGCTTTTAAATAACTTTTAGGCATCCACAACAAGAGAATAGCCAGTAAGAAACGTAAAAAAACAAAGACTCTATTTCTTCTCATAATCTAACCATATTAATTTAAGTTCAAAAAATCCATTAAGTTTCATAACAAGGCTATTCACTTATTTATCTGCGAGATGGCATATATCGGACAAATATGTACATGACGTACCGCACCCTCTTCTATAGGGTCCGTATAGTCAAATGTTCCAAAGTTTTCCAGAGAGCATCGCACAGCTTCTGTCAAATGTTTTTCACGCATAAAGTACCAGAGACTCTTCATGCCGCCTTGTGTTCCGGCCTTTACCTCTATGGGTAAAACAGCCAGACCACGTGACGTTACATAATCAATTCCTGCAAAGGACTTTGTACTCAGGATGCTTTTCAAAATTTATCTTTACATAGTTCTCGAATCGTTCTCCAAGATGTCGTACAGCAGTCGATTTACCTACTTGACGGGCACCTCGAAGTAATACTGGCTTATGGCTTGAGCGCGAAGCCCATTCTGCCAGATATGTATCTATCAGTCTGTTATAATACATGATGATAATTGCTTATTGTTCAGTTGCAAATATAAAGATATTATATTATCCAAAGAAATAACCAATACCGACCGACTACTTGAACAACATCGGCACAAACTCCGACAAGTAAATACGCCAGTTGCGCCAGATGTGGCCACCGTCTGTTTCGTAGTAGGTATAGGGGTAATGATTATCGTCGAGGAGTTTGCGGTAATCAGTGTTTGCTTTATACAAGAAATCGGTCTTGCCGATAGCGATCCAATAAAGAGCCGGCTTCTTGGCAAACTGCACGCTTAGCTTTTTCTCCATATCCTTATATACAGGTGATTCCACATCTTTGCCCGGCCAAATGGCGGCTGAATACAAACCGACATAATCGAACAAATCCGGGTATTGTTTGGAGATATGCAAAGAGTGGTAACCACCCATCGACAAGCCGGCAATGGCGCGGCCGGACTTATTCTTGACTGTACGGTAATTCGCGTCGATAAACTTCACGACATCCGGAAAAGCCGCTTCGAAAGAGCCTTCCATTGTCTTAGGCAATTTAGTCGTCGGCGGCACCAGTCCCAGGGAAGATTCACCGGGAGCCGCTTCCAAGGCCGCGTTGCCATTCGTCATAACGACAATCATCGGTTTTGCTTTTCCCTCGGCAATCAGGTTATCCAAAATCTGAGTCGCGCGTCCTAATGTCACCCAGGCTTCCTCATCTCCGCCCATACCATGCAGCAGGTAGAAGACCGGATATCGCTTGCCGCTTTTCTCATAACCGGCCGGCGTATAAACAGTCATCCGCCGGGTCGTTCCTAACGTCGGGCTGTCATACCACAGGCGGGAAACCGTTCCGTGCGGTACGGCATTCACCTTATATAAATCTGCGCGTCCCCCACCGATGATAAACACATTCATCAGCGATGACACATCACGAATCAGATAGATATTACTGGGGTCCGGCATCTTCAAACCATCCACGATAAAAGAATAGTTATACAGTTCAGGAGCCAGCGGTTCCGGTGTGGTATATTCCCAGACACCTTCCGGCCCCTCTTTCAAATCGGCAACAGAAGGATTAGACAGAAAATCGCCGGTTACCTGTACCTTTATCGCTTTAGGTGCACGGAAACGGAATGTAACCGTATTATTTTCATGGATTTCAGGAGAGACAAGTGTTCCACCTCCCCAAAGCGACTGTTGTGCAAAAGCAATTGTGCTCACCAACAGAGCAATAAATAGTGTCAATACTTTTTTCATAATACTACAATTAAAATTAGTCTTCAGAATTATCTCATCAAAACTACACGTTTTTTCCATAGGAAGCAACTAAATGACTGACGACTTTCAGTCGGACAACGCTTTATCATCTCAAAACAACCGGAAACAAGCTGTCCAGATTGGCATCTCGGAGGTTTTTTGAAAATAATTGAAAGATTTTCTTCTTTTTATTTGGTTTACATCATAAACCATTTTATATTTGCAGCGTGCAGGTGAGAAACGCGCAGCTCCTTGCACTTTTTTAATCCATATATGGTTTATATTATAAACTTATTTATCCACGATTTAAAAGAGTACAGAGATGAAACGAATTATAGTAGCAAGCATTTTAGCGCTGATTTTCAGTTGCAGTTCAGTAATGGCACGAACAATCATCGTAAAGGTGAGTCATGTACGGGGCGATAAAGGGAATGTCATGGTCATGGCCCAACAGGGAAAAGAGAGCAAACCGGTTTACGGAATGGCTAAAGCGGAAAACGGGACAGCCATCGTCAAATTAGAGAATGTAGAATGGGACGAATTCGAACTATCGGTTTTCCACGACGAAAACGATAATTGGAAAATGGATTTCACGGAAGACAAAAAGCCGGCCGAAGGCTACGCAATGAAGAGTTGCAAACCGAAGCAGGACGAAGAGACAGTCAGCCTGAAATTGTATTACCCGACCAACGAATAGAGCCATGAAAAGAGTTTTACTCCTGATCCTGCTGGCTATGGCAATCCTTCCGGGGAAAGTCCGCAGCCAGGCAGGCACGGTGACCTACTCCGGCCAGATACACAATTCCGGAGGAGATGCGATTGACTATGCGACTGTTGTCCTTCTGCAAGGCGACAGGCAAATAGCCGGAGGGACAACCGACGATGCGGGGGACTTCGCATTGAAGGCTGACAGAGGGGATTATACATTAATCATACAATGCATCGGATATGAAACGGAACGAAAGCAGCTCCGGCTATCCGCCCCTACCCGCGAAACCTTTATCCTGCAACCGGCGGCTTATGCCCTGAAAGAAGTAGTCGTACAGGCAAGGGAAATCGAGCGCAAGGCCGACCGCTTCATCGTCAACATCTCGCCCACCAGCGGAAAAGACGGAACGGAACTGCTCTCGCAAGCACCGGGCGTATGGCTATCGGACGACCAGATATCCATCAACGGCGCTTCGGGCACGAAAGTTTTTGTCAACAACCGGGAAATCAAGTTGACCGGCGAAGAACTGCTCTCTTATCTGCGTTCCCTGAAATCGGAAGATATCAGGCAGATCGAGGTGATACCGGTTGCCGGAGCCGAATACGACGCCAGTACACGTGGCGGAGTCATCCGCATCGCACTCCGGCGCAGGCAGGATAACGGCGTGCAGGGAAACATATTAATGGGTACAGCCGTAGCCTCTTCGCTAAACCGCTATATGCCGTCCGCCAGCCTGAATGCACGCATGGGGAAATGGAATATTAACGCCGCCGCTTCCGGAATTTTCACTCCGAAGGATAAGAGCGATATGAATTCCATCCGCTCATATACGACAGACGACACCCGCTTCTCCAGCCTGTCCCGGTTTGAGAACCGATCGAATTACGGAACCGGACGTCTCGGTATTACCTGGGATGCGGATACCCTGAATAGTTTCGGAGCAGAAATCGAATATATCGGACAAGGCTCAAAGGCGAATTCTTACAGCCGGACGGAGCTGGTAAAAGGAAATTTCCCGGTCAACAGCATGGGGGAATATTTCCAGAGAAACGAATACAACACGTTTACGGCCACGGCCAACTACCTGCATAAACTGGACAACCAGGGTTCACTGATCAAACTCATTGTCGACTATGCAGGTAAGAAATCAACGGGTAACAATGATTATTTCGTCCTCAGGCAAGCTATGGGAGGACAAAGCGACACTACATACAGAAGTAATGCCGACGCGACCTACGACATTGTCACATCCGACCTGTCCCTTTCCCGATACCTCAAAAAAGGGATGTCGCTGAAAGCCGGTATAAAATATACGTTTACCGATGTGAACGACAACTCGTGCTACGAAGGCTTGTCCGGACAATTGTGGGAGCCGAACCCCGCTTATGGATACGTCCTCAACTACCGGGAAAACATCGTCGGCGGATATGGTTCTTTTTCAGCAGGGACGGGCCGCTGGTCTTTCGTCGCAGGGCTGAGAGGGGAATATACACGGACGTCGAACCGTAACGACAACATCCGCCGGGACTATTTCGACCTGTTCCCGAACCTGAATGTTTCCTATGCGTTCAACAGTCTGAAAACGTCTATGCTTGTCGGGCAATACTCCCGGAATATCGAGCGGCCGGCGTTCCATTCACTCAGTCCCAATCACATCCAACTGTCGGACTACAGTTACCAGATAGGAAACCCGTATCTAAAGCCGACTTATATCAACCGTTTCAACTTAACGTGGGTGTACCAGTACCGATATACGGTGACAGTGGGCGGGAACCTGCATCACAACCTCATCCGCGAATTTTGCAAACAGGATGCAAACGATCCGGACATTTCCTATATCACACCCGAAAACCATAGCACGGAAAATCACTGGTTCATAGCCGTCAATCTTCCGTTCCAACCGGTTCGCTGGTGTAACCTGACAGCCAATTTCATAGGTGTGAAACAAGATATCAGGATGTCGGAGTCGGCCGCTTTAGCCAAACATTACCTGATGTTTGCCAATGCCACCGCGACCTTCTACCTGCCTGCCGGTTACAATATGGAAATTCAATACGGAGGAGCAAGCCGCCTCTATTCCGGAAACAGCGAAGTGGCGCCCCGTCATACGCTCGGCTTCACGCTACGTAAGAAATTCATGAATGAAAGGTTGCTCGTCACGGCTGGTGTCAACAACATCTTCAACCGCTATAACAATTACGTCAACAACCTGGATGCTTACAAAACCGAGTCCCATTACAAAGAGGGCAGTGCCGGACGCATTTTCAAGGTTTCGCTTTCATGGAGTTTCAACAGTGGGAAAAAAGTGGCGAAGAAGACGATAGAGCGCAGTTCGGAAAGTGAATTCAACCGGCTAAAAGAAAAATAGAATAAAAAATATAAAGAGATAACATAAACCACATTATCTTTGAACGGAATGTGGAAGGAATAAAAAGAAAAAAGATAAAATCATGGAAGAAAAAAGATTAACAGAGAAAGAAAGTCTGGAGCTTATCACACAGATGATTCATTCCAGCAAACAGAACATGGAAGTCGGCAACGGGAACCAGTTTCTATATTGGGGATATTGCACGGCCGGGCTGTCCATCGCGTTGTTCGTCCTGATAACCCTGACCCACTCATTTATATGGACCTGGGGCTGGATGTTCCTATTCGGAGTATGGCCGCTTATCGCTTACAAGAAAAAGCAGAAGCCGGCGGCTGTCGTCACCTATACAGACAAAGTAATAAACCAGGTTTGGCGTGTGCTGGGCTGGATGTTCGCTTTTACTTTTATCACATCCGGCGTAATTGAAATCCTCTTATACCGGCAGGCAGATTTCATCATCATGTTGCCTTTATCCTTGCTTTACTGTGGCCTCGGCGTTTCGATTACGGGCATTATTATTCAGGAACGTTGGATGATTTATTCGCCGATAGTCGCATTTGTCTTTTGTATTTATATGCTCACAATGCTGATACACGATGAGTCGGTGACTCTCTTATGGTATCTCTATTTCGGATTATCGTTCGTAATTATGATGATTATTCCGGGACATATCCTTAATCATAAAGCCAAACAAGCATGTTCAAAGAATTAGACCCTCTACTCCACTCGCAGTTACGGCTGGCCGTCATGTCCATCCTCCTCTCGGTGGAGGAAGCGGACTTTGTCTATCTGAAAGAAAAAACAGAGGCCACCGCCGGTAACCTGAGTGTACAGATAGACAAACTGAGCGAAGCCGGCTACATCGAAGTTGAAAAGAGCTTCGTCGGAAAGAAACCCCGGACAACTTGCCGGATCACGCCTGTCGGCCGGCAAGCGTTCGAAGATTATGTAAATGCGTTGAAGGGATATATCGATATGTAAAAGGCAAGAGCTATCCCCTATTCGAAGTCAGCCGGATAAGCCAACAGTTGGTACATCAGCGCCTTTGCCATCCGGTAATGCCCGTCGGCATTGGGATGCAGGCGGTCCGTGTCTTCTTTGTGGAAGTAGCGGGTATGGGAATCATTTACGGGATAAAGTCCGCTGATGCTGTTCAGGTCGATAACAGGAACGGCCCAGACATTGGCGGCTTCCTTTATCACGTCGACGTACGCATCGACATACAGGCCGATCCGGTTCGGGTAGGATTCGTCCGGCTGGATATTATTGTCACTGAATCTGGCATATCCGCGATGTATCGGTGTCAGCAGGATGATCTGCTTGGTCGGATAGTTCGTTTTCAGATAAGACATGACGCGGTTGATACGCCCCCGGAACGTCTGTTCGTCCATTTGCAGCGTCCGCCGTTTACGTACCTCCTGTTTGGGGCCGGACACCTCGACCGGTTCGTGCTTCTCGGTGTACCACTCGCCTAAAGGGACACCGGCATTATAGTCATTCGTTCCGGCAAAAATCAGGATCGCGTCGATGTCGTCTCCCCGCTCCGTCCGCAATTTCTCTGCCTGTCTCAACACACCGTTCCACTGATGGCCGTTGATGCCGTAAACAAAGGATTCCAGGCCTAAGAGTTCCGAAAGATACTGCCAGTAGTTTTTCGCCGTCCCGACATGGATTTTATCGGTTATCGAATCGCCCAGGAAAGCGACTTTCTTTCCTTTCCACTGATTGGAGGCAGGTACTTCCTGAACTTGAGGCAGCACATAAACCGTACACGGATAAACATCTGTCGACAGCAACAGGGCGGATAATAACAAAGCGGAGTAACGTATATGCATATCGGTTCTATTGATTGAGATTAACTGAAAACACAAAGATATAAAAAAATTTACCGTACCTTTGTCTGATTCTTATTTAATTATATCTATGGAAATTGCAGCATTAGTATCGGGAGGAGTCGACAGCTCCGTAGTAGTCCACCAGTTGAAAGAGGCAGGATATGATCCTACCATTTTCTATATCCGCATCGGAATGGAAGACAAGGACGGATATATAGACTGCCCCGCCGAAGAAGATATCGAGATCACCTCTTATATAGCCAAGAAGTACGGATGCCGGTTTGAGATCGTCTCTTTGCACGATGAATATTGGGATCGCGTGGTGAGCTACACCATCGACTCCGTCAAGCGCGGCCTCACCCCCAACCCGGATATGATGTGCAACAAATACATCAAGTTCGGCTGCTTCGAAGACAAATGGGGAAAGGATTTCGACAAGATAGCGACAGGCCATTATGCCACAACGACCGAGATCGACGGAAAAGTATGGCTCTCCACCGCCAAAGACCCGGTGAAGGACCAGACCGATTTCCTCGGCCAGATCACCCGCCTGCAGATACAAAAACTGATGTTCCCGATAGGCCACCTGATGAAAAGCGAAGTCCGCGCCATCGCCGAGCAGCAGAAGTTGCCGAGCGCCAAGCGGAAAGACAGCCAGGGTATCTGTTTCTTAGGTAAGATCAATTATAATGATTTCATCGAACGCTACTTAGGCAAACGTACCGGAAAGATCGTGGAACTGGAAACGGGTAAAGTGCTGGGCAAGCACAACGGCTATTGGTTCCACACCATCGGGCAGCGCAAAGGACTGGGTCTGAGCGGCGGTCCCTGGTTTGTCATCAAAAAGGACATCAAGCGGAATATCATCTACGTCTCCAACGGTTACGATCCGGAAACGCAGTACGGCAAGACAATCAATATGCATGGCTTCGACTTTATCACCGAAGACCCATGGGGAGACTTCACGGACGAGAAAGAAATCACGTTCAAGATCCGCCATACGCCGGACTTCACGCCCGGCCGCATACGCCGTATCGGCGACCTGTACCGTATCGAATCGGACAACAAAATACAGGGAATCGCCCCCGGGCAGTACGGCGTAGTGTACGACAAAGACCACCATCTTTGTCTCGGCAGCGGCATGATTATCGACGAAGAAAAATAAGAGGATGTCGATTATTACATGGAACACAATTCCGATCTATTTTAGACTATAAGTTAAACCAATAGTTCATCTTGACCATAAACGTATTCGTTGCGGGAAGGCCGAACATACGGTCCAGGTTATTCCCCCAACCGGAGAGATATTTACTGTCGCGGTTCGACATCCTGTGTTCCCAGACAAAATACAAGGTCGAACCGGGCAGATATTCCCAACGGGCTACCAGATTGGAACGGAACTCGTTAAAGCTGAAATCAGGTTTATTCTTTATAACAGACATTTCTTCATCCGACAACGGACGGAAACGATCTTCATAAGTATGGGAAGTCGTATTCGTCATCGACTTGAAATCCTTGAATTTAGCCGTAGAAGTAAACGGTGAGCCGTAGAACTGTATCGTAATATCAGGCGTTACGTTCACCTGCAGATTCATTGTCAACCCATAAGTCTTCTGGTCCATGTGAGCTGTCACATAAGGCGCTGTGCTGCTTTCGGGTGTAGCCTGTACAAACTGCATATTGTCCGTATTCCAGGCATAATTCAACTGTCCGGACAAATAGATATGGTTTCCCAACCGGAATGTCAGTTCCGGCGTAAATGTGTTAAGGCGGTTATACCCGTCCAGATTATAGTTCCCTTCATATTGCAGCGTCAGCCTCACCCGTTTTGCCTTATCCGTATTAAACTTGACAGAGGTAAGGAAATAAGGGTTGAACCGCACGTCCGGTCCTCCCCGAAGCAGGCGGCTGTCCAGATTGTTCCAGCAGAATGTTTCCGACACGATCAACTCATACCGGCTCATCGTCATCGTCTGCCATTTCAAAGCCAGATGGTTATAAAAAGGCGTCCCGCCGTAATTCCATTGATTCCGTTGCGTCAGGGTGAAAGCGTTATAGCGGAACATTTTCCAGATATCCGTCTGCCGGTAAGCGATCTCCGTTTCATTAGACAGGTTATCGGTTTGTTTCAGATAACCGATATCATTGAGGTCGAAGCCCGGAGACGACCAACTAAACGTCTCGGCAAAAGCCCATTTGGCATTCCCTTTCCGTCCTAATTTCAGATAACCGCCCGTGCCGCTCAGTGAACGCCGTTCCGGGTCGACACCCAGATAATCGGCGGAAGACGAACGCTGGTAATAGTGTACGGCATTTTGCTGCAATGCACGGATCGCCTCCTTGCTCCCATTCAGGGAACTCACCATTGCTTTGGCTTCAACATAATATAAGCGGTTCTTGAAATACTGCGTAAAATCGATCCCTGCCGTAAAGGCATTACGGACCATGAAGTCTTTCAGATGCGGCTCGTCCAATGCACGGTTTACCGACGTGATCATTCCTCCCAACAGCGTATTTCCTTCCCAGTTTTTCTGTACACGGGCAACGGTGTAATTGGTCAAAGGCTCGACCACGACTTTATCTTCCATCCCGTTAAGCGTCACCTTCGATGAAGATTGCGCTGTCAGGCTCTGTACGACTCCGATCGTTACGCCTTTGCGGTTCGTCCCCGTCAGCTTCAAAGCGCCGATAATGGGGATATTCTCTTTCCGGCTGGCAAAGCTATTGACGTTATCGATACCGGGGGGCGTATAGGAAGGAGCGGCACCGATACGGCGCGTGTAAAACATCATGTCGCTGCCGTTGGCAAAGTCCAGGATATGTTTTCCTTCGAGGAAGAAAGGACGCTTCTCGTCGTAAAACGTTTCGTAGGCCGTCAGGTTCATCACCGAAGGGTCCAGTTCCACCTGTCCGTAATCGGGGTTTATCGTCATATCCAGCGTAAAATCGGACAACGCAAATTTGGCATCCAGACCGACATTACCGCCCCAGCTATGCCCTTTCTGGTAAGGGCTGCCGGGAATCTTCGGCTCGCTCCGGTACTTACCCATCACATAGGGCAGAAACTCTATTCCGCGCGGTTTCGGCAGATCGGTCATGCCGTGCATTTCCCCGAAAGAGAACACATGCCCGTTATTCTTCAAGGGGATCATACTCCAGTTCTGCACTTCGTTATTCCGCCTGATAATGCGGCGAACATGAAGCCCCCAGATGCCGTCGGCCGACTCTTGGTTGTAGCGAAGCTGGCTGAAGGGGATGCGCAATTCCGCCGTCCAGCTCGAATCCGGCAGGTTCACATGTGTCCTTCCCTCCCAAACAGCGTTCCAGCTCCGGTTCACATTCAACTTATCCGTCACGATCAGGTCGGTCTTATTCCCGCCCAGGTTAATATTGAACTCCGGGGCAGCCCTGTAATCATGATATGTATCGAAAGCCACACTGATCAGGTCTCCCATACTGTTGTCGTCGCGGTTCCCGATAAAACGGTTCATCTTTCCGGGAACAGCATCTTTACAATACACGCCTACGTATATATATTTATCGTCATAAAAGAGCTTTACCCGCGTAGGAGAAGGTGATATTTCGCGCTCATAAGGAATAATCTGCACAAAACGGTCGGACCATTCCCCCTGCTCCGTCCAGAAGGATTCATCCAGCTTTCCGTCTATCACAGGTTTGACATCTGTAACTTTCGTCACATTGTAAATACGTTTGTAAGCATCTTTGAAAGGAACAATAGAATCCTGTTGTCCATAGCTGAATGTACAGACTGACAAAAGGAGGAGATTCAAGAGATAACGTTTTTTCTTCATGGTCTAAAGAATTAAGCGAGAAGGCCATCGCCCTTTTTCACGCTCACAAAGTTAGCAATTATACGGAAATAAAAAAGGCCGCACATCCTAAGATCGCAGCCTTTTTTTATAATATTGAAACTAATTAAATAGCATACAAAGAGCTGATAGACTCACCGCTGCATACGCGACGGATCGCTTCGGCAAACATATCGGCTATTGAAAGGACTTTTACCTTTTCGCACTTCTTTGCATAAGGAATAGAATCGGTAAAGATCATTTCAGTCAAAGCTGATTCGTCTACACGTGTGGAAGCCGGGTCAGACATAACAGCGTGGCTGGCGATAGCGCGTACGGATTTAGCTCCGTTTTCCATCATCAGGTTAGCCGCTTTCGTAATCGTACCGGCAGTGTCTACCATGTCATCAATCAAAAGGACGTCCAATCCTTCCACTTCACCGATGATGCGCATTTCTGCAACTTCGTTGGCGCGCAAACGGGATTTGTGGCAGATAACCATCGGCAAACCGAGATATTTGGAGTAGCTGCTGGCACGTTTCGTACCGCCGACATCCGGTGTAGCGATACACAGGTTATCCATCGGCAAAGATGTCTTAATATAATCCAGGAATACTGAAGAGGCATACAGGTGATCCACCGGAACGTTGAAGAATCCCTGAATCTGGTCAGCATGCAAGTCCATTGTGATCAAACGGTTGATACCGGCCGTACTCAACATATCGGCAATCAGCTTCGCACCGATAGATACACGCGGTTTGTCCTTTCTGTCCTGACGGGCCCAACCGAAATAAGGAATTACTGCGATAATAGAATGTGCAGAAGCACGTTTAGCCGCATCAATCATCAGGAGAAGCTCCATCAGATTATCCGAGTTAGGGAACGTTGATTGTACCAGGAAAACATCGCGGCCACGAATAGACTCTTCGTAAGAAACGGAGAACTCTCCATCGGCAAAATGTTGAATGTTCATCTGCCCCAGCGGACAACCAAGACTTTTGCAAATTTTCTCTGCAAGATACCGGGAGTTGGTTCCCGAAAACACCAAGAAAGGAGTTTGTGCACTCATTATTCCGAATATTTATCTTAAGTAAATAGATTTGAATTGTGGGTGCAAAGGTACAAAACAATTGACAATGAACAATGGACAATTGACAATTATCAAAAAAGTAATTATCAATTGTCAATTATCCATTATCAATTCAATATGTAAATTTCAGTAAACGACCTGAATAGGCCGGCAAGACCACCTGGTAAGGCCAGGCTGCCGTCAGCGTACTGACAGTGCTTTCTCCCGTCATCAAATCGGTCAGGACTGCCGCCTTGTTGTCTTCGAAATCAAGAGCCTTAAAAGCCCCGTTCGGAATCTGGACGCGCACCGTCTGCTCCGCCTTGTCGAAATTAACGACTACCAACAGGACTTCATTCTTATACTTACGCATAAAAACAAACTGGCGATGCGGGTTAAAATACGGATTGCTCATATTGGCATACATCAGGTCGTAGAAAACGCCTTCCGTTATGGCCGGCTCCGATTTGGCAATATTTAAAATCTTTGCATAAGCTTCACGCAACTGGCGTTGTTCGGCAGTCAGCTTTCCTCCGTCGAAAGCGCCTTCATTGATCCAGTTACGCAGGCTGGCGACACTCCAGTAATCAAAGATAGTCGTCCGTCCGTCACGTCCGCTGAACCCTTCGTCATCCATACCCGGCTCTCCCAATTCCTGCCCGCTATAGATCATCACAGGGTTGGTATTCATCATGGCCGACACGATCATTCCCGGGATACCCGGACGCGGATCGCCGGCGAAGAAATAAGAGGCGACACGCTGTTCGTCATGGTTTTCGAGGAAATTCAGCATATTCTGCTGGATTCCTTCAAGCGACTTCCAGCAAGTGGAAATATTACTTGCCGGAGCCTGGTTGCACATGACGGCCCGTACCGTATCATAAAGCCCGACCTTGTCATAGAGGTAATCGAAATGCCCGTTCTGGATGTAATTACGGTATTCCGCCGGATTGTAGACTTCAGCGATAAAGCAGACGTCATGCGCTTGCTTCACCTTCGGAATCACCCAGTTCCAGAACTCCACCGGGACCATTTCCGCCATATCGCAACGGAAGCCGTCCACGCCTTTTCCCGCCCAGAACAGCAGGATATCGAGCATCTTCACCCAGGTGTTGGGTACCGGATCAAAATGCGGAGTACGGCCGTTCAGGTAATCCACGCCATAATTCAACTTGACCGTCTCGTACCAGTCATTCCGTCCCGGACAAGCATCAAAACGGTCGTTGCCTGTCACCTTGGCGGGAAATTCGCTGTATTCGAAATCTTCCTGCTGTGCTCCGAACGGCAACGAGAGAGTCTGCCCCGGTACATAGTAAAAGTTATTGTTCGGATCGAACGCTTTCGAGGTATTGTCTTTCTGCCCCAGATCTTCCACATACGCCATCTTGGCATCCGAATGATATTGGCGGGCTACGTGGTTGGGTACAAAGTCGAGTATCACTTTCAGGCCGGCATCATGCGTCCTCTTGACCAATGCCTCAAATTCACCCATCCGGTCAGGCACCTGGCCTGCCAGGTCGGGATCGACATCGTAATAGTCTTTGATTGCATAAGGCGAACCGGCATTTCCTTTAACGACAGCCGAATGGTCTCTCTGTATCTGATAAGCCGTATAATCGGTTTTCGTCGCATGTTCGATAACTCCGGTGTACCACACATGGGTAGTGCCCAATTCTTTTATTTTAGATAAAGCAAGAGGCGTAAAGTCTGAAAATTTTCCAACTCCGTTTTCGGCTTTACTGCCGTTCTTCACCAAGGATGATTTCAGATTTCCAAACCAACGTGGAAAGACCTGATATATGACTATCTTATTCGTCTGTTTCATTGCGCTATTTGTCTACTTAGTTTAATTTGGTAAACACAGGAACGTTCCGGAACGACTACGGCATTAAGGCATTGTTTCGTCTCGCCATAATTGCGTTTACCAAGGTTTCATACTTATTTTCTTTTATCACGATCTCGAAAGCCCGGACAGCCGCCGCATATCCGATATTGGCGATCTGTTCCACATTCTCGAGGTCAAACGTTTTATACATGCCGAATTCTTCGGCTTCAATCAATACATCACACATTTCACGGTCTTCCAGTGTATTGGCCCGGAACATATAATGATAAGAACGCTCGGCAATGTGATAGAGCGTCTGCTTATATTTTTGCGGTATCAGCGGACTGACGTTCACGCCGATGATACGCTCACATTCCTCACGAATGATGGAAACCGGGAAATTATGGAAAAGACCTCCGTCTACATAATGCACTCCGTTTATCACAACCGGGCTGAAGATAATCGGAATACTACAAGAAGCCGTCACCGCCTCGACGATGGGGCCGCTACGGAACTCATGGCTCTCCCCATTATCGAGATCGGTAGCCATGACAACCAAAGGGGTTTTCAGTTCTTCAAACGTTTTAGCCCTCAAATGACGCCGGAGGAAATGGCGGAACCGTTTGCTGTCGAACAGTCCCGATTTCGGGATCTGCAACTGGGCGAATTCCGAAAACTCGCGTCCGGTAAACAGTTCTTTTATCTCGTCGGCCGTATAGCCGTCGGCGAATAAAGCCCCCATTAACGAACCGACACTTGTCCCGACAATGATATCCGGTTCCAGACCGCACTCCTCCAGCAATTTAAAAACTCCGATGTGGGCAAAACCTTTCGCTCCTCCGCCACTCAGAGCCAAGCCAAGTTTATAGGTCTTATGGTTCGTTTCTTCCGTCATTTGCGTTTTAATTCTTATTCTGTGACAAATATGCTGTTTTTTTTAGAATGAAACATTATTATTTCCGAAAAAGTTTCTCCACATCTTTATTTTCGTTATATTTACGGGAGGACAATGAAGCTTCGTAAGACACTAAGTGTCAAAACGATTAAAACCATATTAAATTTAAATCTCATTGCTATGATTACACCTATTTTTTGGATCATACCGGTAGCATCTATACTTGCTCTGGTATTTGCCTGCTTTTTTTTCAGGCAGATGATGAAAGAGAGTGAAGGGACCGAGTTAATGGCAAAGATAGCCCAGCATGTCCGTAAAGGGGCTATGTCGTACCTGAAACAGCAATACAAGGTTGTCGCTTCGGTATTTCTCGCCCTGGTGGTTTTATTCTCCATCATGGCGTATGGATTCGGGGTACAGAACGAATGGGTGCCGATTGCGTTCCTTACCGGAGGCTTCTTTTCCGGATTGGCCGGATTCCTGGGGATGAAGGCAGCGACTTATGCTTCCGCCCGTACCGCCAATGCCGCCCGTTCTTCATTGAACAGCGGTCTGCAGGTTGCTTTCCGTAGTGGTGCCGTAATGGGATTGGTAGTCGTAGGGCTCGGCCTGCTGGATATTTCGTTCTGGTATATACTGTTAAATATATGTATTCCGGCAGACGCGATGGATGCCACGCATAAACTGACAATCATAACAACCACCATGCTGACCTTCGGGATGGGCGCTTCCACACAGGCGCTCTTTGCCCGCGTCGGAGGCGGTATCTATACGAAAGCGGCCGATGTAGGCGCCGACCTCGTCGGGAAAGTGGAAGCCGGCATCCCGGAAGATGACCCGCGCAACCCGGCGACTATTGCCGACAACGTGGGGGATAATGTGGGAGACGTAGCCGGTATGGGCGCCGACCTCTATGAATCCTATTGCGGTTCCATCCTGGCTACCGCCGCCTTGGGAGCTGCGGCTTTTGTGGCTTCCGGGAATGTGGAGATGCAATACAAAGCGGTCGTGGCACCGATGCTGATTGCAGCGGTAGGGATCGTACTGTCGATCATCGGAATCTTTGCCGTCCGCACGAATGAGAACGCAAGCATCCGCCAGCTGTTGAAAGCATTGGCGATCGGCACGAACCTCAGCTCCGTATTAATCGCCATTTCGACTTTCGCGATTCTTTATCTGTTAGGGTTGGATAATTGGTTCTGGATCAGTTGTTCGGTTATCGTCGGGCTACTGGTCGGCATCGTGATCGGACAATCGACCGAATACTATACATCCCAATCTTATAAACCTACCCAACGAGTATCCGAAGCCGGGCTGACCGGACCGGCAACCGTTATTATCTCCGGGCTCGGACTGGGTATGTTATCTACAGCAATCCCGGTTTTGGCCGTAGTTGTAGGTATTATCTGTTCTTTCCTCTTCGCATCCGGATTCGACTTCAACAATATCGGCATGGGGCTGTATGGCATCGGTATCGCAGCTGTAGGTATGCTTTCGACATTAGGTATCACATTGGCTACGGACGCTTACGGACCTATCGCCGACAATGCCGGAGGCAATGCGGAAATGTCCGGCTTGGGTAAAGAAGTGCGCAAACGTACGGATGCGCTCGACTCGTTGGGCAACACTACCGCCGCAACAGGCAAAGGATTCGCGATCGGCTCGGCAGCCTTAACGGGCCTGGCTTTGCTGGCATCCTACGTGGAAGAGATAAAAATAGGATTACTCCGGTTAGGTGAAACGGTCCTGCAATTTGCAGACGGCAGGGCTATCGAAGTATCGAAAGCCTCCTTCTCCGATTTCATGGTCTATTACGATGTTACACTGATGAACCCGAAAGTGCTGGCCGGCATGTTCTTGGGTTCCATGATGGCATTCATGTTCTGCGGGCTCACGATGAACGCAGTCGGACGTGCCGCCGGGCATATGGTGGAAGAAGTACGCCGCCAGTTCCGCGAAATACCGGGAATACTGACCGGGAAAGCAGAACCGGACTATGCCCGCTGCGTTGCCATTTCAACCAAAGGCGCACAAAAAGAGATGGTTGTTCCTTCCCTGTTGGCTATTATTGCTCCGATCATTACAGGACTGATCTTCGGTGTTACCGGAGTGGTAGGGCTGTTGATCGGCGGCTTGAGTACAGGTTTCGTATTAGCCATCTTTATGGCAAATGCCGGTGGCGCCTGGGACAATGCCAAGAAACACGTAGAAGAAGGCAACCACGGCGGTAAAGGCAGCGACGCCCACCGCGCAACTGTCGTAGGCGACACGGTCGGTGACCCGTTCAAAGACACCTCCGGCCCCAGCCTCAACATCCTGATCAAATTGATGAGCATGGTCGCCATCGTCATGGCAGGGCTGACAGTAGCATGGAGCCTTTTCTAAATTGGGAAAGCGCATTATTTGACAAAAGTGAACTATCCCGTTCTCGCGCTCCGACGCGGGATCACAGAGGAACAGGTTTTATATTGAACCATAAATGATGATTTAGCGACATTGTCTTAGGGCTGTAAGCCCGGCAGATCTCAGCCCAAGGCGTGAGCCTTGGGTTAAGGAAAACGGCTTCCTACCCTCTTTAAGCCCTGTAAGGGCGGCACCGGTAACATCCTGTATCACAATGTATCGCCCTTACAGGGCTCGAAGATAGGAGGTGGTCCTATTTAAA
>NZ_QUGV01000043.1:359-21630 GCF_003479205.1 Parabacteroides sp. AF17-28 | reverse complement strand
AGATATTCCAAGAAAGTTAATGAAGTTCCCCCCAAGAAATATCGGGTGAGCCAAGAAATGAACTGCCGCCGGACCTATAAAACAAAAAGAGCCTGCTCCAACGGAACAAGCTCTTTTTGTTTTTTCGTGCGCCTGATAGGACTCGAACCTACACGTCTCTCGACACCAGATCCTAAGTCTGGCGTGGCTACCAATTACACCACAGGCGCGTTGCGAGTGCAAAGGTAAATAAAATATGCTAATATGCAAGGCCTGCGGAAGAGATTTTACTTTTTGAAGCCGCTTCTATCGAATCGGCCTTTGCCAACAACAGTTCGATCGCTCTATCTATGATCGTATCACGTCCCTTCATTATGTCTTCTCCTGTAATTGAGACTTTGACATCCGGATCGATGCCGAACTCCGTGTGCTGCTTATTGACATCGAGCACCGGACATGCCGAGAAGCGAACACTCCACCCGTTCGGCAGTTCCGAACTGAAAGGCAGGCCGCTTCCCCCTCCCGTACGGTCACCCATGATCGTAACCTGCGGCAAGAGGCGCATCACATTCACAAAATCGTTCGTCGCACTGTAAGAATGGCGGTTCGTCAGGACAATAACCGGACGTGGCCAGCGGAGACGGTCTGAAGGAGACAGATAGACCGGGTTCGGCTCGGTGAAATCGTTATGCCCGTTGCCTTTCTTGTACTGCGTATAGCAAGTCAGCATCTTTTCTTCCAGGAAACGGGAAGCGATACGGTCGGAAAAGGTCATCGAGCCACCGCCATTATCACGCACATCGAAGATCAACCCCTTGCATTCCTTGAAATGCATGAACATATAATCCAGGTTATTCTCGCCGACACCACTCGAGAAACTACCGTAATAGACATAGCCGATCTGATCGTCCGCCAGACGTTTATATTTCATGCCGCCGGCAATCTTGTAGTCAGTACCGAGATAGTTGTCTTGTATTTCCTTGTAGTAGTTGGCCGGATAATCTTCGTACCAAGCCCAGTAGCGGGACATATCAAAAGAAGAAATCAAGTTGGTATGTCCGTCTTTCACTTCCGCCAACATCTTGCCGAGGACATCAAACAGCTCATACTGGTTCATCGTATCCTTGACAAGCAGGCTGTAACGATCGTGCACCTCGTCCCAATCCACTTTCTTATACTCAAAAAAGCAGTAGTTTTCGTCCATAATCCGCCAGAGCGCTTCGAAGTTGTCGCGGGGAGACGAGTTGTATTTCGTCGCTTCCTCACATCCTGAAAACAGGATGCAGAAAAGAAGTAGATAATATGTAATGCTTGTTTTCATCTTCATCATTCAAACAGTTCAATAGTAAGCACTACTGTATCGGTGTGCATTACTCTTCAAACGCTTACCACCGAAAGAAACAAATTCCTTTACAAACCCGATCATGAACGAGTTGGAGAGAACATGCGTCTTGATGCTGTTCACATCCGTCCGGTACATACTGTTCAGATAGCCGACGCGGAGCGTAAAGTTCGACACCGGTATGTCGAGCGTGAAATAGTTTTTCATCGCAAACTTATTGTGGAACGAACTGAACCGTACGATCCCGTCCGAGCCTCCCTGCGTCAGGAAATAATAAGGTTCGCCTTTGTGCACCGAGAAAAGGACACCGGCAAACGGTATCTCCGCCTGATAGCGGAAAGTAAGCGGAAACTCCTTGATCTTAAAGTTATAAATCGCCATTGCCGACAGATTCAGATCAAAGTCCCCCTTCCCTGAAACCGGATTATTGCTGTTGCGCGTGTTATAGATGAAACCACCCGAAAGACGGGCGGAAGCACCGGTCAGCACCTTCAGTCCCGGCAACAGGTTCGTAAAGCGGTAATGATAGCCGAGGCTGTAATCCACAAACCCGGCATATTCGTTCGCCGTCTCCGCACCATTGCGGGTAGAACCGAACTCGACGTTGATAAGCTGCTGGCGGGAAATCTTATAATCTGCCAACCGGACTACCTTCATCCGTTCGTTGAGGATACGCGCCACCCAACCGGTATAGTTGATGTCCGTACTGGGTGAAAGGTACGTGTCCCGCAAATTGTAACCACCGATACCAACCATCGTACTCTCGTTGATCGAGCGGGGTACTTCTTCTTCATCCGACTGCGCCACGAGAGGCAAAGCCATCCAAAGAAACAGGAACATCAGACAGGCAGTCTTTTTCATACGCACACTATTCATCAAAAAGTTTCATTTGTCCGGTAATCTCATCGATGATATCCGAATTGCTTTTATCGGCATCAGGATCAAGATCCGTATCATCATCGCCTTCGTTCTTTTCCTGCTGCGGTTGCGCTACGGGGGCAAAGCGGACAGGATCGAGTTCGTTGATCGTCTCGATATCGAAGGTCGAGAGGCGTTTTCCTTTGGCTTTGAATCCTTTCACGGCGATAAACTCTTCCGCATCCAATACCAGCGGTTCACGGAAAGAGTCGTGTCCGCCGAATACCACTTCGATACGCGGATAGGCCTCGTCGGTCAGCAACACCAGGCGGCTTTTCGGATTTTCACCTAAGAAATTCTGCTTACGGCTTCCGGCCTCAAGCTGGAAACGTTTCAGATAGAAGTACTTCTGGTCGGCATCGTAAAGAGCAGCCGTCCAGATTTTGTTGGCATCAAACTTTTCGATATTCAAGATATTAGCCTCGTAATGATTGCTTAACTCGAAGTTCGTCGTATAGAAATCACCGTTCGGAAGAATCACTAAGATCAGGTCGTCACTCTGGAATTCACCCAGTTCCTCGCCTCTTCCGTCGTAGTTCAACCGCAGCACATCCCGGTCGAACCAGACCATACGGCCACCCAGCGTAGAGCTGCCTTTCTGCTTCAGGCTGATCTTATGTATCTCGGCTCTCGTCAGGATATTCCCAATCGAGCCGCGTCCCTTAATGACCACCTCGCTGAAATCCTTTTCGAACACCAGCAATCTCTGGCGGGGTTTCGGTTTCAGGATCACCTTCACCGTCTCGGCTTCACCATTGGCATTGGCACTGAAATACAGGATACGGGACTCTTTCGTTCCCTTTGTTATATCGTATTCCCTGTCACGCGTCACACCTGTTACGGCAAAACGCTTGATATAGTTGCAACCGATTTGTCCGTCTCGGTAGATTCCGTCGCGATAGATCACGTTGTATATCGTCCGGTTATCATTCCGCTTGAAGACATTCAGGTAGAGCAGGTCTTTCCCGATAAACATCTTTTCGCTCACCCGCACGATCTTGTAGGTCCCGTTGCGGTAGAAAAGGATGATATCGTCGATATCGGAACAGTTGCAGACATATTCGTCTTTCTTGAGACTTGTCCCGATAAAGCCTTCGGCGCGGTTGATATAGAGTTTCTCGTTGGCCTCCACCACTTTGGTCGCTTCGATCGTATCGAAGTTGCGCACTTCGGTCATACGCGGATAGTTCTTTCCGTACTTTTCTTTCAGCATCATGAACCAGTCGACCGTATAATCCACGATATGCGCCAGACGGTCTTCGATCTTCGCAATCTCTTCCTTATACTGGGCGATGGTCGCATTACATTTGTCCGTGTTGAACTTCAGGATACGACCCATCTTGATCTCCATCAGTTTCAGGATATCGTCGCGGGTCACCTCGCGGATAAACTGCGGCTTGAACGGTTCGAGCCGTTTGTCGATGTGGGCGACTGCCTCATCCATATCTTTCGACTCTTCAAACTCCTTATCCTTATAGATACGTTCTTCGATGAATATCTTTTCAAGGGAGGCGAAGAAGAGCGATTCTTCCAGTTCGCCTTTCTGGATTTCCAGTTCGGTACGAAGCAGATGCAGCGTGTCGTCCGTCGAATGTTTCAGCACGTCGCTTACCGTGAGGAAGTGCGGCTTGTTGTCCATGATGACACAGCAGTTAGGCGAAATACTGATCTCACAGTCCGTAAAGGCGTACAGGGCATCGATCGTCTTATCGGATGACACGCCCGGAGCGAGATGCACCAGGATTTCTACATTGCGGGCCGTATTATCGTCCACCTTCTTGATCTTGATCTTTCCCTTATCGTTCGCTTTCAGGATAGATTCAATCAGGGTAGACGTTGTTTTTCCATAAGGGATTTCACTGATAACAAGCGTCTTGTTGTCTAACTTCGTAATCTTGGCACGCACTTTTACGGAGCCGCCCCGTTCGCCGTCGTTGTATTTCGTTACATCTATGTAACCGCCGGTTTGGAAATCGGGATATAACGTAAACTCTTCCCCCCGCAGGTAAGCGATGGAAGCGTCCAGCAATTCGTTGAAGTTATGCGGTAATATTTTGGAAGAAAGACCGACAGCAATACCTTCCACACCCTGTGCCAGCAGCAGCGGGAACTTGACCGGAAGCGTCACCGGCTCCCTGTTTCGTCCGTCGTAAGAAAGCTGCCAGAGGGTTGTTTTCGGATTAAAGACCGTTTCGAGTGCAAACTTCGACAAACGTGCCTCGATGTAACGGGGAGCGGCCGCACCGTCACCGGTGAGAATATTACCCCAGTTTCCCTGGCAGTCGATCAAGAGATCCTTTTGTCCAAGCTGCACCAATGCATCGCCAATGGAGGCATCGCCATGCGGGTGGAACTGCATGGTGTGTCCGACGATATTCGCTACCTTGTTGTAACGTCCGTCGTCCAAACGTTTCATGGAATGCAGGATTCGTCGCTGAACGGGTTTCAATCCGTCATTGATATGCGGAACGGCACGTTCCAGGATCACATAGGAGGCATAATCGAGGAACCAATCCTGATACATGCCTGATAAATGATAAGATACGCGGCTTTCCGACTTTCCCGGTATCTTATATTCCGAATGTGTTTCCTGACTTGCCTCCGCCTCCACCGTTTCATCGGTATTTCCTTCAGCAGCCGGTTGTCCTTCCGTATCTTTTATTTCTTCGCTTTCGTCCTGTTCAGTAATATCTTCTGGTCTCATATATATCTATCCAAATTCATTGCATCATCCCGGGGCCTTATAGCAATCGCTTATAAGCCATAATAGGCTGTAAATATACAAAATATTGCTGAAATAATAAAATAGGAGAAATTCCATTCCATACGGACCTACCTACACTTGCAGGGCAAACCGTTTTTGCAGATGTAATTAAAAGATGGCTCAGAACGCCTTTTGTTCGATATCCCGTTTCCGCTTCAAAGCCTCCAGGAAGTAATAGTCGGCATAATTCAATGGAACATCTATTTCTCCATTATGCGGAATACTTCCAACACAATGCATCAACAGGAAATTCCCGTTCGTACCCAATTTAGCCCGGTAAGCCGGAGAAGCGAGGCTTTTCATAATCCGGTCGGCATACGTCTTATAGGTCTGCGGATCGGGCACATCCATTGTACTGATTTCATACAAAGCAGAAGCGATACAAGCGGCAGCCGAAGCATCCCGGTAATCGTCCGGTATATCAGGGGCATCCATATCCCAATAGAAAACAAGGTCTTCCGGCGTATTCTTATGATTAAACATGAAGCGGATCGCTTTTAAAGCCAGATCAAGATATTTCCGGTCACCTGTTTCCCGGTAGCAAAGTGTCAGACCGTAAATCCCCCAAGCCTGCCCACGACTCCAAGCCGATTCATGCGCATATCCCTGTGCCGTATGGCGGTTGCGCACGGAACCGTCTTCCATACTGTAATCCACCACATGATAACAACTGCCATCCGGACGATACTGTTCCTTCATCGTCCGGTCGGCATGAGAAACGGCAACTTTATAGAAAGTCGAGTCGCCGGATAGCCGTGTTGCGGCAAACAACAGTTCCAGATTCATCATGTTATCGATGATCACCGGACATTCCCAACCCCGTTCGGAAATCCATCCTCTATCCACATTCCACGACTGGATAATCCCTGCTACCGGCCGGAAGCGGGTTGACAAAGAACGGGCCGCCTCAACAATCACCTCTTTGTAGTCCGGATCGCCCGTCAAACGTAAACCGTTCCCAAAACTGCAATAGATCATAAAGCCGACATCATGATTCCATTTGATGTTTTTGGCTTCTTCCACCGCTTTCGTGTACTTTTGAGCAATCGGCAATAAACTCTTGTCTCCTGTCAGTTCATATAAATACCAAACCGAGCCAGGAAAGAAACCGCTACGCCAGTCCGCCAGATTACAATAATAAACGGAACCATCAGGGTTTAGCGTAGTCGGATTCATAAACTTGCCGCTTGCTTCGATCAGTTCGATTTCTTTTCCTATCTGTTTACGGGCAAATTCGACATTCTCATCTACAAATCCACATCCTGTCCCTCCACAGGAAATCAACGTAACACTGAGTGCCATACCCATTAAATACTTTGTTTTCAACATATTTATATTCTTTATTTTAATGTAATTACACTTCTATTCTCCTGACAGAAGAACTTTGATTACCTGTATAGGGCTACCCGATACCGATGCCGACAAAACCGTATATCCCTCTATCGGTTTCTCTGCTTCCGTATCTCTTTTGGCCCTTTTAGCCATAAAAGAAGCATTGGCAGGAGAAATGATCTTTAAGAAAAAAGATTTACCGTCTTTCCGGAGAATCGCCGTATTCCCCTGACATTCAACATCCGCCGAAGTAATCGCAGACCATTGCACAGATTGCGACGGACGCTCCAGTCCAACACTGTCCGTAACCAATATGCGAGTATCATCGAGCATACGGAATGTCCGGTAGACAAAACGGCTCTGTCCGCCATAAGCAGTGCTCATATCCATTGTGACAAAAGGTTGGTTTACCTTATCGTCCTGCTCTTTGATTTCGCCGATCCCGGCGGAGTTTTGCAACTTATAGTCGATCGACAACGTATTGTGGCTGAAATTCGAATTTCTGAAATAGCTCCAACGCTGTCCGTCCGGCTTATAATCCCAGAATCCGGGTAAACTATAATTATCGGTCCCCAGATCGTCCGTCCACCTGATCCCATTTGTCTCCACAATAAAAGTACCGATATCCAATTGCTGGTGCGCCATATCGGGATCTCCGGTCTTGGCGATCAGATACAAGCTGTTAGGCGTATTCCGGTCTCCGTTGAACACGACAATATCATTAATACCTCTATAAACTTTCAGCTTCGGTAATACATCTGCAGACGAAGAGGCTGTATCATACCAGGGAATGGAAAGGAAATAAAATCTGAAATAATTTCCTCCTTGTACCGTCTTCGACAAGACATTCCGATAAAAAGCCGCCGCTTCCGGCTGATTAAAAGCCTGACTGAAATAAAAGTAGATAGGTTCTGCCGCCGGGGCCGTACTACCGGAATTGGCAAAATTGAATATCTTACCGGAAGGACTCGTACTATGCATATAATACAAGACACTTTTATCCACTCCCTCCATTTCCGACAAGCCGAAATCCTCTCCAAAATTATCATTCAAGGCTTTCAGCAAAAGGGACAAATACATGTTCGTATATCCCCAATAGGCAGGCCCCTCGTAGCAAACACCATCCGGTGCGAAATGCTTCAGGCAGTTCGGAACGTACTTTACCGCCTCTCCGATGATATGCCTGGCCAGTTCCGGTTCCTGTTCTTCAATAGCCAAAGCGCCTAATACCATTCCGGTATTGCATACGACATTCCAGTTCGTTTCTCGCTTCGCCCAAGAATCAGCATTCCCGGTTTTATATTCTTCTACAACAATGTCTAACGCTTTTGTTTTAATCGAATGGACTACTAACTGCCTGGTCGAAGGAGTCAGCACATCATATAGCCAGTCGTAACCGATGGCAACTGCCGTTGTCATTTCCGCCACATCCAGATAGTGAACAGGATCCCAGTCCTTATAATTGCAAACATTGATCAACTCTTTCTCTGCTTTTTCAGCAAACCGTTTGTCACCACTAAGCCTGTAAGCCAAAGACAGGTTAACCATTCGATAGACCTGTTCACGGCTGATAGACAATATGTCTTTCGTATTTTTTATTTTCTCTCGGGGATCTTCCTGGAGAGGGACTGTCAATAAACGCTCCGCCTCTTTCATCAAACTAACGTATAAGCTGTCTAATAGAGGTTCCATGCCTAACAAATCCCGGACCTTCTGTTCTTCCTGCTGGCAGAAAAGCAGCCTCGGATGTTGGCGCAACCCCTTTTCAAGTTGCCGGACAGAATGATTCTGCCCCTCCACCGCAGAAAAGAACAAAAGGGAAAATAAACCCAATAAATTAATCAATCTCATAAACACATAAGTTAAAGGGATTCAAGAAACTTACCACCCCGGATTTTGTGTCAACGCCTCATTCCGTTCCCGTTCTACACCTGGTATAGGCCAAAGCATATCACGTTCAGTAAATAGATGAGTATAAATCAGTTCACCATAAATATTGACGGCATCGACATTATCAAGCGCTTTGCGGGCAACCTCATATCCCCAACGGCGCAAGTCGCTGAAGCGAAGTCCTTCTCCGGCAAACTCTACAGCGCGTTCTTTGCGGATTCGTTCAGCCATCTGCTCCTTGTTACTGACAGCCATCCACGCGGGACCGGAGTTCAAACCCGGCATATCGACACGGGCACGGACTTTATTGAATTCGGTCACAGCTTTGTCCAACTGCCCCGCCTCATTATAGGCCTCCGAAAGCATCAAGAGGACATCGGCAAAACGGATCAAGGGGAAAGCGAACGGCGTATGCAGACGATTACTGATCGCACCGCCCTGGTCTCCTTCAGTCACGAATTTCCGATAGAGATAAGAGACCCAACCTGCATTGTTCTGAAGTGTACCACCATTAGCATTCCCCGACAGATTGTGATCCAGGGCAAAGATCAGATCGACATTGGTTGTCCGGCCAATGTTTCCCATATAGTGGGAATAAGGGACGATCACGGTAGCCATCAGACGTGGATCGCGGCAAGTATAAGCGCTCAGTATCTTAGCGGTATCTGCCTCACGAATACCTACGACAGTCCCTGATCCATCCATCTCAACGCTGAGAAGATCTTTGCGCTCATCGGGTGTCATAGTGTTATAGCCGGGGAAGACCTCGTCCCAATCGAATGGACGGCCATCCTTGAATTCATACATATCCACCAATTGCGTAGAGGGAACCGTATTATTCCAACAACTTCCGTAAGCACTACGACAACCCATCAAGGCCTGTATCTGCATACCATACTCCGTACCGACACCACTCTTGTTCTGGATTGAAAAGACTGTTTCCGGGCTTTTCGCTCCGTTATAAAGTTTGAAGACACGGGCATAATCGTCATCGAGGGCATACCCATAATTATCGGATTTGTTATAGACGATCTCCTCGAAATCGTTGATAGCTGATTGCCACTCCTTGTCATAAAGATGCACCTTACCACGCAGGGCGTAGGCAGCACCTTTGGTGGCACGCCCATATTCGCTGGCAGCATGATTGACGGGAAGATACTTGATCGCCTCATCCAGGTCCTCCAGAATATGGGCACGTACCTCTTCAAGACTACTTCTCGGCCTCTTCAAGTTCATAAACTCTTCATTGACGTTGGTCGACTCGTCATAATAAGGTACACCACCGAAAAGGTCGGTTAAGGTGAAATAGAACACCGCACGGAGAAACTTGGCTTCCGCCACGTACACATTGATCTGTTCTTCGGAGATAATGCCGTTCATTCCCCTTACCGAACGGATAAAGGTGTTGGCACGATGTATGCCGTCATAATAGGTTTGCCAATGAGCCTGAATCGTTCCGTCACGGTCAGTATAGGTCGCCAAATACATCATATAATAGTTATATCCGTAGGCTATATCTCCCAAATGGTCGAAACAGAACTGGTAGCCATATGCCTCGTTCAGGCGCAACATGCCGTAGATACCCATCAACCCCTGGTGGGCATGTTCATCGGTTTTATAGAATGTCCCTTCGTTAACCTTATCTCCCGGATAGGTCTCCAAATCATAGCAACCGGTGAATGTAATAACGGAGAAAAGTGTTGCAGTCAAATATATTATAATCTTTTTCATGTCTTCAACTAATTAAAATGTAAGGTTCAAACCAAATGTCGTTAATCGCATAGTCGGATATTTCGTTCCCGACACTTCAGGATCCAATCCCTTATATCCTGTAAAGGTTAAGGCATTGTCGATGCTGACATATAAACGGAAGTTCTCAATCAGGAGCTTTTGAGAGAGGCGTTTCGGCACCGTATATCCCAACTGAACGTTCTTCACCCTCAAATAAGACTTATCCTGTATCCAGAAATCGCTTGCCACGCGATTCCGGCCGTCCGTATAGTTCAGGAGGCGCGGATAGGTTGCATCCGTACGGCCCGGATACCAGCGTCCGTCTGCAATAGTCTTGTTGATCTGGTTACCCCGGCGTACCTGCGGCCAATAGCTGGCACCGTCCAATCCGCTCCAGTAGGTTTTCAATCCGGTAGCACCTTGCAAGATACAAGTGAAATCCCACCCTTTCCAGTTAGCACCGAAATTAAAGCCGAAAGTGAACGTCGGGTTAGTACCGTTTCCGACTTTGATCTTATCGTCATCCGTGATACATCCATCCCCGTCGATGTCTTTATATAGAAAATCTCCATATTCCGGCTTCTTGTATTGTTTAAAAGCATCCGGATTGTTGGCTTCCATAGCTTCCACGATTGCCATATCTTCTTTCGTTTGGACGATCCGGTCTACAGAAAGCACATATTGTACATTGATCGGCTCTCCTTCAAGAATCATATTGGTACCATTAAGAGCCATTTCTTCTCCTTTAAATTTCGTCACTTTGTTTTTGACGTATGAGAAATTTCCTCCGATGAAGTAATTGACAGCTCCAACTTTATCATTCCAATTCAAACTTAGTTCAACACCCCGGTTACGGACTTCGGCCGCGTTGGATTTGGGAACGGTGGCATTACCATGTACCAATGGCGCCGGCAATTCGATCAGAATCCCTTTGGTCTTTTTGACAAAAGCATCGACGGTCCCGCTCAATTTAGAGAATAAAGCGAAATCCACACCAAAATTCGTGATATAAGAAGTTTCCCAAGTCAATGCTGCATTCGAAAGCGCGCGTTGTGCCATACCGATCTGCAAAGCGTCATTCAGAACATAATTAGATGCTTGGTAATACATCTGGTAGTCATAATTACCCACAGCATTGTTTCCCAAAGAACCATACGAAGCACGGAGTTTTAACTGGTTAAGCCATGAAATATCTTTCATGAAAGCTTCCTGTTCCATGCGCCAACCTAACGAAAAAGAGGGGAAATAGCCCCAACGGTACTTCTTTGCAAAACGGGAAGAGGCATCAGCACGAAGATTGGCTTCCAACAGATATTTCTCATTCCAGTTCAGATTGATTCGCCCGAAGAATGAACGCATAGACCAATCGGAGTAGGTTCCTGTTGCCGTAGCGTTGGCAGTGGCGGCATTTAACTCCGTTAATTCCGAAGAGGTCAACTTTTCTCTGGAAGCTTCAAACCAATTATTACGGTAGGATTCCTGGCTGGCACCAACTGTCGCTTGGATATTCAGCCGGTTGATACTGGTTTCATATTTAATCAATCCGTCCATGTTGTTGCGAACAGTCTTATTATTACGGTTGATTACCTTCGTAACTCCGGTTCCGGCAATCTGTAGCGTATTGTCATACAAATTCCACAGATCATGGAAGACAGGCTGTTGATACAGGAACTGGTCGGAAAAAGCGTAGGTATAAGACCCCTCGATCGTCAGCCCCTTCAACGGCCTCAACTGAGCATAAAAGCGGGAAACGATATTATTGGTTGTACGGTTTCCTTTGACGTCGTTCAACATCTTCAAGACATTGTTGGAACTACTCTGCGGGTCATCTTCCGGATTATTTACACCACCATACCGGCCATCAGGCGCTTGATAACAAATACCTGGCGTAGTGGCTTGCATATAAGTATAGAAATTATCAT
Organism: Parabacteroides sp. AF17-28; assembly: GCF_003479205.1. Taxonomy (NCBI): domain Bacteria; kingdom Pseudomonadati; phylum Bacteroidota; class Bacteroidia; order Bacteroidales; family Tannerellaceae; genus Parabacteroides; species Parabacteroides sp. AF17-28. Next base: position 9,752 of record NZ_QUGV01000043.1, on the reverse strand, counting down.
TCGATTCGGTCTTCAACAGCCCTAACTCTTCTTTTCCCCGAATCCCATAGGCATTGACACCGATCGTGAACCAATCTTTGACTTCTGCATCCAAATTGACACGGGCACTGTAACGTTCGTACCCGGAATTTTCCATGACACCCGGGTTGTTCATATAATTGCCGGAAATATAATAATGGATCTTGTCAGAACCTCCATTGATATTGATCGTATGGTTTTGCATCCATCCGGTCTGGAAAAGAGCATCCTGCCAGTCGGAGTTCGGATATTTGACAGGATCGCTGTCACCGGCAGCCCGCCACTCGTCGATTTTCTCTTGGCTGAAAATAGCGGGAAGGTCACTATTGAGTTGTCCTTCGTTATACAGTTCCATATAATCGGCATAATTGGAGACCAAGTCGATACGGTGCGCCACTTTCTGCATGGTGACGTAGCCGTTATAAGATATTTTTGCTTCACCTGATTTTCCCTTACGGGTAGTGATCAAAATAACACCGTTAGCGGCACGGGATCCATAAATGGCTGACGAAGCCGCATCTTTCAATACCGAGATGCTTTCAACATCCAGCGGGTTGATGTTGTTCATGCTGGCTTCCACTCCGTCGATGATCACCAACGGATTGGAATCATTCAGTGTTCCCTGGCCGCGTACACGGATCGTCGCACCATCATTACCCGGCCGACCTCCACTGCCGGCTGTGACAGAAACACCCGCCGCCATACCGGCAAGCCCGGCAGAAAGAGATGTGATCGGACGGCTATCCACCATTTTGCTCATGTCTACTGAAGCGACCGAACCGGTCATATTCACCTTTTTCTGCGTTCCGTATCCAACGACAACCACCTCGTCCAATGCTTGGAAATCTTCTTTTAACAAAACCGAGACCACACTCTTGCCATTCACCGGTATCGTTTGATCCACATAACCAATATAGGAAATGGTCAATATGGCATCCGGAGATACCTGCAAAGAGAAACGGCCTTCCATATCCGTAACCGTTCCGTTTGTAGTCCCCTTTTCCACAACATTCGCCCCGATTACCGGACCGAGTACGTCTTTAACTGTTCCCGTAATTGTCACTTTCGATTGCTGAGATGACGTCATCACGTGTTTTTCCGCTGTACCCTCCCCGGCACTAACCGGATTGGCCTGGGTAACTCCTGTTGACAAGAATAGTGTGGCTACTCCTGCAAACATCATTTTCCTAAAGAAAGGAATGTTTAAATCATTCATCATAAATAGTAGATTTAGATTAATAAATTTTGCTAATCTCTGGAGGCAAATGTAGCGGGACATAAAAAAGCGGACCTATACAGAGCGTCCGTTTCTTATGCACACACAGTCCAAATAGAAGAATTAACTGTTTGAATATAAACGCTTAGCGAATAACACCTATTCTTAACTGTCTTTTTTCCGGAATTGGGCAGGTGAAATTCCGAATTTCGCTTTAAAGCAACGGCTGAAATATACGGTAGAGACAAATCCAAGTTGATCCGAGATTTCGCTTACCAACATATCCGGCCGTTCCCGCAACAAAGTTGCCGCACGTTTAATACGTTGATTTTGTATAAACTCACTTGGCGTCATGCCGGTAAGGTTCTTGATTTTTGTAAAGAAAGAACTCCGCCCCATATTCAACTCCCTGGCAAGAACATTTACATCAAAATCCGGTTCTCCCATACATTTATCAACAACCTCAACGAGATGGTTCAATAGCTCTTGATCCAAGGAAGTGGAAGCCAACAACTGTACATCAAAATCGACCTGCTTGGTCAATCTGGATTTCAGCAACAGACGGTTCCGGATCAAGTTATTACAACGCATCAATAAAACTTTTGCGTGGAAAGGCTTACTGATATAATCATCCGCCCCCTGCTGAAGCCCTTCTATATTATACTCGACCGAATCAAGAGCGGTCAACAAGACAACAGGAATATGGCAGAGATCGATATTATTCTTGATCTTCATACACATCTCCATACCGCTCATCAGGGGCATCATAACGTCACTGACCACCAGGTCCGGCTTTTCTTCATTTGCCATCTGCAACCCTTCTTTCCCGTTCCGGGCTAATATTACCTGATAAAACGGAATAAACAATGTATTTAATATCTGTAACAACTCCTCATTATCTTCAACGATCAAAACCTTATAAGAACCAGACTTCAAGTCAGGGAAAGCATTGTTTATTTCTTCATATTCTTCCGGAGAAATAGAGTCCGGCAATGATTCTCCCTTTATCACAGGCTCCTCCACACTTTCCAAAAGAATCGTGCTTTTATCATTTTCAAAATGCGATCTTCCCTTTAATAACGTAATTGTAAAAATCGTTCCATACCCTAATTGACTTTGCACCGTAATATCTCCATGATGAAGATTGACTATATTTTTGCTTAATGCCAGTCCGAGTCCAGTACCCGGATTGGAATTGGAAAGCTGCTTTCCGTTTTCCGCCTGATAGAAACGATCAAAAATATGAGACACATCCTCAGCCGAAAGACCGATACCCGTATCGATCACTTTAATCTTAACATCATTATCATTTGAAGAGATATACAGTTCAACAACTCCTCCGGGTTTCGTATATTTAAAAGCATTGGATAAAAGATTATAAAACACTTTCTGCAATTGATTCGAATCAAACCATAACAGAATGTCATCCTCTTCTGTGTTGAAATTAAATGTAATTGTCTGTTGAGCAGACAATTCACAATAAGACAGATAAATATCCTTCAAGAAAGGAATCAGGTTCTGTTCACATACATGCAACGAAACATAGTTCTGCTCCAACTTCCGGAACTCCAACAGTTCGGAAATCATATTCCGCATCCGGTTTGCATTTTTACTGATTTTGATAATCCGGTTATACAAAGTCGGAGGGAGTGAAGAACTTTGGAAAAGCATATCTATCTGACTGATAATAAGCGTAAGCGGAGTCCTGAATTCATGGCTGATGTTGGTAAAGAAACGCAATTTCGCCTGATTCAGTTCTTCATTACGTTCTTTTTCCTCCCTTTCTTTTTGAAGAGATAAAGCCAACTTCCGCCGTGCATTTACAGTTCGTACAGTCAAATAAGTAATTGTAAAAGTTGTCAGGACATACAAAGCCCATGCCCACCCCGTATTATACCAAGGCTGGGCAATCCGGATATCTAAAGATATTTCACGCCTGTTCATCAAATGTTGAGACAGATTTTTTTCACGAACCTGTAACGTATATTTTCCAGGGTCCAAATTCGTATAATAAATACTTGAAGACGAAGAAGAAACCCAATCTTTATCAAATCCGATCAATTTATACTGATAATCATTATTCTTCTGAATATCAATATAGTTTGTAGTAGCAAAATTTATAATCAAGTTGTTTTGCCCATGATTCAGATGAATAGACTCACTAAACGGAAATGCCTCTTTCAGGATGTCGCCCGAAACCGCCCCCGGATATATTCTTTTATTATGAATATACAGTTCTGAAAAATATAAAGAATAATTTTTTTCTTTCTTATCCAAATCTTCCTGGTAAAAAGAAGTAAGCCCGTCATTGCCTCCAACAAACAGTTCATTATTCCGGCACACCAAAATACCACATCCATCCGCAATAGAAGTGATAGGCAGGTTTGCCCCCAATGTGGCAAACCTTGCCTTCCCGTTGGAAGGATTCAGAAATGTAACCCCTTTATCACTGGTAACCAAAAGTTCTCCGGAATTTGTTTCTGCAACATTGTAACAATAATTGCTCAATAGATGTCCACTTCCTTGCGAATAATGGATAAACGAATCAGCCTGTTTGTCGTACCGGTATAAACCGCCTCCCAAAACAACACAATAGATATTTCCATCATGGGTTGTTATAATCCGTTTGGGCTCAAACTGGATACCATATCGAGGGAGAGCATAATTTTTCTGATTATCAGGATTTGCCAGCTCCATGCGGATAAGTGACGTACCAATCAGAATCCATATATTTTCTTCTTTATCAATTGTAAAACTTTGGGCATTCCTGCATAACCATTTGAATTTATCCGTATCGAGATCCATCACAAACGTCCCGTTCATCGCACTTACATACAGTTTATCGTTATGAATCATCGTATGGAAAATAATGCCGTCCGGTTTCATATCTCCTTCTTCATAATCATTCAGGTAATTATGAAAAAGACCGGTTCTTATATCATATCTGGAAAGCCCTCCATGATGTGTCCCGATATACAGCCTGTGCCGCTTTTCATCGTATGCAATACTTTTCAAATTATTCTGTAATACGGAATTAGGATGACCGGCTGTGAAATATTTGAAAGTCCGTGTTTTACGATCCATAAAATTCAGGCCTCCCCCTTCCGTACATATCCAGATATTTCCATCTTTATCTTCAGCTAAATGCCCGACAAATGAATAATTCAGGCATTCTTTCCGTAAAGGATTATCTGTATAATGAGCAAATATTTCCCTCTCCGGGTTGAAATAGTTTACACCTCCATAATAAGTGCCCACCCATATTGTCTCCTGCGCATCTATAAAGACTGAAAATACGGAAGAATGTGACAAACTACCCGGCAAATGGTCCCGTTGATATACTGTAAACTGATCCGTATAGGGATTATATTTATGCAATCCCATGAACGTTCCGAACCAGATATTGCCAAACCGGTCTTCGGCAAAACCCCTTATCTGGCTGCTCTCCACATGATAAGGCGCCGGATTTGTATCCGAATACCAAGTTATTTTCTCATCCGGTGTTATCCTATACAGCCCTCCGGTACGGCAACCGGCCCATATCTCTCCCGTAGAACTTTCAAATAAACGATAGAACTCCGGTCCATCTATCAGGCAACGAACCTTTTTCCCCTCCTCAATTACATATAATCCTTCATACGTGCCTATCCAAATCTTCTTTTTTGCAATCTGGAGACAGGAAATATCCGGAATATTTTCTTTTATGCAAAGCTGTAAGCTATCTCCTTTGTCATCATATCGGCATATCATATTTTCATAGCCTGTCCATACATCCCCGTCTGAAGAAGTTACTGTTTTGGCTTTATAACTCCCAACCACATAAAACTTCTCTTCCCGGATATCATATCTTACCAAAGAATCACATGCCCTAAAGAATATATCCCCCTGCCTGTTACCTACAAGATGATCGCATTCGTGTCCAAGCAAAACATTTATAGAGCTTTCCGGATCTAAATTCTCCCAACCTTTATACACCCGCATCCGCTCCCCGTCATAGATGCTAACACCCTCACGTGTTCCAAACCACATTCGCCCCAACTGATCCTGATAAATAGACATAACGGAAACCTGCGACAAGCCGTCACTCATGCCGAGATGCTTAAAATAGACCGGATAGATGGCCTGGCGAATAAATAAAAAACACAAGAAAAGTAGTAGCTTTTTCATATTATTTGCACAAACTGGATAAAATAATCTTCTCGTATCTCCTTCACTATATCATGCGATGATATACGCAAAGATAGTGATATTTACATTATATCCAGATAATATTGTTTCATACTTTTTCCTATATCAACTCCTTCCACTCCTCGTCCGTCAACTGTTCCAACGGGTCGTTTTCGGTGATGAAGCGGTCGGACAGGGCGCTTTTGCGTTCTTGGAGCTGACGGATTTTCTCTTCTATCGTGCCGGATGTGATGAAACGGTAGACGAACACTTGTTTCTGCTGTCCGATACGATGTGCACGGCTTTCGGCCTGCATTTCGGCTGCCGGGTTCCACCAGGGGTCCAGGATGAATACATAATCGGCCTCCGTCAGGTTAAGTCCCACACCACCGGCTTTCAGGGAAATGAAGAAAGCGGAAACTTCGCGGTCGCGGGAGAAACGGGCAATCTCACTTTCCCGGTCGACAGTGCTTCCGGTCAGCAGGGCATATTTCCAGCCACGTGCCTCAAACTCGGCGGCAAACAATTTCAGATGCGTGACAAACGATGAGAATATCAAGACCTTATGCCCCTCGCTCAACAACGTTTCATAAGCCTCCAATACCTGCTCCATCTTCCCGGAACTTCCGGTGTATTCCGGCAGGATCATACCGGGATGGTTGGCAAGCTGGCGAAGGCGGGTGATACCATTCAGGGCAATAATCTTGTTTTTATGCCATTCCTCAAGCAAGGAATTACGCAAGGTGTTTTTCTCTTTCTTATAAAGTTCCTGCTGCTCTTCCGGCATATCGCAATAGACCACCTCTTCCATCAATGCAGGCAACTCGGGAGCAACCTGCTCTTTAGTGCGGCGCAGGAAAAACGGAGATATCAGCTGTTGCAACCGCTGCCGCGCACGCTCGTTGCCTTCTTTTACGATCGGGTTGACAAAACGGTTCCTAAAATCAGCCAATGTTCCCAATAGCCCGGGATTAATGAAGTTGAACTGCGCCCACAAGTCCTTCAGCGAATTTTCGATCGGAGTACCGGTCAGCACCAGCCGGTTATCGCATTTCAGGCGGATAACGGCATGATAAGACACCGAATCGGGGTTCTTGATGTTCTGGCTTTCATCCAGTATCACATATTTAAAGGTATAATTTTCAAGCAATTCAATATCCCGCCGCAAAAGGCCGTAGGTCGTCAGCACAACCGGATAGCGGTCGAACTTCTTCCACGGCTCCCGGCTCCGCTGCTCACCGGCATACTCATACACCCGCAACGAGCTAAAGCGCTGTATCTCCCTCTTCCAGTTCGGAAGCAGGGAGGCAGGCACCACAACCAACGAAGCCTGTACTTTTTCCGGCACAGCCGTACGGACTATAAAATCAGACTGCATCGCATCTCCCTCATCCCCAAAAAGGGAAAACTGCCCGAATTTATCAGCTATGGAAACCGGGGGAAGCGCTGTTTTCTCCACTTGGCGCACTTCAGGGGCCGACGGATCATACAGATGTTGCAGCAAAGTGATCGTCTGTAAAGTCTTGCCCAATCCCATATCGTCTGCCAGGCAACCGCCAAAACCATTCGCCGCCAAATGAGCCATCCATGTAAAACCTTCCCGCTGATAAGGGCGGAGCGCGGCGCGGATACGCGGCGGGACCGGAATATCTTCTCTTTTCACATATTCCCGCGAAACAGCCGGACCGGTATTTTCCCGTAAGCCGTCAACCAGTCCGAGATGCATCTTCCGGACACGCAGCTTCTCTTCCTGTTCGCTGCTAAAGCTGAAAAGATCGCCGTATTTCTCAAACCACTCTTCCGGCAACAAGGCTATTTTCCCGTCAGGCAATTTAAACAAACGGTCTCCTTCCATAATATGTTTCCGGAAACGGACAAACGGAAAAGTAAACTCCCCGATCTGCACGGTTATGCGTATCTCGAACCAGTCGGGCATATCCGCTATATCTTGTTTCAAAAGGATATCTCCCACATAATAGATATTGCCCGAACCGGAAATGTCCAATGCAAAATGAGACTCCAGCTCTTCTCTGTGTTCATGGAGCCATTCGACAAGCGCATACTCCGAAACACAACCGGAAGCGGCAAACTGCATATCTCCGACCTGCATAAAACCATAACCGGACAGCCGGTCGACACAGTCCTGCTCTTTATGCCGGTTCCGCTTAAAATAACGGATAACCGGCTTCCCCTCTTCTTCTTCCAGGCGGGGATAACAACGTTGCATCTCTTCCCCCGGAGAAAAATATTTATCGCCATAACAGAAACGCAGTTGCAAAAGCGGGCGGTCCAGAACGGAAGGTGTCACCGACAGCTCGGCCACACACGGGCGATACTCCACCACCATATCGAACCCCGAAGCACTCACCGGATAGCGCACCATCGTCGGCAATACGATTTTCTCCAAATACCTGCGGGTTTCGGAAGCCGGCACTTCCACAAAGGTCTTTTCCAGAAAAGGGTTCAATCGCGGCATCTCGATCCGTTTGAAAACAAGCAGATCGCGCCCCAAAACCAGGATAGCCGGGCGGGAGCATAAGACAAGAACCGGTTTCTTTTTCTGCAAAGTGACCAGGCGGTCCTCCATTTCGCAATTGACGGAATAGCGGAACACCCGCTCATCCAGCTCAAACCGGAAAAAGGCCTCTGCGAGGCTGTCGGACACAAAGACCCGGTGATGCTCGTAGAGGAGTTTTGTGGCTGTTTCCCTTATATACAAAGGAATGACCGACGCCCGGAGCAATTCGATAATTTCCCGTTGCTTCCGGTCGATATAAGTCCGCACCGGAGCCATCCGGGAAGGATCGGATAATTTCGCCAGGAAAGCATTGATCGTGCGTTCCTTCGAATAGATCTTCATCAGATTCTTTTCCTCGTAACACTGGGCCAGGGAAATGATCTTTTTCTCCGCCGCAGAGAGGCTGCTTTCCTGCGTGAAAGTTGCTTTTTCTTCCGCCTCGAGCACACCCGGCGAAACCTCTTTCGCCAGATACGGGACAAGGAGCGCCCCGAAAACGGGATGATTATTGATTGTAACTATTAGCTGGCGACCTTCGGACATATCTTTTACTTAAATCTTACAAAGATAAGGTTCTTTTGTTTATCCGGCAAACGTCACACTTTTCATTCACAGGATTAAATATGCCTATAAGAAAGCAATCATACCCGTACAGCAAGCGGGAGACGAGCATGGTATGGTTCTACCCGTGATAGAAATAGTCGGATCCGACGCCAATACCGTAGGGGGCTTATTGTATAAAACGCATTTTTCAGGCTCGAAAGGCATCCGAAACCAAACAAATGTTAATCCGCTTTTTCGACTTTTCCGAGCGTTTTCAACAATTACGACCGTCCTCTTTGCCATTACGACCGTGCTAATGTGTAGTGCACTCGGCACCTCGCGAAGATTAGCACGGTCGTAATGGCGATTTGGACGGTCGTAATTGGAAAGAGGACCGTCTTTAGGGCAAAAAAGCACCTGAATTTCCTTGCGATATTTGGAACGCCGTCCGTTTTATTTTCAAATATTCGATTCTCCGGGAGTTAAGGTTTATCACTTTGTAGGCGTTTCCGCCTTTCGGTAATCAAATTGTACGTCTTCCGAGACGGACTGCGCACCTCATTTTTTCTATTGTCATCCGATCAGCCTAAAACCGTGAAAAGAGTCAATCCAAAATGGATCAAAATTTCGGACGAAATAGAAAAACGCCCGAAACAGGGGGTTATTGTAATCTTCGGGTTTGCAGAAGGTTCAAAACTATCGGGTGAGAGAATATACTGGGGGAACGAAACGGCTCACCCGATATTTCTTGGGGGGAACTTCATTCACTTTCTTGGAATATCTATCGCTACTATAATAGGCTTGTACAGGCTTGGAAGTTGATACGAAAGCGAAGTTGTCACATCTGTATTTTGGTAAAAGCTGATAATATACCTGCATTTACGGTCTAAAAACCCCGAAAATTCAATATTTATAAAAATAGATTGTTTTT
>NZ_QUGV01000043.1:0-349 GCF_003479205.1 Parabacteroides sp. AF17-28 | reverse complement strand
CCGAAAATTCAATATTTATAAAAATAGATTGTTTTTTATTTGTTTACGTCAAATATAAGGCCTTCCTTTGTCACGTAAGCAAAGAAATATATAGATTTATGCTTATCCATTTAAATCAAGACCCTTTGAAAAAAGGATAGTGCTGAATGGCAGTGGTGGGTTCGAGGGGGCAGGCTGAAAGAGTTAGACTCTTCAGTATATAAGTTAACTAAAACGATAACTATGTGTGAGCGGGAGAGTAGTAGATCATCTATCTCCCGCTTTTTACATTAAACTCACTTTTGGAGGTTCAGCCGCCCCCTCATTTTGGATAACCATAAATCTTGGCTAATCTAAAGAGGAAGAATTT
>NZ_QUGV01000042.1:0-22452 GCF_003479205.1 Parabacteroides sp. AF17-28 | reverse complement strand
GCATTGTAAGGAAAATGTAAAAGAACTACCCCCATGAAATATCGGGTGAGCCCTTTTAAGGGCTAAATGATACCCAGTAGGGCAGGCATAAGGAAATAAAAATCCCACAAATTATTGAATTTGTGGGATTTAGCTATTTTATCCTATTAGTTCAGCGGAGAAAGAGGGATTCGAACCCCCGGAACCTCTCAGTTCAACGGTTTTCAAGACCGCCGCAATCGACCACTCTGCCATCTCTCCATGTCTGTAAGACGGGTGCAAAAGTAGTAGGTTTGTTTGAAATATGCAAACATTTTGTTTTATTTCTTCTTGGATTCTTTGTGCTTTGTTTTTCTATGCTTGATTGTCAGAAATATAACAAGTCATATACTAAGGGCGTTTGGCTCAAAATTGTCAAGTTTTGAACCTCCTGCAAATCTGATGAATATTACAATAACCCCCTTTTTGCCATTTTTCTATTTCGTCTGAAATCTTGATCGATTTTGGATTGACTTTTTTTGCGGTTTAAGCACCCCTTTCTGACAATAGGAAGAGCGAGGTGCGCAGTCCGTTTCAAAAATCGTGCAATTTGATTGCCGGAAACCGGAAACACCGGCAAAGTGATAAAGCTTAACTCCCGGAGAATCGAATATTTGAAAATAAAACGGACGGCGTCCCAAATATCCCAAGGAAATTCAGGTGCTTTTTTTCCCTAAAAACGGTCCTCTTTCCAATTACGACCGTTCAAATCGCCATTACGACCGTCCTAATCTTCGCGAGGTGCCGAGTGCACTACATATTAGCACGGTCGTAATGGCAAAGAGGACGGTCATAATTGCTGGGAACGGTCAGAAAAGGCGAAAAAGTCCCTTTTTGAGGCCAAAAAAGCAGATTAACATTTGTTTTGTTTTAGGCATCTTTTAGACTTGAAAAATTCGTTTTATACAATAAGCCCCCCTGCCGCAGGCTCTCTTTTGCCGTTGATTTCAATCAACGGGTTGCTAAGTTCCCGGCTTTGCCGGATTCCTCTGCGGGTTTAAACCCCTTTCAAATATCTACAGGCAATCTCTATTAAAGGGGCTAAAGCCCACAGAGGAAGAGGCTTTGCCTCTAAGCTCTAAAACCGTTCGTTAAAACGAAACGGCAAAAGAGAGCCTGCGGCAGAGGGGTTATTGTAAAAAACGCATTTTTTGAGCTCGAAAGGTCCCCTAATTCAAACAAATGTCAACCCACTTTTCAGCCGTCAAAAAGGCGCTTTTTCCTATGATCCGGCACCTTATCGCCATGAAGAGGGACTTTATCGTTCTGACCCGGAACATTGTTGCTCTGAAGTCGGACTTCATATAGTACGAAGTCAACCTTCAGAGCGATGAAGCGTTACTTCACGGCTATTTTCTGCGCACCTCACGGTAACAAGCCCCTAAAATTTCCTTGGGATATTTGGAACGCAGTCCTCCTTCGTCTGCAAATATTCGATTCTCCGGGAGTTAAGGTTTATCACTTTGCTGTTGTTTCCGGTTTTCAGCAATCAGATTGTATGCTTTTCGATATGGGCTCGGCACCTCATTTTCTCTGTTGTCATCCGAATGGGCTAAAATCGTGAAAAGAGTCAATCCAAAACCGATCAAGATTTCGGACGAAATAGAAAAATAGTCGAAACAGGGGGTTATTGTCTATTTTGTTATTTTCAGGAGGCTTAAAACTAAGAAAAAGTGAACCTGTAAATGATGATTTATCGGTAAGACGCTACGTTTGTATTACCGGACGCAGATTTCGCAGACGACGCAGAGGAACGCAGATCATTTATTGTTTTAAAAGAGAATAAGTCTGCGTTCTTCTGCGTAATCTGCGCCCGTCTGCGTCCGGTAAATACGAGCAAACGCACCGATAAATCATTATTTATTGTTTCAAATATGGCAAACAATGAGTCTGCCGAAGGATTGCCGGGAATTGATAAATCGTGCCCCTTTTCTGTAATCTCTATCTCTTTTGTGTATCGTTAATTGAATTAGTTCAATTTTATATTTAAACCGAACCAGTATTTTTGCACCGTATTTCTTATATTTGCTGAATATATAATAGTAAGGGGTTGGAATAGTTCAGAATAGGAACCGAATAAAAAGAGATAGAGATGAAAAGATTTGTCGTATTAGTCGCATTGCTGGTCTCGTCGGGCTATGCGAATGCGCAGCAGGCGCTGACGTTGGAGCAATGCCGTCACTTGGCGATCCAAAACAATAAAGAGTTGAAGATTTCGGGCGAAAAGATCAAAATGGCAGGTGACGAGAAGAACGCCGCTTTTACCAAATATTTCCCGCAACTTTCCGCTACAGGTGCGTATCTGTGGAACCAGAAGGATATTAACCTGCTGGATATGGGAGCGTTGAGTACGTCCATAGGTAGCGCGCTCGGGCCGATTGCCCAATTGCCGGTGTTCGGCCAACTGATGGAAGGGGTGGGGGATATGCAACACCTTGATATCCAGAATATCTGGGTGGGAAGCGTTTCGCTTGTGCAGCCTGTCTTTATGGGTGGTAAGATCATCAATTACAATCAGATCACCAAGTATGCCAAACAACTGGCCGAGTCGATGAACGACCAGCAGTTGCAGGATGTCATTTATAAGACCGATGAAACCTATTGGCAGGTGATCTCCCTGGTCAATAAAAAGAAGTTAGCCGATGCTTATGTGGACTTGCTCCGTAAGACCGACCACGATATTACCGCTATGATAACCGAAGGTGTTGCCACCGAGGCTGACGGCCTGTCGGTCAAAGTCAAACTGAACGAGGCGGAGATGGCGCAGACAAAAGTCAACAACGGCTTGGCTCTTTCCCGTATGTTGCTGGCGCAGATATGTGGATTGCCGCTCGAAGATCCGCTTGCCTTAGCTGATGAGGATATCGAGGATTTCCCGACTGAACCGGTCCTGACGGCTGCCGATGTAAACGAAGCGTTCCTGAACCGTAACGAGTTGAAAAGCCTTGACTTGGCTACAAAGATATATAAACGTAAGGAGCGGATCGTGTTGGCGGATATGTTGCCCAACGTCGCTTTCATGGCGAACTACCTGGTTACCAATCCCAATGCGATGAATGGCTTTAAGAATGAATTTGCCGGGATGTTCAATGTCGGCGTGATGGTGAAAGTGCCGCTTTCCGGCTGGTGGGAGGGAAGCTATAAACGCAATTCCGCCCGTGCCGAGACGCGTATCAAGTCGTTGGAATTGCAGGATGCCCGCGAAAAGATCGAATTGCAGGTCAATCAATCCGTTTATAAGGTGAACGAAGCAAGCAAGAAGCTGATTGCCTCTTCCCGCAATATGGAGAATGCCGAAGAGAACCTCCGCCATGCCAACCTGGGTTTCGAAGAGGGGGTGATTCCCGCCCTGAACCTGATGGAGGCGCAGACGGCGTGGGTTTCGGCCCGTTCCAGCCTGATCGACGCACAGATAGAAGTCAAACTGACCGAAGTTTACCTGACCAAGGCAATGGGTAAGCTTTCCGTAAACGAACAAGAATAATAACGATAAAAACAAAATAGAGATGGACGAGAATAAGAAGTTTTCGATCAATAACATGCTGCTGGCATTTATCGCGTTTTTAGGTGTGGTAGGATTAGTAGCTTTAACGGGTTTCTTTCTGTTGACGCCGCCGGACGATATCATTATGGGACAGGCGGAAGCAACCGAGGTGCGTATTTCCGGCAAAGTGCCCGGCCGTATCGAAGCCTACCGTTTCGGTGAGGGCGACAGGGTAAAGGCGGGCGACACGCTCGTATTCCTCGATACACCCGAGGTGTTGGCCAAACTACAGCAGGCGGAAGCTGCGCGCCGGGCCGCCGAAGCCCAGAACGCAAAGGCTATCAAAGGAGCGCGTGCGCAGGAAATAGCCGGCGCTTATGAAATGTGGCAGAAGGCTAAGGCAGGTTTGGAGATTGCCCATAAATCATATACGCGTGTGCAGAACCTTTTCGAGAAAGGCGTGATGTCCGCGCAGAAGCGCGATGAGGCGGAAGCCAACTATAAGGCGATGGCAGCTACGGAAAAAGCCGCCAAGTCGCAATATGATATGGCGATGGATGGTGCCCGGGTGGAAGATAAGGCGGCTGCATCCGCACTTGTCCAGCAGGCCGGCGGGGCTGTTGCCGAAGTGGAATCTTATCTGAAAGAGGCGGTTTTGCTTTCTCCGATCGACGGCGAGGTGTCCGAACGTTTTCCCGAAGTGGGCGAACTGGTGGGGACGGGTGCGCCGATTATGAATATCACCGACCTGAACGATATGTGGGTGACATTCAGTATCCGTGAAGACCTCCTGAAAGACATTAAAATCGGTTCCGAACTGAATGCTTTCATCCCGGCGTTGGATAGTCGCCCAGTCAAGCTGAAAGTCTATTATATGAAAGATATGGGGACGTATGCCGCTTGGAAAGCGACCAAGACAAACGGACAGTTCGATTACAAGACGTTCGAGGTGCGCGCCCGTCCGCAGGAAAAGGTTGCTGACTTGCGTCCCGGAATGTCTGTTATCATGAAGAAAAAAGGAAATGAATAATGGGTAAACAGTGTTTGCATAGCATCTGGATGATAGCCCGGCGGGAGATACAGCGGATCGGGAAGAAACCGGTCTACTTCTTCTGTATGTTGGTGGCTCCGACTATCTGTGTCGTGTTTTTCCTGTCGCTGATGAAAGACGGGTTGCCGACCGATATGCCGATTGCTGTTGTGGACATGGACGGTTCATCCAATTCGCGTAACCTGTCACGCCAACTGGATGCCTTCGAGCAGACGGAGGTGGTGCTGGCGACAGTCTCTTTCGAGGAAGCCCGCCAGGCGATGCAGGAAGGGAAGGTCTACGGTATTTTCTATATTCCGAAAGATTTCGGGGTGGATGCGGTGGCCGGACGCCAGCCGAAGTTGTCGTTTTATACGAATGGCACGTACCTGATCGGCGCTTCCCTTTTGTTCCGGGATATGAAGACGATGTCCGTGCTGGCCGGTGCTTCGGTCGGTTTGCAGACAGGATTGGCGCATGGCTATACCGAAGACCAGATTATGGCGCAGCTTCAGCCGATTGTGATCGATACGCATGCGCTTGGGAATCCGTGGCTGAACTATTCGGTTTACCTGAATAACACGTTGTTGCCGGGTGTCTTGCAGTTGATGATTTTTCTGGTGACGGTACTCAGTATCGGTTCCGAGATCAAATATTCTACGGCACGCCAGTGGTTGCAGATGGGGAATAATTCGCTTACGGTCAGTTTGATCGGAAAGGTATTGCCTTATACGGTGGTCTTTACGGTTGTGGCGTTCCTGTATGGTGCGGCTTTGTATGGCTTCAACTCATTCCCGCTGAGTAGCGGCTGGCTGCCGATGTTGTCGGCGCTATTCCTGTTGGTGATTGCTTCGCAGGCTGTCGGGATCTTTATGATCGGGGTGTTGCCGACTTTCCGTATGGGGTTGAGCTTTGCCAGTCTGTTCGGGATGCTCGCTTTTTCGATTGTGGGTTTCTCGTTCCCGGTGTTAGGGATGGACCCGACCTTGCAGGCTTTAAGCAATATGTTCCCGCTTCGCCATTATTTCCTGATCTATGTGGACCAGGCTTTGAACGGAAGGGCTTTCTTTTACAGTTGGACCGAATATGCCTGGCTGTTGGGATTCCTTATCCTGCCTTTCCTGATCGGAAAACAGTTGAAGAAAGCACTGTTGTACTTTAAATATATTCCGTAAAACAGAAAGTGATGAAAAAAGAACATCGTTTACGATATATAATCAAGCAGGGAATTCTGGATACCTTTTATATCTGGAAAGATGAACTGAAGAATGTGTTCCGGGACGAAGGGGTGCTGATCTTCTTCTTCCTGGTGCCGTTTGCCTATCCATTGCTGTATTCTTTCATCTACAACAACGAGGTGGTACACGAGGCCAAGATGGTGGTTGTGGACCAGTCCGACTCGTATCTGAGCCGCGAGTTTACCCGCCGGGTGAATGCAACGCCGGATGTGGAGGTGATTGCCGTCTGTACGGATATGGAAGAGGCAAAGCAGATGCTGGATGAAAAGAAGGCATACGGGATTCTCTATTTCCCGACGGAGTTCAGTAAAGATTTGCATAGGGGCAAGCAGACGACCGTCCCTTTGTATTGTGATATGAGCAGCCTGCTGTTCTATAAGGCTTTCTTGTTGTCGGCAACAGAAGTGTCGCTGGATCTGGGAAAAGAGCTCCGGCGACATAATTCGCCGGGCGCATCGGATAAGCAGGAGCAGATCACGGTCGATCCCGTGCCTTATGAGTCTGTGACGATCTTCAATTCGCAGAATGGCTTTGCCAGTTTCCTGGTTCCGGCTATCCTGATCTTAGTGATTCAGCAAACGCTGGTCTTAGGTATCGGTATGTTGGGAGGGACGGCTCGCGAGAAGAACAGTCTCCATAACCTTGTACCGGTCAGCCCTCATTTTAACGGGACGTTGCGGGTTGTGTTCGGCAAGTCTTTGACGTATATATTGATTTATGTGGTGGTCTGTATCTGGGTAGTGGCGGTTGTACCGAAGCTGTTCTCTTTGCCACAGGTGGGAGATCCTGTGACGATTTTGCTGTTTCTTCTGCCGTATCTGTTTGCCTGCATCTTTTTTGCGATGACTTTATCCGGCTTTATGACTAACCGTGAAGCCCCCATGTTGCTGTTTGTCTTTACCTCGGTGATCCTGTTGTTCATCTCCGGCGTTTCCTGGCCGAAAGAGGCGATTCCTCCTTTCTGGCAGGTGGTCGGATATGCTTTCCCTTCTACACCTGGGATTCAGGGATTTATCCGTATCAATACCAGTGGGGCGACTTTGAACGAAGTGGTGCATGAATACCACACGTTATGGATACAGGCAGGTGTCTATTTCGTCTTAGCATGTATTATTTACCGGTTCCAGATCCGGCGCAGAAAGAAATTTGAGGATTTTAACGTTATTATGTAAGGAAACATCAAATATAGTTTTATTTTTGTAGAAATTCTCAAGTAAACTTAATTTTTTAGTACTATGCAAAACAGACGTGACTTTTTAAAGCAAGCATCATTATTGCTCGCGGGGGGTGTGGTGATGCCTCAGTTGTTATCTTCTTGTGCCGGTAAAGCTGCCGCTGCCGACTCGTCCAAGTATATTGGGCTTCAGTTGTATTCTTTAAGAGACCTTGTAAAAGAAGAAGGAATTCAGAAAGTGTTGGAAACCGCTTCCAAGATGGGGTATAAGAACCTTGAAACTGCCGGCTACGATAATGGTAAGGTCTATGGTATGGCTCCTGCCGAATTTAAGAAAATGGTGAACGACCTGGGTATGAAATGTACGAGCGCCCACTTGGGACAGGAGTTCACGAAAGAAAAAGAAGCTGAGGTGATGAGTTGGTGGGACCAGGCTATTGCTGCTCACAACGAATTAGGCGTTAAATATATGGTTCAGCCCTGGATGCCGGTTAATGACAAGACCACGCTGGATGACCTGAAGATGTATTGCGACTATTTCAATACGGTCGGTTATAAGGCTGCTGCTGCAAGTATCGCCTTTGGTTATCATAACCATGATTTCGAATTCCGCAAGATAGAAGATCAGTTGATTTATGACTTCTTGTTGGATAACGTAAGCCCGAACCATGTATTCTTCGAAATGGATGTGTATTGGGTGCAAGAAGGTGGTGGAGATCCCGTTGCCTACCTGAAGAACCGTCCGAGCCAATTCAAGGCGATCCATATCAAAGATGAGAAGGAAATCGGCGCCAGCGGTAAGATGGATTTCAAACCTATCTTCGACCAGATGTATGCAAATAACATCAAAGACTGGTATGTTGAAGTCGAACAGTACACGCAGAACGATCCCGTTGCCAGCTGTCAGCAGAGTTATGATTACCTGAACAACGCAGATTACGTGAAGTAGTAGAGACGCACGGCTGTGCTTCTCTCTTATGTTATGAAATTTTTAGGCACGGACGAAAAAAAGTAATCCGTGCCTAATTTTATTATGTCAGTTGCTTCTGACCGCATTCATGATATTTTTCCAATCTTCCGCTAAGGCGGTCATACTCGGATAGAGCAGGTCGGCGCCGGCTTCCAGCAATACCCGGTCGTCGAGTGGTCCGGTGTTGACTGCTATCGTGAAAATTCCGGCTGCAACGCCTGCCTGCACACCCATCGGGGCATTCTCTACGACGAAAGCTTCATTGGCTTGCACGCCTGCTTTCTTCAATCCCATCAGGTAGGGTTCGGGATGGGGTTTGCCGTATTTTACGTCGAAGGCCGTTACCATCTTATCACGTTGGAAGCATCCTGGATAGGTATGTTCCAGTTTATTTATCAGGCTGTGTTGTCCGGAACCGGTGACGACGAGCGTTTGCAGGTTGGACGCTTTGACTGCCTGTAAGACCTCTGCGGCTCCCTGCATCGCCTTTCCGTCATTATATTTATTGAATAAGGTAGCCTTCTCTTCGTAAATGGATTTCTTTTCCTCGTCGGTCGCATCCCGGTGGAAGGTCTTTTGATACAGTTCGTTGATGGTACTTTCGCCTGTCCGTCCTTCATACAGATAGAAAATTTCCGGTGTGGATATCAACTGATGGCTGGTAGCCGTTTCGTACCAGGAACGGGCGTGGAAACGCATGGAGTCGTATAGAACGCCGTCCATATCGAATAGCACGGCTTTAGGAGAAAGTGCAGTTTGTTTCTGCTTTTGCAGATATCGGGTGATCGCTTCTTGAATCATATCTTTTTTTACGCTTAAAAAAACTTCCGCAAAGTTACTAAAATCCTGTAGATTTTTTTATCTTTGGTTCAACGTATCCCGGCGTCCGGGCCATAATAATTACCAATAAAATCAGAAGAGTATGAAAAAGGGTTTATTGTTGTTAGCAGCGCTGCTGTGTACCCTGAGCTATCAGGCGAAAGCCCAGCGTTGGACAGATTTGCAGCATGAGGTATCGTTGAGTTATGGTGGTCTGCCGGTAGTGGATTTGCTGGACCATTATGAAAACTACTTTAATCCGCCTGCATCGGCTGATGCGGACTTGTTTGACGATAAAGGTAAGTTTGGAGCCTTGAATATCAGCTATCTTTTTTATCCGGATGAAAATCTGGGTTTCGGGGTTGTTTATTCTTATACAAACAGTGATAAGCGGATTATCCGCAATGATAAGTTGGTCGGGGATTTCTATAACTCTTTCCATTCTGTTTGCCCCTCCATCAAGTATAACTGGTATAACTATAATTTTATAACGCTTTATTCCCGTATAAATGCGGGTATCGCTATTGCGACCACGAAGTCTTCCTTTATCAATAAGGAGTCGCAGCCGGAGGAAAAAACAGCGACAAAAGCCTTCTTTATGTACCAGGTGTCTCCGATAGGAATAGAAGTCGGCAAACAGATCGCCGGCTTTGTCGAGGTCGGTTTCGGCCATATGGGTACGGCAATGGCGGGATTGCGTTACCGGATGTGAATCGATATAGTAAGGTTAATACCGGCCTATTATAGGCCTTGAAACAAAAAGGAGAAGTCTACTGTGATGTGACCTCTCCTTTTTAATTATAGATAGAAACATATGTCTGATTACAATCGGGCGCGGATCGCTTCGCTTTCCTTTTCGTATCCCGGTTTGTTCAGCAGGGCGAACATGTTTTTCTTGTATGCTTCAACACCCGGCTGGTCGAACGGATTTACACCTAACATATAACCGCTGATGCCGCAAGCTCTTTCGAAGAAATAGAACAACTGGCCGATGTAGTAAGCGCTTACTTCCGGCATTGTGATCTTGAGGTTGGGAACACCGCCGTCTACGTGAGCCAGCTGGGTACCTAATTCTGCCATCTTGTTTACTTCGTCTACACGTTTGCCGGCAAGGAAGTTCAGACCGTCCAAGTTTGCTTCGTCTGTCGGAACAAGTACTTTATGGGTCGGTTCTTCTACAGAAATGACCGTTTCGAAGATGGTACGTTCGCCATCCTGAATCCACTGGCCCATAGAGTGCAGGTCGGTTGTCAGGTCTACGGAAGCCGGGAAAATACCTTTGCCGTTCTTACCTTCGCTTTCGCCGTACAACTGTTTCCACCATTCAGCGATGTAGTGGAGTTTCGGGTGGAAGTTAGCGAGGATTTCAACTTTCTTACCGCTCTTATATAATTCGTTACGCGTTGCAGCATAGATTTCAGCCATGTTGTCGGCAAAAGGTACGCTTACGTCTGTCGCTTTTTCCATTGAAACAGCTCCTGCAACCAGATCGCGGATATTGATACCTGCAACTGCGATAGGCAACAAACCAACCGGAGTCAGTACGGAGAAACGGCCGCCAACGTTGTCAGGGATAATGAATGTCTTATAACCTTCCTGATCTGCCAATGTACGGAGCGCACCTCTCTTGGCATCTGTGATGGCAACGATGCGGTGTTTGGCCTCTTCTTTGCCGACTGCATCTTCCAACTGTTTCTTCAACATACGGAAAGCTAAGGCCGGTTCGGTAGTCGTTCCGGATTTGGAAATATTGATCAGACCGAACTGTTTGCCTTTCAGAATTTCGCAAAGTTCATACAGGTAGTCTTCGCCGATATTGTGTCCGGCATATACCAGAACCGGGTTCTTCCGGTCTGTATGCAACCAGTCGAAGCTATTGTTCAGGGCTTCTACCACTGCTTTTGTTCCCAGATAGCTACCGCCGATACCGATGGCAACAACAACTTCACATTTAGAGCGAAGTACGTTAGCCGTATTTTCGATGTCTGTAAGTTCAGCATCTGTAATAGAAGAGGGGAGATGCAACCAACCTAAAAAGTCGTTACCTGCTCCATTACCATTTTGTAAAGTGGCATTACATTCGTTAGCCTTTGCAGCCTGAGCATACACCTGTTCTTTTGTAACAGTACCCAGTGCCTTGTCAATGTTAAGACTGATGTTCTTCATATTTACATTATTATTTAAATGTTTCGGTCAACTGCCGTATCGCGGTAGTCGGCGATTTCTTTTCGTATAAAATACTGTATAGAGTATCTAAGATCGGCATGTTTACCTTATATTTCTCGTTTATCTCGCGGATACATTTGGTCCCGTAATAGCCTTCTGCGATCATTTCCATTTCAAGCTGGGCTATTTTGACGGAATAACCTTTCCCGATCATGGTGCCGAATGTACGGTTCCGGCTGAATCGGGAATAAGCGGTCACCAACAAATCGCCGAGATATACGGAGTCGGTCACATCCCGTTCCAAACCATGTACGGCATTGAGGAAGTTTCGCATCTCTTCAATCGCGTTGCAGATGAAAACCGCCAGGAAGTTATCTCCGTATTTCATACCGTGGCAGATACCGGCAACGATAGCATATACGTTTTTCAAAACGGAAGCATATTCAATACCTGTAACATCCTTGCAACAGGAGTTGTTCAGATACTGGTTTTTGAATACGGGGGCGATTGCTTTTGCATTCTCGATATTCGGGCAAGCCAGTGTAATGTAGGACAACCGTTCGAGTGCAATCTCTTCGGCGTGGCATGGTCCACCGATAACGGCGATATTATCAATCGGTACATCGTAATACTCGGCAAAGTAGTCGGCTACAAGCATATTCTCGTCCGGTACGATTCCCTTGATGGCTGAGATGATGAATTTATCCTTCATCGAAGTGGTCACCTTCATCAAATGCTGTTTCAGGAATGGGGACGGGGTGGCGAAAATTAATGTATTCGACTCTTTTATGACCTCGTTTATATCTGTGTAGAATTTGATTTTGTCAGTATCGAATTTAATAGCAGAGAGATAGCTGGGGTTATGCCCCAACAGCATAAACTCTTCCACCTGGTCTGGTCGACGCATATACCAGTTAATACTATCTTGTGTAGAAAGTACAATCTTGGCCAAGGCGGTAGCCCAGCTACCACCACCCATTATTGCAATTTTTCCGGGCAACTTCATAGTATTATCTATTATTTGACAACTTTGGCAATCCATGCCTCAACTTCTTCGGCAGTGGGGTTTTGCAATTCCAACTTGTATTTCTTATTCATTTCGCAGAGCTCCTGTCTCAGCTTGTTGGGATTTACATCAGCCAGCATGTCGACTGTTATATATCCGGCTTTCTGCAGGGCGGGAACCCAAGCTTCGTTGATGCCTAAAGCTACATACTTATCGGCTGCATCTTTCTTGGCTGTCTTTTCCGGACGCATCTGCGGGAAGAGCAATACTTCCTGGATGGTTGTCTGGCCTGTCATCAACATTACCAAGCGGTCGATACCGATACCGATACCGGACGTAGGAGGCATACCGAATTGCAGGGCACGCAGGAAATCCTGGTCGATAAACATCGCTTCGTCATCTCCTTTTTCACTCAAGCGCAATTGTTCTTTGAAACGTTCTTCCTGGTCGATCGGGTCGTTCAGCTCGCTATAGGCGTTGGCCAATTCTTTACCGTTGACCATCAGCTCGAATCGTTCGGTCAGTCCCGGTTTGCTCCGGTGCATCTTTGTAAGCGGGCTCATTTCGACAGGGTAGTCGATGATGAAGGTCGGCTGGATGAATGTGCCTTCGCAGAATTCACCGAATATTTCATCGATCAGCTTGCCTTTGCCCATTGTATCGTCGATTTCCAGTTTCAATTCTTTGCAGATCGAACGGATTTCATCTTCGTTTTTGCCGTTCAGGTCGTAACCTGTTTTTTCTTTGATGGCATCCAATATCGGTAAGCGGCGGTAGGGTGCTTTAAAGCTGATAGTCTTACCATCAACTGTGCTTTCGCTCGTGCCGTTGACTGCGATACAGATCCGTTCCAGCAATTGTTCGGTGAAACTCATCATCCAGTTATAATCCTTATATTGGACATAAAGTTCCATACATGTAAATTCCGGATTGTGCGTCCGGTCCATGCCCTCGTTACGGAAATTCTTGCCGATTTCGTAGACGCCTTCGAACCCTCCGACGATCAATCTTTTCAGATAGAGCTCGGTAGCGATACGCAAATAGAGGCCGATATCCAGTGAATTATGGTGTGTGATGAACGGACGGGCGCTTGCTCCTCCGGGGATCGACTGCAAAATAGGAGTTTCTACTTCCGTATATCCGGCTTCATCCAGCGCAGTACGCATCGTTTTGATGACTTTTGCGCGTTTCATGAAAATATCCTTTACGCCATCGTTTACTACCAGGTCGACATAACGCTGGCGATAGCGCAATTCTGCATCGTTAAATCCGTCGTATGCTACGCCGTCTTTGTATTTAACGACCGGCAGCGGTTTGAGTGATTTGGATAATACGGTCAGTTCCTGTGCATGAACGGAAATTTCGCCCATCTGTGTACGGAATACGAAACCTTTGATCCCGACGAAGTCACCGATATCCAGCAATTTCTTGAAAACGACGTTGTACAAGTCTTTGTTTTCTTCCGGACAGATATCATCGCGAGAGATATAAACCTGTATTCTGCCTTCGGAATCCTGCAGCTCCATAAAGGAAGCCTTACCCATAATACGGCGGCTCATGATACGGCCTGCAATGCTGACAGGACGAGGCTCCGCGTCGTCTTTAAAATTCTCTTTTATTTCTTTGGAAAATGCGTTTGTTACGTACTCAGCGGCGGGATAAGGCTCTATCCCCATCTGGCGCAACTGCTCCATGCTGTTACGTCTTATGATTTCCTGTTCACTCAGTTCTAATAGATTCATTATGCTATTATTTTGTATAATACGGCGCAAAAGTACAAAACTTTTCTTACTTATCCCCTAAAAACGGGTGCGACTTTACGCTTTATGTTCTTAAAAGGTATTGTTTTGTAATCAGAAAGGCAGGTTTCGTATGGCTTCGGGCAGGAAGAAACGAACGTCTTTCCCTGCTTCATATGCCTGGCGGATGAAAGAGGAGGATATTTCGATTAAAGGGGCGTCTACTAATTTAATATGAGGATATTGTGCCGGTATTTCGACATCGAAACCTTTACGGGGATAGATGAAGATAGGATAATTGGAAACGATGGATTCATATTCCACCCACCTGGTAATGTATTTCCAGTTGTCGGCTCCCATGATAAAATAAAATTCCCTGTCCGGATAATTTTTTTCTAATGCCCGGAGGGTATGGATGGTGTAAGTGGGTTGCGGAAGTGAAAATTCGAAGTCGCTCGCCTGGAATTTGGGATAACCGGCAATGGATTTTTTCACCAGTTCGTAGCGAAGCCGGTCGTCCATCAACTCCCCTTTTGCCTTTAACGGATTATGTGGAGTGATCAGGAACCACAATTCATCCAATTCCGTAAATTCACACAGCCAGTTGGCTAATGCCAGATGGCCGATGTGAACCGGATTGAATGAACCGGAATAGATTCCGGTTTTGCGTTTCCCGGTTGCGTCCTGTATCAGTTCCGTTTCCACTTGAAAATATTAATAGCTTGTATACCAAATACCAGTCCGGTACCGGTTGCGATTATATATTCCTTATAATAAAGGGCGAACGCACAGGTGACAAGTGCCAGGATTGCTATTACTATAAAGGTGTACAGCCACTTTTTGGATAAACTTTTATTGCTCATGCCTTTTCCAGAAATTCTTTTATCACCTTCAATGCTTCGTCCTGTGCTTTTTCCAGTTTGTCATTAACCACGATTACATCGAATTTGACTGCAAAGCTGAGTTCGTATTCGGCTTTTGCGATGCGGCTTTCGATCACTTCCGGGGTATCCGTCCCACGACCTTCGAGACGTTTCCGCAAGTCTGCGATGCAAGGAGGTTGGATGAAAACCGACAATGCGCGGTCGCCGTAGAATTTCTTGATGTTACACCCGCCAACCACGTCGACGTCGAATATCACGTTATCGCCGTTATTGAGTCTTCTTTCGACTTCGCTTTTCAGCGTGCCGTAATATTTATCGGTATAGACTTCTTCGTATTCCAGGAAATCCCCGGCTGCGATACGGCTGCGAAATTCGTCCGGAGTAAGGAAATAATATTCCACTCCGTCTTTTTCCGTTCCGCGCGGGGCCCGGCTTGTTGCCGAGATGGAGAAATGCAGGTTCAGGTTCTGCTTCAGCAGGAAATTAATGATAGTTGATTTGCCCGAACCAGACGGTGCGGAGAATATGATCAATTTGCCGGCCATATGTTTGTTTTATAATACATTTAATACTTGTTCCTTGATCTGTTCCAGTTCGTCTTTCATCTGAACGACGATCTTTTGCATTTCAGCATGGTTGCTTTTCGAACCGAGCGTATTGATTTCACGTCCTATTTCCTGGGCGATGAAACCAAGCTTTTTGCCTTGTCCGTGTCCGCTTTCCATTGTGCTGATATAGTATTTCAGGTGGTTGTCCAGGCGGTTCTTTTCTTCGTTTACATCTAATTTTTCGATGTAATAGATCATTTCCTGTTCGAAACGGTTCTTGTCGTAGTCCTGTCCGGCAATCTTTTCGAGGTTGTCCATGATGCGGGTCTTTACCTTTTCAATCCGTTCCTTTTCATAGAGTTCTACTTCCGAAAGCAGACGTGCGATGTTGGCAATTTTCTGTTCAAACAGCTTTTGCAACATGGCGCCTTCCTGGATGCGGAAATCGCAAAGATGCTTGATTGCCTCTTTGATCGCACCCTCTACGATTGTCCATTCTTCCTCGTTTACTTCCTGCGCCTCTGTCTTGATTACGTCCGGCATACGAAGTAATGTCTGGAACCAGTCTGAAGGAAGCGCGATATTCAGTTTGTCGGAAATATCTTTGATCTGATTGTAATAGTTTTCCACCGCAGGCAGGTTGATTTGGGTGGGGATGTCTTTTCCGATATATTCGATGAATATATTGAATTCGACTTTTCCACGTTCCAACGACTGGAGTAACAAACTGCGTATCTGCATTTCCTTATCTTTGAAAATAGAAGGAATACGCGTTGACAAATCCAGCTGTTTACTGTTCAGAGCCTTTATTTCTACGGTTACTTTTTTTGAAGGAAGTTCGGCTGTAACCTTACCGAATCCTGTCATTGATTGTATCATTATTCTGAGAATTAGATTGCAAAGATAGTTAATCAATTGACAATTGGCAATTGACAACTGACAATTATTGGGGAAGAACAAAGAAAAGCTGGTTATCCGTCAACTGTGAGTCTATTTATTTTATACTTTTGCATCCGTAATCAATATTGACATTGGCATATTAATTGTCAATTGTCAATTATCAATTGTCAATTAATTATGTCCTGCATTTTAAATATAGAAACATCAACTTCCGTCTGTTCAGTCGCTTTGTCTGCGAATGGGGAAGTCCTTTTTGAGAAGGCCTCTTTCGAAGGCCCTTCACATGCCGCTTTGTTAGGCGTATTTGTAGAAGAAGCCCTTTCCGTGTTGAAAGAAGGAGGAGGGAAGCTGGATGCGGTTGCGGTTAGTAGTGGTCCGGGTTCTTATACCGGGTTGCGTATCGGTGTATCCGTTGCCAAAGGCTTGTGTTTCGGCTTCGGTATTCCTTTGATCGGTATCCATACATTAGATATCATGGCAGCTACTGCCATCAAACAAAATAGAACTGCGACCGATTGCCTTTATTGTGCGATGTTGGATGCCCGCCGGATGGAAGTGTATGCAGCTATCTATGATGCATCATTAAAGCTTGTCCGCGAAACGACTGCCGACATAGTGGAGGCAGAAACATATGCTTCCTATCTGGAAAAAGGAAAAGTATGCTTCTTCGGTAACGGGGCAGAGAAATGTAAACCGGTCATTACTTCTCCGAATGCTCTGTTTATGGAAGATATCCATCCATGGGCTGTTAATATGATCCCCTTGGTGGAGGAGGCTTTTGCCGCTGGCAAGTTTGAGGATACCGCCTACTTCGAACCGTTCTACCTGAAGGAATTCCAGGCGACGGTTGCGAAGAATAAGGTGCTGGGGAATTAAGAAAAGAATAGTAGAAAGCTAAACTAAACAAGTAAACGTCTTGTTCTATTTCCAAATTAAATAGGAAAAGAATACATATGAGACGGAAGAATGTAAATGTACTGTTGATCCTTGGAGTTATGATAGCGATTGTCTTGTTGATGATTTGGCTATTTTTAGGAACGACATTGGAACAGGAGGCCAATCCGGAAACGGACCCACTGACAATAGAACAAAATATCTGATAAGGCCCGGATATAAAAAAGCCTCCGTATCGACGATGCGGAGGCTTTTTATGTAGAATAAAATCGATTATCCGAGGAATCCCAGCAAGATACCGGCTGCAACAGCAGAACCGATTACACCGGCCACATTCGGACCCATAGCGTGCATCAACAGATAGTTGGTCGGATCATATTCCAAACCTACATTCTGAGAAATACGGGCCGAGTCAGGTACGGCGGATACACCGGAGTTACCGATAAGCGGGTTGATCTTGTTGCCTTCTTTCAGGAACAGGTTGAAGAACTTCACGAACAGGATACCTGCACAAGTCGCAATCACGAATGACAGGGCACCCAGACCGAAGATCTTGATAGAGTTCCATGTCAGGAACTGAGTTGCCTGAGTGGAAGCACCAACTGTTACACCCAACAGGATTGTGATCGTATCGATCAGCGGACCGCGGGCTGTTTCAGCCAAACGACGTGTCACACCACTTTCTTTCAACAGGTTTCCGAAAAACAGCATACCCAACAGAGGCAGACCGGAAGGAACCAGGAAGCAAGTCAGCAACAAACCTACGATCGGGAAAACGATCTTTTCCGTAGAAGAAACTGCTCTCGGCGGTTTCATGCGGATCAAACGTTCTTTCTGGGTAGTCAGCAAACGCATGAACGGTGGCTGGATGATCGGTACCAACGCCATATATGAATAAGCGGATACCGCAATCGCACCCATCAGGTTCGGTGCCAGTTTGGAAGAAAGGAAGATAGCCGTAGGACCGTCAGCACCACCGATAATACCGATAGCACCAGCCTGGTTCGGTTCGAATCCCATCTGAAGAGCAATGATATAAGCACCGAAGATACCGAACTGGGCAGCTGCACCGATCAACATCAGCTTTGGATTGGAAATCAAAGCGGAAAAGTCGGTCATAGCCCCGATACCGAGGAAAATCAACGGCGGATACCATCCGGAGGTTACACCCTGGTAGAGGATGTTGAGCACAGAGCCTTGCTCGTAAATACCTACTTGCAATCCGGCATCTTTGAAAGGAATGTTACCGATCAGAATACCGAATCCGATAGGGATAAGGAGCATAGGTTCAAATTCATATTTAATAGCCAGGAAGATGAACAACAGACCGATAAGGATCATTGCAAGATGACCCGGTGTCGCGTTGTAAACCCCTGTATAAGTGAGGAACAACTGCAGGTTTTCTCCCAGAAACTGGAGGAAACTTTCCTGTGCTGCGCCTGCTGCTTGTAATAATACTGATCCTAACATAATATTATCCTATTACGACGAGGTCAGCACCTTCCAGTACGGAATCCCCTTTGTTTACTTTTACTTCAATGATCTTACCGTCACGATCGGCATTGATGTTGTTTTCCATCTTCATGGCTTCGAGGACGAGCAGATTCTGGCCTCTCTTCACAGCATCGCCGACTTTACAGTTAACCTGCAGGATTACACCTGGCAGCGGAGATTTAACCGCACCTTTGGTAGTAGAAGCTGCCGGACGGGATACGACCGGTTCGCCGCTTGCTGTCGTTGGAGCCTGGGCCGGACGTTTCAGTGTGACCATCTGTTTTTTTGCCGGTTTCTCCATCTTAACCTGATAGGGAGTACCGTTTACTTCCACTTCAGCAATGTCGTCTACCACTGAATTGATATGTACTTTATATACGTTACCGTTAATAGTATATTTGAAACTTTTCATTCTTGTTTATTTTTAAAGATAATTACTTTTTGGGTACTTCACGCAGACCGTAAATCTTAGAGCTCCAAGGGGAGTAAGTTCTTTGTACCTTGCGGATCGTAAGAACCGTATTTTCGATGTCGTGGTTGTCGTCGCTCATTTCATACAGAGCAGCACCGATAGCCGCGAAGATTTCTCCTGATTCCTGTCCTGCATTAGCTGCAACAGTTGTTGAACCTGCTGCTTTCTGTGCGTTGCGTTTGCTGGCCGCAATAGAGAATTTACCGATTTGTTTAAAGATAAAGAACAACAGGAAGAGCCCGGTAAACACAACAGCCATAGCTGTCAGTGTCATACCGATACCCCAAGCATCGTTTGCCTTGAAGTTGTCGATCTTTTCGTTTGAGTCCAGCGTCTTATTGTTCGTACTGGGGGTCACTTTCGTCAACTGTGCCCATTCTTCCTGTCCGTCAATAATACGGCCGTAACTGATATCCGCTTTTTGTGAAGCAGGGATAACGATCTCGTCAATCAGTGTTTTCCCGTCGGCATCGTAAAGTGCCACATAATTTTCTTTAGACGGGTCAAGAGTGAAGTTAACATGGAATGTACCGCGATTAGGCTCTCCGTCCGCCCAGAATAACGTATGCTGGCGCGGAGGAATAATAGTCAGCACGTCACCCTTTGGAATCGGATACTTCTTCGGATTGTTTTTGTCATTTGTCAAAAAGCATCCCGCAATGTTTACCGAACCGGCCGAATTATTGAATAATTCGATCCAGGCATGACGCTTGTCGTATTCATCAACGAAGTTGTCTTCGTTGACGACCAACACTTCATTTATTCGCATGGAGGTTGCACGCTGTGCTTTTGCCCCGAATGAAACGAGCAAAGCAAACAACAGCAAGACCCCTATTTTCTTATTCATCATATTCATTTCCTGTTTTAAGAATTATAGAGGCAGATTGTCATGTTTCTTAGCAGGATTGCTTAACTTTTTAGTCTGCAACTGTTGTAAAGCGCGAATAATACGGAAACGAGTGTTACGCGGTTCGATAACATCGTCGATATAACCATATTGAGCGGCATTGTACGGGTTGGCAAATGCTTTTTTGTATTCAGCTTCTTTTTCTGCAGCGCAAGCTTTCGGGTCTTCTGCGGCAGCCACTTCTTTTGCAAAGATAACTTCTACTGCACCGCTCGGGCCCATAACTGCGATTTCGGCTGTCGGCCAAGCATAGTTCATATCGCCGCGCAGGTGTTTGGAACTCATCACACAGTAAGCACCACCGTAAGATTTACGCAGTGTAACAGTTACCTTAGGCACTGTAGCTTCGCCGTAAGCGTAAAGCAATTTGGCGCCATGCAGGATCACACCGTTGTATTCCTGGCCTGTACCCGGCAAGAATCCCGGTACGTCTACCAATGTTACCAACGGAATGTTGAATGCGTCGCAGAAGCGGACGAAACGGCCTGCCTTACGGGAAGCGTTGCTATCCAGACATCCTGCCATAACTTTCGGCTGGTTGGCTACGATACCGACTGTCTGACCGTTGAAACGTGCGAAACCTACGATGATGTTTTTAGCGTAGTCTGCATGTACTTCCAGGAATTCGCCGTTGTCGATGATCGTACCGATCACTTCGTACATATCGTAAGCCTGGTTAGGGTTATCAGGGATGATGTCGTTCAGGTTGTCATCCAGACGGTCGATCGGATCTTTACATTCGATCAGCGGAGTTTCTTCCAGGTTGTTCTGCGGCAGGAAGCTGATCAATTTGCGGATTAACTGCAAACCGTCTTCTTCTGTGTCTACAGCGAAGTGAGCCACACCGGATTTTGTCGTGTGTACGCTTGCACCACCCAATTGTTCCTGGGTTACGTCTTCACCTGTAACAGTCTTTACTACTTTCGGACCTGTCAGGAACATATAGCTTGTTCCGCGAGTCATGATGTTGAAGTCAGTCAGGGCAGGAGAGTAAACTGCACCGCCGGCACACGGACCGAAGATTCCGGAAATCTGAGGAATAACACCAGAAGCCAGGATGTTACGCTGGAAAATTTCGGCATAGCCGGCCAAAGCGTTTACACCTTCCTGGATACGTGCGCCACCAGAATCGTTCAAGCCGATAACGGGAGCACCCATTTTCATGGCCTGGTCCATTACTTTACAGATCTTCATGGCCAAAGCCTCAGACAAAGCACCGCCGAATACGGTGAAGTCCTGTGCATAAATATATACCAGGCGTCCGTCGATCGTACCGTAACCTGTTACGATACCGTCGCCCAGATACTTGGTTTTTTCAATACCGAAGTTTGTACAACGGTGTTGTACGAACATATCGAATTCTTCAAAACTTCCTTCATCCAGCAACATGGCAATACGTTCGCGTGCCGTGTATTTTCCTTTTTTGTGCTGAGATTCAATTCTTTTCTCTCCACCACCTAAACGAGCTGTTTCGCGAAGGGCGATAAGCTCCTTTACTTTTTCAAGTTGGTTACTCATTGTATTTTTGATTTGTTGTTAGAAATGAACTACTTTTTTTTACTTTCCCGGCATGCAAAGCTCTGTTAAAACACTGCATGTAGATTTCGGATGAAGGAAAGCAATGCTTAAGCCTTCTGCACCTCCGCGGGGAGCTTTGTCGATCAGCTTAACGCCTTTTGATTCAGCTTCGTCCAGAGCAGCCTGTACATCGGGCACTGCAAATGCGATATGGTGGATGCCTTCACCTTTCTTTTCAATGAATTTAGCGATTGTGCTGTCTTCACTGGTCGGTTCCAGTAATTCGATTTTAGTCTGACCAACTTTGAAGAATGCGGTTTTAACTTTTTGGTCGACTACTTCTTCGATGTTGTAGCATTTCAAACCCAATACTTCTTCGTAATACGGTAGGCAAGCTTCAATACTCTTCACTGCGATACCCAGATGTTCGATATGTGTAAGTTCCATGTCAATAATAATTTAGTAATTTAATATTGTTTTTTGTTCTATGCGGGCAAAGGTACACTCTTTTTGTGAATAGAGAAATAATTCATTAATATTTATCAGCATGATTTGAATATGTTTAAAAGCCTTTATCGGGGTCAGAAACGGAACTTGAAATATAAAAGAACCATAAATGTTGTGCGTTCTTGATAAATCATTACCTTTACCGCACCATCCGGTATTGGATGGCAACCTGACTAAATACCTATAATAACTATGGAGGCAGAGAACTGTCATACAGATTTTGAGTGTTGGATTTATTTATTAAAGCATATGGAAACGTTGGACAGAATGCCTTTTGAAGCAAAGAAAGCTGTTTTCAAGAAACTGCTCGAAGTGGCGGATGTTGAAAACATGACTCCTGACGAACGCGAATGCTATGAAGAGTCGCTGAAAGCATACCGCGATTACGTCAACACGATTGCCACGGCTGAACGTATTAGCCGCGAAAAAGGTCTTGCCGAGGGGGAAGCTAAAGGAGAAGTCAAAGGTAAGCGTCAGATGGCAGCCTATTTGAAGAAAGAGGGGCTTTCCACCGAAATGATAGCCCGTTCTTCCGGTCTGTCGGTAGAAGAAATAGAGAAGCTTTGAAGTGTCAAAGCTGAATAAGATACCGTCATGAAAGCGGTCGTTTGCACAAGCAGACGGTCGCTTTTTTTATTTTGTATAACCTTCCACTCCGGGAATTGATGGAATCCAAATTTAGAG